>JAJRXF010000074.1 GCA_024276425.1 Actinomycetes bacterium | reverse complement strand
GTCATATCTGAAAGGTGATGGCGGTTACAGACGAACAGGGAGGCGACAGACATGATGAGGGTGACCCTGCGGCGGGGGTCCTGCTGTTACGAAAAGGAAATTGGTCTCGGTTTGGAGGGAACTACCGATACTGACTTCTCGAAGTAGACAGCGTCGACGGTTCTGGTTCTACTTCGCCAGAACCGTCGGCCCATTTTTGGGGTCCCAACAACAACGAACCTTGGGAAGCAGCAGAAGCTCAAAGAGCGAGGAGGGTTCGAATCTCTTCGGAGGTGGACACGGTGCCTGCATCAACGTACCCGTCGTGATTCGATTCTATTTCTGCGGGCAAATACCGGTAGTTGACCATCATCGTGAGCCCCCGCTCCCAGCCAGTTTGACTTGGGTTGGCCCACCAATTGAGGCGCTCCACCCTTGCTCCGTTGGATAGGTGGAAGTTGGCCACCGGATCCAAGGCTCGTAGGTCGCGAACTTCGGTAACCGAGTCTCCACGACGTTCTGTAACCAAATACCGAGCGGCGAGGCGGCTGAGGATTGGTTGCAGCGGATCGAGGCTCATCTGGGGCGGAAGTGTGGGTGAGGAAATCAACTCCTTGAGCAGTCCTTGGGCCAGTTTCGGGTCGTCGGGGCTGATTGCTTTGGCCTCACTAGGGAGCAGTAGGTCCCGGTCCTGCAATGCCTGAATAAGCCAACTCCGGAATCTGGGCATTGGCGACAATGTGGCGAACTGGGTGACGTTGGGTAACTCTGAGGCCAGTTCGCGGACGACTTTCTTGATAAGAAAGTCACCAAGCGATACCCCAGCTAGACCTCGATGACAGTTTGAGATCGAGTAGAAGATGGCGGTGTTGGCCCTGCTATTGGGGGCCGGATCAGCATCGTGATCGAGGAGGGGCCCAAGACCGCTCGCCAACCCCTCAGTTAAAGCCACCTCGACAAAAATGAGTGGTTCGCCAGGCATGAGGGGATGGAGGAAGGCGTAGCAGCGACGTCCCGGTCCTAGCCGGCCTCGCAAATCATCCCAAGACTTGATGGCGTGAACGGCTTCGTATTCGATGAGCTTCTCCAAAAGAGCTGCTGGGCTTCCGTCCCAGGTCAAGCGAACGAGTCGCAGGAGCGCAACATCAAACCAAGTTTCCAAGAGTGAGCGAAGATCGTTGTCGACCGCGGCCATCGCGGCGTCGGTCCGCCGATGAACCAGTAGCTCCTCGCGCAGATCGACCAGAAATGGCAAACCCTCATCGAGGCCGACGAAGCGACGCAGCAGACGCTCGCGCTTGGGTCGAAGAGTTTGAGCCAGGCGACGTTCCGCCCGCAAACGATCGTCGGAGTCCCTGCTGTTGAGCACAGCCTGGATTGCACCATCGACTTCGGCATCATCATGGTCGTATTCGTCGGCCAGAAGCCGGAAGAAGTTCCGACGACCTTCCTCGTTCAGGTTGAGGAAAGTGGCACCAATGGCCGCCGCTTGAGTTCGGGCTGCCAGTTCGCCGCCCTTGGCGGTAAGGCAATCATCTATTGCTGCCTGTAGGCCCTCCAGGTCGCTCCTTGGCAGGTCCGGGGCAACCTGAAGGGGCGAGCCCACAAGTCCGGCCGTGGACCCTGATCGCCACTGGCGCACTCGCCGGACCATACGTTCGAGGCGCTGGGCAACCATGCAGTCTCCGGGGCGAAGCCTTAGGCGGTTGCGCCCTCGGTGTCGAATTTGGCTGGGGTGCCACGAAACGGGGCCGGATCATTCGGGGCCGGAATCAAAGGAAGACTCCAGGATAAAATATCGGCCAGTGGCTCAACAATCGAGTGCCAGCCAGTGGGGTTCCAGCCATCGGCTGTTTGAAGCTCAAGATTGGGCCGAACTACCGCCAAGGCGGGAAGATAGGCGATACCGAGATCGGCGATGGCCTGACCTTTCGGATCGGAGAAGGTCAGGAATTCCTCGGCCAGCGGACCAAGAAACTGGCGACATTCATCGTCACTTCCGGCAACCAGAAAGGCGGTGCGGACATCGGCCGGTTGAAAGTGTCGAAGGAGAGTGGCGGCACGGTCCAAGATCCAAGCACTCTCGTTGGTAAATGGGTCGAGAGCAACCATCAACAAGGGGAACGAGGTCAACCAGTCACGAACGGGAAATCCTTTGCCTCGAATCGAGTCGAGAATCATCTCATCTGGTGCTACGGCCACGTGAAAGCAGGCTAGCGCAAACCATGCCAGTGACCGATCTTCGGTCCGAAGTTTCAAACGAGTGGGACAGCGCGAGAGCATAAGGTCATCCCCGGGAGCACCATACGCCGCCAAAGTGATTCTCCGTTTAGGATTGGCGGGTGCACCCCATTGAGCAGTTGAGGTTCGTGGCTAGAGCCAGTGGAATCGATCCCCAGATCCTGGCCGAAGAAGCAGCAGACGCACTGGGTTACTTCGCCTTTGAGCCTCGGGCTCTCATCACGGCATGCCGTCAGCTACTCAGCCGTCAGCCGGCTGTTGGACCGCTTTGGTGGCTATCGTCTCGTCTGGTTTTGGCTGAGAATCCGGCCCGGGAAAGCAAGCAGGTTCTTTCGGAGCTACGTCCTGACCCAGTGTTTGATGTGGTTACTGGAGCTCTTGAGCACAACCTGGCTGCCCTCGTCGGCGATCATGGGTTACGCCAACGGCTTGGTTTGGCATCCTCGGGCGAGCCGCCGCTGTCACTAAACCAGGCAGACATAGTCCTCGTTCCGGCGTTGGCTGCGGGCCCCGGTTCGGAAGACTCGACCGATTCCACTGGTTGGTCAGAGGTAGTGATCTCATCTGAGACGCGGAGTCTGCTCGATCAGGCAAACGTGGCCGACAAGCCAGTGTGGCTTGTGCTTCAGGCTGGGGTCTGTTTGCCGCTGCTTTACTGGCGGGAGGTCCTGGCTCGGTGCTCTGGCAGAACTGAAGTCGATGTGGTCAAACTCAGCAACTTTGATCGACTCTTCGACTGGAGGGGTTCAGCTACCCCACTTACCCTCCAACCACATGATCGCGCTGTCGCCCCAGAACTACTTGTGAGGTTGGACTAGCTGGCCTCCCGAACCAGGGTTCGGGCAATGACCTTGAGGCAAAGTGTCTCGTCAGCGCCCTCGAAGATCGACAGCACCCGAGCATCCAACCAATAACGACTGACGTCATACTCCTCGGCGTAACCCATGCCGCCGTGAATCTGCATGGCCTCCCTGGTGACCCACTCGGCCGCCTTGCACACATAGGCTTTGATCAAGGTTGCTTCCATTTTGCCCTCGCCTTTGGCCATCATCTTTCCCACCGAGTACGCGAACTGGCGAGATGCTTGGATGATGACGGCCATCCGCGTGAGTTTGGCTCGGGTGAGCTGATAATCGGCTATAGGAGAGCCAAAAACCACCCGGTTCTCCGCATATTCCTTCGCAGTTTCGTAGGCAGCCTGCATCACGCCCACGGCTCGGGCGGCGGTCTGAAGCCGGCCGTTCTCAAAGCCAGCCATTTGAAAGTAGAATCCTCGACCCTCACCGTCGTCGAGCCCGATGAGGTTCTCTAGGGGAACGGCAAAGTTCTCAAAGGCGATCTCATAGGAATGCATACCCCGATATCCAATGGTATCGATGGGGCGCGCTTCCAATTTGCCACCACCGGGCTGCTCCTGAGTAAAGCCGTGGCCATCACCCCGTTCCTTGGGGACAATAAGGATGGAAAGCCCCTTGTGGCCGAGTGAACGGTCGGGGTTAGTTCGGGCTAGTACCATCAAGATGTCGGCCCGAGCCCCAAAGGTGCACCAGGTCTTGACACCATTGAGCAGCCACTGGCTGCCGTCGTCGCTTTTGGTGGCCATGACCTTCACCCCCGCGACGTCTGAGCCAAAATCGGGCTCGGTAACTGCGACCGCGTTCATGATTTCGCCGCTGGCCAGGCGGGGAAGCCAGGCCTGTTTTTGGTCCTCGGTACCGCCAGCCTCAAGGGCTCGGGCCAGAATTTCGGGTCGAGTAATGAGGGATCCTCCGGCACCCAGGCTGGCCCGGCTCAACTCTTCGGTGGCGATGACCATACCGAAGTAGTCGCTTTCGCCACCACCAGCGAAGCCTCCATATTCCTCGGGAATGGAAAGACCAAAGACGCCAATCTCGGCCAGGCCTTGGATGATTTCCTCGGGGATGTCGCCGTTAGTTCGATGAATGTGTTCGGCGTGAGGTTTGATTTGCTCTTCACCAAAGCGCCGGAAGGTGTCTTGCACGAGGTCAAATTCGGGATCGAGGTGGCGTGGCCCATCGTCGAAGGCCAGGTTTGCCAGGGTGGCAGGGTCCTTCCAGATGGCGACGAAGTCCCGGGCGCGGTCAAGCGAATCGGGGCGGCAGCCCCACTGGGATTCCCGACCCCAAATTCTGGATCCAAGTTCGCTTATCGCGTCGGCCACGAAAATGCAGGTGAAGCAGGCTTCGGTCTCGCCCTTGGCCCCGTAATCCAGCATGGAGCGAGCAGTCTCAACGGCGGCTGCCGCGTGAGCAAGGTCATAGGCAAGGACCTGGTCAGCGTCAATCGAGCCGGTTTCAGCCAGAGTCTTGGTTGCTCCCCGCACAACCTGAGCAGCGAGTTCGATAGCGGAGGCGGCGTCTTGGAGGTCGGGCGTCGTCATAGGCAGCGAGACTAGAGCACGGGGCGCCCGAGTACAGCTTTTGTACGGGTGGGATGGCATGGAACGGTCGGTAGCTTCACCACCTTGGACTCGATCTTGGGGCCGAGAAGGTCATCACTTGGCAGCACGAATACGCTGCTGGACTGGTTCGATGACTATGGCCGAGCGTTTCCCAGGGGCCGTCATCGAGGCCTGGAACGGGCTTGGTTACAACCGTCGTGCTGTCAACCTATACCAGGCGGCGGCAAGATTAGGGACAAACACGACGGCTGCATCCCTTGTAACCTCAAAGAGTTGCTAAATCTTCCAGGGGTCGGCCAATACACCGCGCCTGCTCTGCGGGTGTTCGCGTTCGAGTTCGATGACGGCGTGGTCGATACCAATATTGCCCGCCTATTGGCCAGGGTCAGATTGGCACGGGTGATGGGGTGGCCAGATGATCCTCAGCGGGCGGAACAGGTGCAGCCACGGTAGTGACCGATGGGTTGGCTGTCTTGGAGGGCGGCACCTACCAGTTGCCGGAATAGTTGCCCAGATCTGGCTCGGTTGGCATGAGGCCCACCAGCCGGTTAACTACCAGTGAGTTTGGCTACAAGGTCGCCAACTGCCCGATCGGCGATAGTCCGCATTTCGTCGTCGGTGCGGTCCTGAATTGGGTGTTCGACAAAGAGCCGCTCTGGCTGGAAACCCAAGGACTCCCCCTGAACGCTTGCGGCCTCAACAAAAACCGAGCTGGCCACGAAAACCCCCGGAACACCTCGGCGCTCAAGATCCACAATGTCGTGCACACTGCACGACGTGCAACTGCCTCAATCGGCCAGTGCTTCGATGACGGCGTCACAGCTGGCGGCAATCTCGTGTCGCAAGTCGACGGGGGCTGGCTTGGAGAAAGTTGGTTTCTGGAACCGTTTGACGCTGATGCCCCGCTTAGTCAACTGCTCTTCAACCCGATCGAGAAAGATGTTGCCGCGAGCCTTGGAGATGTCCAGCAGAGCGACGGTGAGCCCCTCAAGACTGGCGGGTCGAGGCACGGTCTCGATGGAGGTTCCAACTTTGCCGACAGTCGGGTCAAGAACGATGGTCATGGGACAACCCTCCTCTACCTAAGCCGATATGGCAAGTGTGTGACCAGATCGGGCTCGGGCCGTGGTTGAAATTCATCATGGCAGTTTCTGATCTTTCACGGGGCGCCAATTGGCACGGTGACGGGCTCGCTTCCCATACTTCCACTGACCCAACCACCGATGATGGCCGAGAACAATCCTGCATCGCCGCCTGCATGAACGACTTGAATCCCACCTGGGCGGAACTTGGGGATCTGGCTTCCGGCAAAGGCCTCGGGCAAGCCCTCCGCAATTCCGCCAGCACCTCGAATCATCTCATCTCCATCGAGCAACAGGTCCTGCTCAAGTTCTTGGAGGAGTCTGGCTCGATCCCAACCGGCTTCGGAAAAGATCCGCCCGTGCTCGGGCGAGACCACCAACATCGCGTCAAAGGCAAGGGCCAGCTTGGGGTGAGCTACGGTCCGCAACACTGAGGCCATCGAAGCGGCAAGGGATTCGGGGGTTCGGGAGATCTGATCAGCAATCGCCGTTGGGCCGTGGCCAGCAAAGACAGTAATTGCATCAACCCCCGGTTCGATGCCTCGGGCCACACTGAGGGGAGTAAAGGGAGAGTCGGCTTCACGCTCAGCGAAGCAGAAGGAGAGCTTGCCTGGGCTGCCGAGCATTCCCATATCCACCCCGTCTCGTTTGTGATCGCCGGGGCGGCCGCCACCCAGGTTGCGCACTACCAGTTGGAGCGCACGGCCAATAGTCATGTTGGCTCGATTTCCTTGACCAAGGGCGTTGTTTCCTCCGTTCATGCCAATGCGTTGCACAATCGGGCCATTGACCACCAAAACCGGACCAGAAAAGTAGGTGGTGGCCAGCAGGCCGTGCATGTTGAACGTCTCGGTGCACGAAGCCTCAACCGCAGCCAACACCACGGGCAAGTACTCGGGTTTGCAGCCGGCCAGCACAGCGTTTATGGCGACCTGTTCCACGGTTGCCTCGACGAGGTTTGGTGGAACAATGGCTACAACATCCTGGGGGGCTCTGCTTGTCCCCTCTAGCATTCGCAGTACGCGGGCCTCGGTTGGTGGAGTAACTGGCAGTCCGTCACTCCATCCCCGATCAAAGCCAGCCTCCATTTCGTCCTCAAGAACTCCAAATTCGATTCGGCGCCCCTCAAGGATGCTGCCGGTAAATCGGACTGCAAGTTCGTCACGGAGGTTGGGGTCAACCGACAACGAGCCGCATCCTGGCCGCTGGGCAGGAAGCTCGGGGGCGAGAGGCCTGATCCCAGTGATGGCTTCCCAATCCGGACGTGACCAGCCAGCGGTACGGTCCACCTCCAGCCCGTTCTCGATCCGAAGCAGGGTTGGAACCGTTTCGATGTCGTGGTGCCAGGAGATTTCCAAGCTCTGATCATCGACAATTGTGTCGAACTCGGGTGGGAAATTAGGATTATCCTGGCTCACGATGGTCAGCTGAATCTTGCCGTCATGGATCTGCTGAAGGGCCGGAAGTACCAGTCCACATGTTGGACAATCTTCCTTGATGACGGCAATAAACCCGTCCGGAAGAGTTGGTTTGGCTTCGGGTGTTCCTGGGGAACTCATGGTGAGACCTTATTCACAACCCCTTTACCTGGTCTAGCTGAATTGACTACGGTGGTCGCCGCATGAAGGGGACCAGATGATAACCATCGAGTTTTTTGGCGTCCGAGGGTCAACCCCTTGTTCGTGTCACTCGACTGCCGGGATCGGCGGCAACACATCGTGCGTGGTCCTACATTGTGGTGAGGACGATCCAATCATCCTCGATCTTGGTACCGGTGTACGCTACCTGGGCGAACACCTCGACTCCCAGAACAATCCCGGGCCCTTTCGTGGCACGGCATTGGTGACCCACTTGCACTGGGATCACGTCCAGGGTCTTCCCTTCTTCATCCCAATGCTGAGCGAGGACGCCGAGCTAACCCTGGTTGGACCCGCTCAAGAGACTGGCACCTTGCAGGAAGCGGTCGAGGCCTTTGTTTGCCCACCGCTGTTTCCGATCGACTTGCGGGTGTTGCCCGGTTCGGTTGACTTTGTCGAGTCCTGCCATACCGAACTCATGGTTGGCAACGCTGCGGTCATGGTCCGACCGGTTGAACACATCGGTGTCACAAACGGATACCGAATCAGTTTCGGTTCGGGATCGGTGGCCTACATCCCGGATCATCAGGAACCGGTCGATGGCTCAAGAGCCGTGTCCGACACGGTCCTTGAGCTTTGCCGGGACGTTGATGTGTTGATTCATGACGCCCAATACGACGCGCTGGAGTTTGGGCAGAAATCAACCTGGGGTCATTCGACCATTGATTATGCCGCTGAGGTCGCCCGCCAGTCCGCAGCCAAGCGGCTCGTGCTGTTTCATCACGACCCCAGCCACTCCGATGAATGGGTGGAAGCGGCCTGCGCGTATGTGACGGAGTTGGCTGAGGGTGCATTTGATGTGGTGGCCGCCTCGGAAAAGATGGTGCTGACCTCTGGTGAGATCACTTCGACCCTGGAGCGTGTCGAGGCCTAGACTGCTCGCTCATGAGCGAGCAACCAATGATCGACCCGGCCGACTATCGAAGTGTCCTCGGACAGTTCCCGACTGGGGTGACCGTGGTGACAAGCCTGGTAGGCGACTTGCCCAAAGGGGTCGCCATCGGTTCTTTTGCGTCCATCTCCTTAGACCCGCCATTGGTCGGGTTCTTCCTCGGCACTGAATCTTCCAGCGTGGTCGCCATTCAAGAAGCTAAGGCGTTCTGCGTTAATGTTTTGGCATTGGATCAGAAAGAACTGTGCGGTGTAATGGCCTCTCGCTCAGAGGAGAAGTTCGACGGTATCGATTGGACACCGTGTTCGGGAACCGGAGCTCCGGTCCTGCCCGGGACGAATGCGGTGATTGACTGTGAGTTGGATCAGATGATCGAGCTTGGGGACCACTACCTGATCGTTGGTCGGGTAGTGCATCTCGAAATCATGGACGAATCCGACCCGATGGTGTTCTTCAACGGGCAATACGGGACCTTTACCTAGTCCGTTGGGCCCATCTCGAATTGGGTGAAGGTTCCTGATTGCTTAAGTCCTCTTTGCAGAGCCAGTTTTGCGTGGTCCACTAGGTCCAGCGACGGTGGAACCGCCTCGGTCGCCGAGCCGAACCAGTTGGGTTCGGATCTCATTGGCTTCGGGAGAATGCTGTCTTGACGAACTTCAAAGTCTCACCGGTGTGGGGTGGGATCACCGTTGCATCCTTGGCCATTCTGGGCCTCCTAGCCCCAAGCGGCCTATGGCTTTTGCTGTTTATTGGCATCATTGTGATTACCCACGAGGCTGGTCACCTTTTTGCCGCCCGTAGGGCCGGGATGCAGCCAACGGAGTTCTATTGGGGGTTCGGACCGGAAGTCGTTGGCTTCGACATCGGAGATTGCCGTTATGGCCTCAAAGCTGTCTTTCTTGGTGGTTATGTAAAACTTTGGGGAATGACGCCTTCGGCCGTTCTTCCTGCTGGAGTTCGGGAATCGGGTACCTACCGTGCCGCGACTCATGGCGGCAGACTCAAGACCATTTTGGCTGGTCCGTTCGTCAACCTGGCCTCGGCCGTTCTGGCCTTTACGGCGGCCAACTTGTTGAAGGGGCAGTCTTGGGGTGTGGCCTTTGAGGGTGGGCTGGACAATGTCTGGATCGTCCTGTCTGCCACCGCCGATGCGCTCTGGCTTTGGGTCAGCAATATCGGAACCTATGTTGGTGCGGTCTTCCGGCCCGATTCGATTGAGGCTCCGGTTCGCTTCATGTCCCCAGTTTCTCAGGCCCAATACACCGGGCAACAGGTGGAATCGGGTCTGGTTGGTTCGCTTCAGTGGTTCGCTATTTTGTCCTGTGCAATTGGAGCGGTGAATCTGCTTCCGCTGCCACCTCTTGATGGGGGCCATGCTCTGGTTGCCGCGTCGGAAAAGGTGGCCCAGGTGGTCAAGAAGAGCAACACGATCCGATTTGATGTTCGGCGGCTAGAACCGGTCGCCTACGTCACTGTTGCCGCCTTGGTCTTGCTCTCCGCCTCTGCTCTGGTGATGGATCTGCGAGATGTTCTGTAGCCATCCGGTTCCCCCATACCGGCTTTCGCGCTAAGTTCTGCCCTCGTGCCCATCTATGCCCTCGGTGATGCCGAACCAATCATCCACCCCAGTGCCTTCATCCACCCCGACGCCGTCATCATCGGCCAGGTGGAGATTGGAGAGAACTCATCGGTTTGGCCTTGTGCCGTCTTGCGGGGTGATGAAGGAAAGATCGTGATTGGAGACCGAACCTCGATTCAAGATGGCTCGGTTTTGCACACCACCCCTGAATGGCCGACCATAGTTGGTGACGATTGTGTGATTGGCCACATCGTGCATCTCGAGGGCTGCATCGTGGAGAGCGGGGCCCTGGTCGGGAATGGTGCCGTTGTCCTTCATCGAGCCGTTGTCCGAACTGGAGCCTTGGTTGGGGCCAATGCTGTGGTTACCAACGACACCGAAGTTCCGGGTGGGGCGATGGCGCTAGGTATTCCAGCTAAAATTCGACCCGACTGTGTATCTCCGGAGATGATTTCCTATGGGGTTGAGGCCTATGTGGAGCGGGCAGGGAAGTACCGAGACGGCCTCAGGAGACTTTCTTAGTTCTCAAGCGGGTAGGGGTTTGTTACTATGGGCGTAGTGTTAATTAATTGCGGTCTGGACCCCAACCTAGACAGGGACCAAATCCACCTCGTCGCCATGTTCTCAGTCCAGCGTGTTCTCAGGAGGTCAGTATGACCATTGCTCCCGATTCCCTTGATCTCGACAAGTACAAGCTCGGTTGGAGCGATGAGGAAGACTATGTCTACAAGCCTAAGAAGGGCCTGGACGAGGACATGTTGCGGGAGATCTCCTGGATGAAGGGGGAGCCCGATTGGATGCTCAACCTCCGGCTCAAGTCGTATCGGGCGTTCAAGAAGCGCCCGATGCCCAACTGGGGAGGTGACACTTCCGAGATCTACTTCGATGACATCTACTACTACATAAAGCCGACCGACGAACAGGTAAACAGTTGGGACGATCTACCCGACGCCATTAAGGACACATACGCAAAGCTTGGGATCCCCGAGGCGGAACGCAAGTATTTGGCCGGTGTAACCGCCCAGTACGAAAGCGAGGTGGTGTTTCACCGCAATCGAGAGGACCTAGAAGCACAGGGCGTGCTGTTCACCGACATGGACACCGCGCTTCGGGAGTACCCCGAACTTGTTAAGCGTTACTTCGGCAAGATCATTCCGCCCAATGACAATAAGTTCTCTGCCCTCAACTCCTCGGTATGGTCCGGCGGGTCCTTCATCTATGTCCCCCCCGGAGTAGAGGTGGACATGCCCCTTCAGGCCTACTTTCGCATCAATGCCGAGAACATGGGCCAGTTTGAGCGCACGCTAATCATCGCCGATGAGGGCTCAAAGGTCCACTACATCGAGGGCTGCTCGGCCCCCGTGTACACCTCGGATTCATTGCATTCAGCCGTGGTTGAGATCATCGTAAAGCCCAACGCTCACGTCACCTATACAACCATTCAAAACTGGTCATCCAACGTGTTTAACCTGGTGACCAAGCGGGCCTGGGTCGAGGCAGAAGGCCATATGGAATGGATCGATGGCAATATCGGCAGTCGGCTCACCATGAAATATCCAGCCATCTGGCTGGCTGGACCTAAGGCCACTGGCGAAGTTCTGTCGGTTGCCTATGCCGGCAAAGGTCAGCATCAAGATACCGGGGCCAAGATGGTGCATGCCGCGCCAGAAACCACCTCCAAAATCATCTCGAAGTCGATCTCCAAAGACGGCGGACGCTCCAGCTATCGCGGCTTAGTCCGGGTCGAGGACGGAGCTTACGGCTGCAAGAGTCATGTACAGTGCGACGCGCTAATTCTGGACGATGAGTCGATCAGCGACACCTATCCCTACATGGAAATTGGCATGCGCGACGCCCAGATTGGCCATGAGGCCACAGTATCCCGGGTGGCTGATGAGCAACTCTTCTATTTGATGAGCCGCGGGCTATCAGAAGAACAGGCCATCGGCATGATTGTGAATGGGTTTATCGAGCCAGTTACCCGGACCCTCCCCATGGAGTACGCGGTGGAATGGAGCCGCCTCATCGAACTCCAGATGGAGGGCTCTGTTGGCTGAAGCCCTTCGGGCTTCTTGAAGCACAGCGCAGGAGGGCGCCGTGCTCCTTCTTGGGTCGGGGGTTCATTGTCGCGTTTACGACCACAAATGGGTCGCAAACGCGACAACGAGTCAGCCGGGCCGGTACCTGGTCCAGTCGATAGTCAGCCGGGCCGGTACCTGGTCCAGTCGATAGTCAGTCCTGACCGGGGATCTTGTCGGCTAGGCCAGAGGCCTTGTCCAGGGCATCGGCCGCCTTGTCGCCCATCCCGCCGGGGATCTTGTCACCGTGCTCCTCGACTGCATCCTTGGCCTTGTCGACCATGTCGCCCAGATCAGCGTCGCCAGCCATTTCTTTCGCCTTATCAAAAATACCCACAGGGAACTCCTCTATCGCTTGGTGAAGCTGTACTTATATGAAAGCCTCTTTGTAGCCCATTGAGACGCACAAGTGGGAGCAGAAGTCGCGAAACCTCCTCCGCCCCATCCTCTGCCCCATCCTCTGCTCAATCTGTCAGGGCCACTAGTGGCGGAGCGTTGGTGGGGGAGCGTTGGTGGGGGAGCGTTGGTGGCCGAGTGTGTGTGGCCGAATGTGTCGACGGGTGACGCCAGGTGTCAGAAACGTGTCGTTTCGAAGACGGACGGAACCACAGGCACCTCAGGTGACGCCTCACTCGCCATGAGCAATCACCAGAAGCGAAGAACCCCAGTGATCAATCAAACTTTGACAAACAATCGGGTCAAGAACCGATCTGTTCGGAGGGCACGGCTCCTAGCCGGACTATTGGTCGCGGCATTGGTGGCAAGTGCTTGTAGCGCTAGCGATGATGAAAGCGGGTCCTCGGGCGGCCTATTTGAGGAGCGAACCGAGTCCACCCGATACCCAAGTAGTTCCAGAACTAGCGAATCGAGCGACGCAGATGAGGGTTTCGTCACCGATAGCGCCTCAGGGGACGCCGCTGAGGCGATGGATGAGGAAGCGATGTCCGATGCGATGGCGGATGATGAGGAGTTTACCGCCCCGCCCACAAGCCCCGCCTCGACAAACCCGGCCGCGGTTGAGGGAGGCTTCTTCGCCAACGAGCCACCACCCGAGCCCGAAACACAATCAAGACAAGACTCCAACACCTTTAAGGACTACGGCGTCCGTTCCTTCATCGACACCGACCGGGACCCGCTTTCCACCTTCGCTCTCGATGTCGATTCGGCCAGCTATTTCATCGGCCGTCAATTTCTCCTGGACGGAGTCCTTCCACCGTCGGCCTCTGTTCGGGTTGAGGAGTATGTCAACGCCTTCGACTACGACTATCCGAGCCCAAAGAACGGGTTGACCGTGGTGGCTGATGCTGGACCGTCTCCGTTCAACCCCGACAACGTCATTGTGCGACTCGGTGTTCAGGCGCAAGAGATCACGAACCGAGAGCGAGCAGACGCCAATCTCACCTTCGTTGTTGACACATCGGGTTCGATGGATCGAGACGACCGTCTTGGCTTGGTCAAGATTGCCCTCAAGGCCTTGGTCGAAGAGCTTGATCGCAATGACACCGTGGCCATCGTGACCTATAGCAATGCCGGAGACATCATCTTGCCACCGACCTCGGTGGGGGAATACGAGGTGATCATCGAAGCGATAGATCGCCTTCACCCCGGTGGCTCAACTAACCTTGAGGCTGGCCTTGAGGTTGGCTACAGCCTGGCCAATGAGGCCTTTCAGCGTGGAGCGACTAATCGGGTCATATTGGCCTCGGATGGGGTGGCCAATGTTGGTCTGACCGATCCCGACGGTCTCGCAGCCCAGATTCGCGGTGATGCCGACAGTGGCATTCAGTTGGTCACCATTGGTGTCGGTATGGGGAACTTTAACGACGTGGTGATGGAGACCCTGGCCAATGACGGTGACGGGTTCTATGCGTATGTGAACGACAAAGCCCAGGCTAGGAAACTCTTTACAGAGGATCTGCTTTCCAATCTGGTCACGGTGGCCGTGGATGGCAAGATTCAGGTCGAGTTCGATTCGGACAACGTCGTTTCCTATCGCTTGCTTGGATTCGAGAATCGGGCCGTTCTTGACAGCGACTTCCGGAATGACTCCGTCGACGCCGGTGAGCTTGGAGCCGGTCACCAGGTCACGGCACTGTACGAACTTGAGTTGGCTCGCGGGGTACGCAGTAGCGATCGGCTGGGCACTGTCGCCCTTCGCTGGGAAGACCCAGACACTCGGGACGTACGGGAGACCCGCCTTGAGTTGGCCGGTGGAATTCTCCAAGACTCATGGACTCAGACCGGTGAGGACTTCCGCCTGGCCGTCACTGTCGCTGCCTACGCCGAGATCCTGCGCCAAAGCCAGTACGCCCAAGATCTGACTCTGGCCAGAGTGGCCAAGGAGGCGAACGCGCTAGCGGGCCAATCGGACATGGTCGCCGAATTGGTCGATCTTATACGGGAGGCAGACCGTCGGAGTTAGCTCGGATGGAGCGGGTGGTCACTCGATGGCGTTCGCCGTCTCGAGTGCCACCTGCATCATGTCCCCGAAGCTAGTTTGGCGATCTTCGACCGACATCACCTCATGGGTCTTGACATGATCGCTCACGGTGCAGATGGCTAGGGAGGCGATTCCGTGCTCGGCCGCCAGACCATAGAGGCCAGCAGCTTCCATCTCCACAGCTAAGAAGCCGTAACGTTCCAGGACCGGAAAGGCATCTTCGTTGGGGTCATAGAACAGATCTGAGGTAAAGATGTTGCCCACCTTGTAGCGGGTGCCGAGCGTTTCGGCGGCCTCGACTGCGGAACGAACCAAGCCAAAGTCGGCGGTGGCGGGAAAGTCCCAACCGCGGAGCCTGGTGCGATTGACCAGGGAGTCGGTCCCAGCGCCGATGCCGATCACGACGTCGCCGAGTTTGAGTTGCTCGGTGAGGGCGCCACAGGAGCCAACACGAATGATGTTTTTGACCCCGAAGAAGCGGACGAGTTCGGTGGCATAGATGGAGATCGAGGGGATGCCCATACCTGAACCCTGTATCGAGATTGGTTTGCCCATGTAGGTGCCCGTGTAGCCGTACATATTCCTAACATCGGTTACAAGTACGGGGTCATCGAAATAGGTTTCGGCGATGAATTTGGCCCGAAGCGGATCTCCGGGCATGAGAACAGTTTCTGCGAATTCGCCGGGCTCTGCCCGGAGGTGAGGGGTAGACATACCTTGAGGATGGCACACTATTGGCATGGCGATGCGCCAAGACTGCAAGCACTTCCAAAGTCGGACCTATGCAACCGGGGATGCCATGCGTAAGTGTGCCCTGGACTTGGCCCCCGAAGCCCCCTGGTCCTGTCCCTCAGATTGCCCCCGATTCGAACGCCGCTTGGCCGATGTGAATTGGCGTCATGGGTCCTTGATCACTCCAGCTACCCCGGCAGACCCGAACGGATTGGGTGAAGACCCCTCTATCGGCGCCCTGTTGGACGCGGCGGAAGATGTGATTAACTCGGCCGGTCCAGCGATTCGGGCGGAAGTGGAGGCCGAGGAGGCCAGGAGTCCCAAGTGGTCGAACAGATTTGGGATTCGATCACCATTTCGGCGCCGCAAAAGACGGCACTGAATTAGTCCTAAGCCGATAGTGTTAATCGGGTGAGTTTCTCCCCCGAGACAGCAGCACAACTGCCAGCAGGAGCGAGGCGCCTAGACCTCGCCACCACGGCGCTCGATGCCCCCCTCCCATCTGACAGTGCCGAGGAGTGGCGATACAGCCCGGTCACACGACTTGATCTCGATCGCTACTCGCCGCAGCTACATCCCCCGGGGCCTCAAGTGCCAGAGTCGGAGTTGGCGAAGGGTTGCGGCGCCAGTGCGATTGTCCAGATCGACAATGGCTGGGTCACCTCCATAGCGGTCACCGCCGGGGCAAAGGCCAGTGGGCTCGAAATCTCGCTGGCCGATTGGTCAGATACCTCTGGTGATCTCGCCGACAGTAACAGTTTGGATCAACTGCACTCCGCTTTTACCCCTGGAGCCCTCACGATCTCTCTTGTTGCCAATGCGGTCCTGACCGATCCGGTTCGGATCCTCAGCTCCCAAACGGGAAGCGACGTGGCATCATTTCCCTTCATTCAAGTGAGCGTTGGTGATGGTGCGGAACTGAGCGTGATCGAGCGGCAAATCAGCGGTGAGGATCCTGGGCTCACGATTTCTCGGGTCCATCTCACGGTTGGAGCGAATGCCACCCTGCATCATTCTACTCTTCAATCGGTTGGCTCCATGCACTGGCATTTGGCTCGCCACACCACCTCGGTTGGGGAAGGGGCGCATCTCCGTGCCGCTATCGCGTCTTTTGGTGGCTCTTATGCTCGTTTGCGAACCGATGCGGATCTTGTCGGTCGCGGAGCTTCCGGGGAGCTGCTAGCTGTCTATTTTGGTGATGCGGACCAAGTCCACGATTTTCGGACCTTCCAGCATCACTCGGCCCGTAACACCCAAAGTGACTTGGTGTTTAAGGGCACGTTGGACGATCGGGCTGGCTCCATCTATACCGGCATGGTACAGATTCACCCCAACGGCGCTGGCACCCTGGCCAATCAAACGAATCACAACATCAAGTTGAGTGATGAGGCATGGGCTTGGTCTGTTCCGAATCTGGAGATCGAGAATAACGATGTCCGTTGTAGTCACGCGTCAACGGTTAGCCCCGTCGATGCCGACCAGCGCTTTTACCTCCACGCGAGGGGGGTTCCCCCGGTCGAGGCGGACAAGCTGATCGTGGCTGGCTTTTTCCGCGAGGTTCTGGATCGCTTTCCGGTTGAGCTGAGGGATGAAATCTCGGCGTTGGTGTCGGCCAAGTTGGATACGGGAAGCTCTAGTAGGGCGGTCGCTTCGTGAGCGAGGCCCCGGCCAATGAGATGAGGCTGTGCGAACTGGACGACCTAGTAGTTGATACGGCCAGCCTCATCGAGATTGAGGGCCTCAAACTGGCCGTAGTGCGCTTCGCTGATGAGGTCTTAATCATTGGCGATACGTGCAGCCATGCTGACTATTCGCTGTCTGCTGGTGAACTTGATACCAGCCAGAAGACCTTGGAGTGCGAGAAGCACGGGGCAGTGTTCTCCCTAACCAGTGGCGAACCCGAGAGTTTGCCCGCGACCAAGCCGGTACCCACCTATGAGGCCGTCGTGCGTGAGGGCACGGTGTATGTGAGCCTCCAATCCAATACCGATACCGCCGTCAAAGACCAATGCCATACGGAAGTTTCAGAATGAGCGAACTCATCATCACCGGACTACGAGCATCGGTTGGTGGAACCGAAATCTTGCGTGGCGTTGACCTCACGATCCGTTCCGGTGAGGTTCACGCCATCATGGGACCCAACGGGGCTGGCAAATCAACCCTTTCTCATGTGCTGTTGGGTAAACCTGGCTATGAGGTAACGGCGGGCTCGGTCAAACTTGATGGGGTGGATTTGTTGGCCATGGAAACGTGGCAACGTGCTCAGGCCGGGCTGTTTCTTGGCATGCAATATCCAACCGAAGTCCCCGGTGTTTCCTTGCTAGATATGTTGAACGCATCCTTCGCTGCCAATCAGCGCTTGAGCGATGACATGGTGGCCTCGATTCGCCACGAAGCCGAACGCATCGGATTTGATGAGAAGTTTCTTCAACGGCCTCTGAACGTCGACCTTAGTGGGGGAGAAAAGAAGCGAAACGAGACTCTCCAACTGGGAGTGCTACGTCCCAAGATTGCCATCCTGGACGAGTTGGACTCGGGTCTCGATGTTGATGCACTGCGCATGGTCTCCCAACGGATCGAAGCCGCCACTGAGGAGGACAACCTTGGCGTCCTGGTCATTACCCACTACAGCCGCCTCCTCGAAGAGCTTCGTCCGGACCGAGTTCATGTTCTAGCCAAGGGTCAGATTGTCAAGTCTGGTGGGGCCGAACTGGCCGATGAGTTGGAAGAGACCGGATACGCCGCCTATGGGGGCAATGACGAGCCGCTGGTCGATGGGAAACGGAGCCTCCAAGATGGGGAGACCTTCGCTGACATGTTCGCCGATCCCTTGGCCTAGTTCCAAGATCCGTAACTCTTTCGACAATGATGCTCAACATTGGCGTACAAGCTCCGATGGTTGAGGGCTGGGACGTCATCACCGTCTCGGCACGAGTGCCTCTGACGGTTTCCTGCCCTTCTGTCCTTGGCGCTCGAAGCTCAACCGCCTCTGAGGGTGGCTCAGAATCTCCCACGATGAGCCACCCTCGGAGAGTCGGACCGGGTTGCCCTCAACGATGACATGCCTCACCGGTGGGCCTGTGGGACAATGCAATCTCCATGTTCCGTCACCGCATTCGAGTCCAACACCGATCGATACCGCTGCTCCCCATGGGGCTCGCCCTCGCCATCGTTGCCAGTGCCTGTTCCTCTATCAACGGCTCTTCGTCGAGCAATTCTGGGACCATAGAACAGGCCAACCAAGCCACATCTACTACCTCTGGCGATGGGCAAGACGAAGGCACCGAGCAAGCCACTTTCGAGTCAAGCACCGAGTTTCAGCCCTTCGTTGACTTGTCCCTGATCACCGATCCGGTTCAAGACGAGTTGGTCTACTCCTGTAACGGACTCGTGGCTAGCGCACAGGATCTGACAACCACCTTTGCCAGCGCTGGTGTGAGTTCGGATGTGGTAAGCGACGCCCTTGGTTTGGGAGAAGCTGGATTTAGTGGTGACACCTCGAGTTGGGCCCAACTATCCTCCGGCTGGCTCATCGATCGCACGCCTTTGACGGTGGCTCCAACCTCGTACCTCGTTGTTGGGCCTAACGGCGAGAACTTCCCTTGTTCATTTCGGCGATCCGGGTTTTTTCAACTGCGACCTTTAGCCTTTGCCGTTCAGCCGGACGGGAACATCTCGATAGAATCCTGTGTGGACCCGGCCCAGGTTGTGGTTGATAGCCGGTCCTTCGCAGGCCAAAACGTGTTGACCCTTTTTGGACCGGCTCAGGATCTTACCGGTGGGGACGACCGGCCAAGCTGCCTGGTTGATGGCTCGGTCACTATCAACCAGGACATT
>JAJRXF010000073.1 GCA_024276425.1 Actinomycetes bacterium | reverse complement strand
TGTCTAGCGGGGCCAACATAAGTCGAGCCGTTCATGGTTCATGACCGTGCCCTAGGTGCCGAAGACCAAGGTGTGAGTACTGGTACTCCATCGCAACCCGACCCTTCAGGAGGCTCAGATGATGGCCCCCCTATTCAGCGAGCGGAGAGCGAGTCCGAATCCACCTGTCCCGCACCCGCGTCAGATAGCGGCGTAGTCTTGCTGGCAGAGGAGGAGATCGAAGCCGCCAATCGTGTCTATGAGGCTCGCTGGCGCGCTCAACAACATCAAGATTCACCAACAGCCCACAGAGTTGGGTCGGTCATCTCCAAACCCTCAACCGCTCAGAAACTGGAGACCAATGTGACCGCAACCCTAAACACCCCCGGTACCGGTGATGATCGGCCAGAAGCCGAAGCAACCGGTGCTTCTTCGGCCACGGAGGGGCACTACGAGGATGGTGAACACATACTGCCAGACGATGTTCAAGAGCCAGCGGTTCTCAAGGGAGTCGTCGAATGGGTAATGGTGCTCGTGGGAGCCGTTGCTGTTGCCCTGGTCTTTCGCGCTTTTCTCTTCCAGGCGTTCTGGATTCCATCAGAGTCGATGGAGGGCACATTGGAGGTCAACGATCGGGTCATGGTGAACCGGTTGAGCTACCGACTTCACGATGTCAACCGGGGGGACATCATCGTCTTTCACAAACCGGAAGGGCTGGCTTCCAATGTTGATGAACTCATCAAACGGGTTATGGCTCTGGAGGGGGAAACCATTGAGGGGCGAAATGGGGCCGTGTATGTCGATGGTCAACGGGTAGCAGAGTCCTATCTTGACCCCGCGGACACAATCTTTGACTTCGGCCCGACTCTTGTCCCTCCAGGACACGTCTTCGTGATGGGAGACAACCGGGATGACTCAACCGATTCCCGGGTGTTTGGGCCGATCGAAGTCCAGAGCATCGTCGGACGAGCTTTTGTCATTTTCTGGCCCATGGACCGTTTAGAGGCCCTTTAGTCACCATTGGATTTACCCGATCAGGCTGCGAGTTCTGTCCCCAGCTATGAGTGGGAGCTACCAAGGAACAAGCTATAAGCGGGGTGGCCAGTCTCATCTTGATAGGCGTATCCGAGAGATTCCAGGAATATCTCGAACGCTTTGTTGTCGCTTTCAGGTACCTGCATTCCGCAAAGCACACGGCCATAGTCCGCGCCATGGTTGCGATAATGGAACAGAGAGATATTCCAATCTGGTCGCATCGCGGCCAAGAACCTTGTTAGCGCGCCCGGGCGCTCGGGGAACTCGAACCGGTAGACGCGTTCGTCACTGGCCAAAGCAGACTTTCCCCCAACCAGATGGCGAAGATGAAGTTTGGCTAACTCGTCGTCGGTGAGGTCGAGGGTCTCAAAGCCAGCAGCCCGAAAAGTCTTGGCGATGAGGCTCGCCTCGTCACGGTCGACCACCTGGACTCCAACAAAGACGTAGGCCAGGTCCGAATCGGTCATTCGGTAGTTGAACTCAGTAACCGAGCGGTCCTCGCCGAGGACCTCGCAGAACTGTCGAAAGCTGCCTCGGCGCTCCGGAATAGTGATCGCCAGGACGGCCTCTCGCTGTTCGCCCACCTCCGCACGCTCAGAAACAAAGCGAAGGCGGTCGAAGTTCATGTTCGCTCCGGTCGTGACGGCGATCATCGTTTGTTTCTGGACTGCCCCTTGGTCACCAAAATCTGATCGCTCGACATAGGCCTTCATACCGGCCACCGAAAGTGCCCCTGCTGGCTCCAGGATCGTGCGGGTGTCGGTGAAAACATCCTTGATGGCTGCGCAAACCGCGTCGGTGTTGACCCGGATGATTTCATCGACGAACTCCTGTACCAACCGGAACGGCTCCTGACCAACGAGGCGAACGGCGGTACCGTCGCTGAAGAGGCCAACATGATCTAACTCAACTCGACGTCCGAGTTCGATCGACTGAGCCATCGCATCAGAATCGTAGGTTTGTACACCAATAATCCTGATCTCGGGTTTGAGTTGTTTGATGTAGGTTGCGATTCCGGAAATGAGGCCACCGCCCCCAATCGGAACGAAGATGGCGTGAATGTGACCGGTGTGTTGGCGAAGAATCTCCAAACCAATAGTCCCCTGCCCGGCGATCACAGCGGGATCGTCGAAGGGGTGAACAAAACGTAGCCCACGGTCGTCCATGAGCTTGCAGGCATGAATGTAGGCGTCGGTGTAGGAAGTTCCGTGAAGGACGATTTCTGCTCCCAGCGATCGAACGGCATCAACCTTGAGCGCTGGAGTTGTCGAGGGCATGACAATGACAGCCTTGGTTCCAAGCAGGCGTGCCGACAAGGCAACCCCTTGTGCATGGTTTCCCGCCGAAGAAGCGATAACGCCACGTTTCAATTCGGAGTCCGAGAGGTTCGCCATCTTGTTGTAGGCGCCGCGAATCTTGAAAGAGAAGACCGATTGGAGATCTTCCCTTTTGAGGAATACCGAGTGATCCAGGCGTTGTGACAGTCCGCTCACCCGTTCGAGAGGGGTTTCCTCCACAATGTCATAGACGCGTGAGGTGAGAATTCGTTTCAGGTACTCGGTGTTGGCCACTCGCTAACGCTACCAAGACGCTCGTTCACCGACGGAAGATAAGCCACTGGCAGATCGTCATCGGCAATGGTTTCATCGGACTCCCAAAGGGTGTTGAAGGGCCGTCCGTGACGAGCCCAGTACTCAGAGGTTTCGCTCAGGACATCGAGCAGGACATGGCTGAGCTGGCTCTGATTGCGTTGAAAGGACCCGGCGTTGCGTACCACCATCAGATAACCAGAGGCTTTGAGCCAGGCCAGATCCCGCAGACAGTCTGCGGTCGCGTCCCAATTGGCGCCAAAATAAGATGGGAACGAACCAGCGAGCGCGATCTTGTCGAGCAGATCGCGTTTGTTGGCAACGGCTGCCGCGTCGAGTTCGAGTAGGTGCCAACCAACCGATTTGACCTGGCTCGCTGTGTCGGAAGGAACGGTCGGGATTTGCCAGATGCCCGGTGCCAGCCGACCACTGGTCAGGGGAAACAGGGAACCAACCGCGGCCGGGCCAGCATCCTTGGAGGTGGCCTCGTTTGGGGAGGGGATGGCAGAATGATCGGGCATCAAGACACAATCTCGGAGAAGGAGTCATAGTGGTCAGAGGTGTAGAACAACTCGCCACCATCACCAGACACAATACGTCGCGCCCCGCGGTTGTCCGAACCGGGGGTCACAACGGTGTACTCGCGGTAGTAACCCCGCGGCCGATCGGGCAATAGGCCTTCTCGGTTCTGGAAGATGCCGTTGTCCTGATCAAACGGGTAAGGGCCCCCGTTGGATATGAGTTGAAGAGTCTCCGATGCTTCGGGTGGGAGGTCGGCCACCCTTACCGGAGGGAGATCGCTGAGCTGGGCGGAGGTCGGGTCCGAGGGCTGGGTGGAGTCTGGAAGGTCGGACTCGCTGGTGGTGAGTGCCGGTGTGGTCGTGGCTGGGATTGGGGTTGGTTGGTTGGAGAAATGCCCGAGAGCAAAACCCCCGATGCCGACTAGAACGAGTAAGGCCATGACGGCCGCTACCAGGACGAGTCGGCCCGCCGCGTGTTCCTTCGTTGTTGGTTCAGCCATCGTTGTTGTTGTCATGTTCCGAATTTGAACCACCGTAGAAGTAGTCATGTGCTTGCATCATCCGGTCGACATGGTCGCTGTAGACCCCGTCGATTCCAGCGTCGAGCAAGGTCATTAGCTCCTGTGGGTGCTGAGCATCCCAACCAAAGGCGACTCGTCCAAACCGGTGAAAGGTCGTGATCAGACCCCCGTTCCAGTCACCCCGCCGCATATTGATTGCTTCGATTCCTTCGTTGCGAAGCCGGTTGGCTCGTTGCTCGGGGCCCTCCTTAATGCGAGACAAGCGGGTTGAATCAACGAGCCTGGCCGACGTCTTCCTTCGCCAGGGAATGAGTCGTTCCAATTCGGGGTGGCACAGCCAAAGTCGATCCTCCGCGTCCGACCCAGCATTGCGGGCTGCTGACACCGTGGCCTCAAAGGCCGCCGGATCCTTTAGATCGACCGAGAACTCAAAGCTCGTACCGCATTGGGCATAGAGTTCCTCGATGGTGATGATGTGATCAGGAAGCTCGGAGCGAAGGACGGAATTGATTGCTCGGCGGCGCAGATTGCCTACCTTTCCCCCGTGGTCCAAAACCGGGTGACCGTCGGCCGTAAGCCACACATCGCTCTCTAGGCCGGTCGCACCTAATTTCTGGGCCAAT
This sequence comes from Actinomycetes bacterium, assembly GCA_024276425.1. Classification (GTDB taxonomy): domain Bacteria; phylum Actinomycetota; class Acidimicrobiia; order Acidimicrobiales; family SZUA-35; genus JAJRQY01. Next base: position 9,701 of record JAJRXF010000073.1, on the reverse strand, counting down.
TGGAAGGCCTCAATGGTGTTCTCGGGGGCATGAGCTCTTGCCCCCCGATGGGCAAATGCGATGGGGGATCGCAGTAATGAAGGGAGTCTTGTGGCCACAGCAGACTATCTTGCCCGACCCATCCACCACTCGTGCGCTCTGGCCGACCACAATCTTGGCTCGGGCAGGAGGAAGGTTCTCTTGCTTATTCCCTTAAGAGGTGCCTCTCACCTGCCGAATCTACTTCCAGGTAGCGAGTAGTGGGTATGAGGAGCCAGCGAATAATGGCAACAATTCGAGCAAGTTGTGCAGACTGTGGTGACGTTGAACTGACAACCAGCGACGTTCAGGTCCGGATCTGTGATGACAACAACGAGGGAACGTATTCGTTCAAGTGCCCCCATTGTCTGATGATTGTGGTGAAGAGTGCGGAGACCAGGACCATCGATTTATTGGTCGCCAGTGGAGTCGCCTTTACCACCTGGCGTTTGCCCGCTGAGTTAACCGAGCCCCGAAAGGGCGATCCGATTTGCCATGATGACTTGTTGGACTTTCACGACCTCCTCCACAATGACAGCGCCCTGGAACGAGCCCTGGCCGAATTCTCTCGCTAGTTGATTCTGAGCGATGGTGAACCTGCAATGAGCCTCCCCACCTACTCGGTGTGGAGGCTTGTGAGCTTTTCGGGTTGTCGTTGAGGCCCAGGCGATCGGGTCGGCGTAGTGTTTGGCTAGCCTGACCTGATGTTCAATATCGGAGGGTCGGAGGTTTTGGTCATCGCCCTGATCGCCCTGATCGTGGTCGGACCCGAACAGTTGCCCTCGGTCTTACGCAAACTCGGTAAGCAGGTTGCCCAAATCAAGGCGATGACTTCTTCGGTTCGTGATGAGTTCATGGCTGGCTTGGACGAAGCCAATCCTGCCAACTGGCTTGAGAACAACTCGGATACAGTCTCGGAACCACCGGCGAACCCTCGGAATTTGGAGGAGCTTGAGGCTCAGACAAGGATGGCCGATCAGGCTGCTGCAGCAGAACGGGCGGCGGAGGAACAGGCGATGGGCAAGGAGGCTGCCGACGCCCAACAAGCGGAGTTCGAGGCCAAGGCCGCTCGTTCAAAAAGGTCATACTCCAGCCAACCGGACGCCCCCGACGCTGAATCAAAACCGACCAGCGAGGAAAGTGGCGGCACCGACTCCGGGAGCGAGGGTCAGTGAAGAACCCTCTCAAACGTTCCGGTGCCTCTAAACCGACCCCAGGGTTGACTGAGGGGCAGATGACCCTCATGGAGCATCTGAGTGAGCTTCGGACAAGGATCATTCGGTCCATTGTGGCGGTGACTCTTGGCGCCATTATCGTGTTCATCTTTAGCAACCCGATCTTCGACTTCCTTTCTGAGCCCTACTGCGACATTCGAGCGGTTGATGATTGCAAGTTCATTGCTACGGGTGCTTTGGATCCGTTCAGCGTGAAGATGACCATGGCTGGCTATGGGGGTCTCATCCTTGGTCTGCCGGTCATCCTCTACCAGATGGGAAAGTTCGTTCTGCCCGGCCTGTACCCCAACGAGAAGAAGGTTCTCTTGCCCTTTGTGGCGATTTCGGTTGTTCTTCTGTTCGCGGGCATGGCTGTGGCTTATCTATTCATGCCTCGAGCGCTCGAAGTGCTGGTCGGCATTGGTGGTGATCGGTTCGAACCATTCTTTGAGGCGACGGGGTACCTAGGATTTCTCGTCAAAATGCTGCTTGCTTTCGGATTGGCATTCGAACTCCCGGTGATTCTGGTCTTTCTCCAGATGATTGGGGTGCTCAAAACAGAGACCTTGCGCAAGAACCGACGGCTCGCCGCGGTGGCAGTAGTCATTCTTGGTGCCGTAATCACTCCGACCGGTGACCCGATCACCTTGTTAGTGGTCTCGGTTCCGATGTATATGTTCTTTGAATTTTCCTTGGTTATTGGAGGCCAGATGACCAAGCGCCGCGCCAAGGCACTTGCTGGCCCGGCATGACGCTGCGGCAAAGTTTTTTGGATGGTCTTGAGTTCGAAGCTGATCGTTTTCAGATCGAAGCATTCGACGCACTGGACCAGGGGAAACATGTCATTGTTTCGGCTCCCACCGGCTCGGGAAAGACTTTGGTGGCTTCCTATGCCGTCCACCGGGCGTTGGAACGCGCCAGACGAGTCTTTTACACCACCCCAATCAAGGCACTCTCCAACCAGAAATACCATGACCTTGTGGCCGAGCATGGCGGCGGCTCGGTCGGGTTGCTGACCGGTGACAATGTTGTGAACCCCGAGGCATCGCTGGTGGTGATGACCACTGAGGTGCTTCGGAACATGTTGTACGCCGGCCATACCCTCGACCAACTTGATTCGGTGGTTCTTGATGAAGTTCACTACCTTCAGGACTCCTACCGGGGGCCAGTTTGGGAGGAGGTGATCATCCACCTCCCGGCCAGGATCCAATTGGTGGCCCTCTCGGCCACCGTTTCCAACGCAAACGAGCTAGCCGAATGGATGGAGACGGTCCGCGGGCCAACCGACCTGGTTAGTGAGCGGCACCGCCCCGTCGAGTTGGAGAACCTCTACCTCATCGGCGAGCGAAACAGCCCAAAACTGCACATGATTCGAACGCTCCACGGGGGCAAGGCCAATCCCAAGGGGTTCCGTTTCGATGCCCAGTTTCGATCACCGAACCGGGGGGCGAGGCGGGGCCACAAGGGGGGGCGCCGAGCACGAGTAAAGTGGCAATCCCCCGGGCGAGTGGATGTTGTTCGTAAGCTGAAGCAAAAGGACTTGTTGCCTGCCATCCACTTCATTTTCAGCCGCAATGCCTGCACCGATGCCGCCAGAGCAGTGGTTGACTCAGGGATGATCCTGACGAGCCAGGCCGAACGATCCCAGATCCGCCAGATTGTGGCCGCCAAGACTAGTGGACTCGAGCGATCCGACCTGGCGATGCTGGAGTTTGACCGGTTCGTTCGGGGGCTAGAGGCTGGCGTCGCCCACCACCACGCCGGAATGGTCCCGCCCCTCAAGGAGGTGGTCGAAGCCTGTTTTGTGCGGGGCTTAACCAAGATAGTTTTCGCCACCGAGACCTTGGCTCTGGGGATCAATATGCCGGCCCGAACTGTGGTTCTGGACAAGCTGACCAAGTTCACGGGAGATCACCATGAAAGCCTAACTCCGGCCCAGTACACCCAACTGACTGGCCGAGCAGGCCGGAGGGGCATTGATCGCCACGGTCAGGCTGTTGTCTTGTGGTCTCCGTGGGTTCGATTCGAGCAGGTAGCGGAGCTAGCATCGAGCCGCGACTTCGTCCTGACCTCAGCCTTCCGCCCGACCTACAACATGACAGCAAATCTGGTTCGACGCTATGACCAAGAGCGTGCCAGACAACTGCTGAACCTCTCCTTTGCCCAGTTTCGGGCCGACGCATCAATTGTTCGCAGCGAACACAGGCTCGACAAGATTAGAAGGCGCAAACAACGGTTGCTCACAAACTTGGAAACCGAATTTGGACCGATTAGTGAGTTGCAGGCCGCCATTGAAACAGTGGATGTGGCCCAGGCAGACATTCAAGAGCTGGCCTACGCCCTAAGCCAAGTTTCCTTGGGAGATGTACTCGAGCTTGACGGTCGGGACGTCTATAACGGTGAGCTGCCAAAGATCGGAGCGGTGATCTCGGTGGCCTACCGAAAGGGCAGGAGAGTGAAAGTTGTGGTGGTGGACGAGCACGCTGAGTCCTTTGAGATGGCTCCGGATACCTTGCGCACAACACCGACGGTGCTTGGCTCGATCGAAGTTCCGGAACCATACCTTCCCCACAGCATGACCTTTGTTTTCGAGGTAAGTGAGCGCCTGGTCAAGACATCGAGGTTGGGTCGGCAACGAAAGCTGGGGCCGACAGGGTCGATCCAATCGGTAGCCGATGTTCCGGCGGCGGCTCGTCGCACATTGCAGCGAATCGCCAAACTCGACACGGAGTTAGACAATCTGCAGAATGCGGCGGCAAAAAGTGCGAGTTCCCTTGGTCGAAACTTCGATGAGGTCGTTGCCCTCCTTGAATCAAGAGGCTTCATTGACCAATGGAAGCTGAGTTCCAAAGGGCAACAGCTGGCACGCTTCTATCACGAATGTGATCTCCTTCTGGTCGAAGCACTCGAAGCTGGCATCTTCGATGGTTTGAACCCAGCCGAGATGGCCGCAATGACGACAGCGTTCATCCATGAAGATCGCGGCCCGAACCCCAACAAAGATCCTTGGTTTCCCAACAACAATCTACGGAAACGATTCGGAACCCTGACCAGACTCCAGTGGGATCTGGCCAAGCAGGAACGTCGGGCGGGCCTGGCCGAGACCCGCCAGGTTTCGGCTGGATTCATGGCGATCGCCTATGGCTGGGCCTCCGGTGGCGGGTTGGACGACGTCTTGGTGGACGAGGATGTTTCGGCCGGTGATTTTGTCCGCACCGCAAAACTTCTGATCGATGTTCTTCGCCAGATAGCGAAGCTAGCTAAGGACTCTCAGATCCAACAGCGAGCCGAAATGGCTTCGGTTGCCGTCCACCGCGATCTTGTCGCCGCCTCATCCATTGTCGAGCCGTGACCATTCGTAAGGGACAGCCGTGGGGAGAGACGGGGACTGCACCGTTCGACACGCCGCTGGCTGGTGGTGATGGTGAACTAGCGGCTTTAGTGGAGCGAGCTCGGGCGGATGGGGACCTGTCGCCGGTCTTTCGGGTTTCGGGGGGTGACTTGGCGGCGACGGTGGGAGTGACACCATCTTCAAAAGCAGGTGGTCAACTCTTGCCGGTCGATCTTGGCCATATCCGGCTCGATTCTGGGCACGAGTTCGCCTTTGTCGCCCATGTCCTGATTCATCGTCGGCTCTGGCGTGGTCTTGGGGTCGCGATCATGAACGCTGCCTGGTTCGGTTCGTGGTACTTAGGGCCTAGGGCTCATCCAAATGATGGCCTCCTGGACGTGACGGTTGGGAAACTCGGCTGGCGAGATCGGCTTGAGGCAAGGCGAAGGGTCGTTTCTGGAGCACATCTTCCTCATCCAGAGTTGAAAACGGTCCGAGTTTCCTCCTGGGATTTTGCCTTCGGGAAGCCAATGCCGATCTTGGTCGATGGAACACTGGTGGGGAGGAGTCGTTCGGTTTCGGTCCGCCTGGAAAGCGATGCGTTTATCCTGGCCACTTAGGCGTAGATCCAACCGGGAGGAGGCGGGATCAAGATCAGGAATATTCCTGTTCTCCCGGGGTATTCCCCCCTTCGGGTGGTCAAGCGCTTACGCTACGTCGCCGTGAGCGCATACGCCATTGAAGAGTTCTCCAAGGAAGAGGCGGATGTCCTTCGTCGCTATTTCACCAACCTCGACAAGCCAGTCTTCGCCCTGGTCAATCTGCCCGAGGTTGTCAAGGGAGCACTCTTCGCTCGCTATTCCAGGTCGGCCAAAAGTTTGCGTCGCCTGTTCCTGGACGAATTCGTGGGAGAGCTTGATATTGAGGGTGACACGACCATTGATGCCACTATCGGGTTGGATCGAGCTGAAGAACTGTACGAGAGGGTTTTCGTGGAATACGGAGACGACTCGGTTGCGCAGCTTGGTGGTGTTCACCTAGCGTGTGAGCAAGCCTCGAATCTCATGACGAAGGTTCTGGAGTGGGGCAGAATTGCCTCATATTTGGAACAGTCGACACGCTATATCGCCTATGACAGTCGGGTCGAGGGTCGCTATCGCTACTACCGAGACCGCGAGATTCTGGCCTCGCCGCTGGGCACACGGTATGTGGGTGATCTAGATCGTCTGTTTGACACCTATGCCCAGCTCGCTCGAGAGGTCGAGCAGCACATCAAAAAGGTCACCCCAAAGACCGAGGGAGACAGCGACTTTGTCTACCGTTCGGCGGTGAAGGCGAAGGCTCTCGATTCAGTTCGCGGCATTTTGCCTGCCGCAGCCCAGTCCAATGTTGGCATGTATGGAAGTGGTCAGGCATATGAGCAGATGTTGCTGCGGATGCGGGCGCACCCGCTGCCAGAAGCTCGCGAGTATTCGGGCCTCATTCTGGAGGAGCTGCGCAAGGTTATCCCATCTTTTGTTCGGCGAGTGGATGTCGAGGACCGAGGTGTTGCGTGGAGCGACTACCTGATCGACACCCGCGAGGGAATGGAAGCCATAACGGAAGAGCTGTTGCCGCCGGGTACAACGGCGGACGATCAGGCCAAGGTCGATCTAGTCGATTTTGATCCCGATGCCGAAATCAAGATGGTTACCGCCATGTTGTACCCGTACTCCCATTTGCCAGAAATGGTGATCGACAGGCGGGTTCGAAACATGTCGGTCGATGAGCGTCTCCAGGTTATTCGGGCCTATAGCGGTGATCGGCGCAACCGTCGGCACCGCCCTGGGCGTGCGCTGGAGCGACCCTACTACCGATTTGACGTGTTGGCCGACTACGGAGCTTTCCGAGACTTGCAACGTCATCGCATGTTGACCATCGAGTGGCAACAATTGAATCCCCAGCACGGTTTCACGCGTTCGGAAGTCATCGATGAGGCCAACCTGGTCGAGCCTTTCGACGAGGCGATGGAGCGCTCAGCTGCTCTTTTCGACGTTCTGCAACGCCCGTTCGAGGCACAGGCCTCTTACGCCGTCGCACTGGCCTATCGGGTTCGCTTCAGCTTCAATCTAAACGCTAGAGCGGCCATGCATATGTTTGAGCTTCGGAGTACACCTCAGGGCCATCCGGCCTACCGCAAGGTGGTGCAGGAAATGCACCGCCACATCTCCGAAACTGCTGGCCATCATGCCATTGCGGAGATGATGAGTTTTGTGAACCATTCCTCCGAAGCCGATCTTGAGCGGTTGGACTCCGAGCGCAGGGCGGAGGCGAAGCGCCGGCGAGCCGACGGGGATTAGCAACCAAGGCCGCTACTTGAGCCGCTCGCCCTTTTTCGTTAACGGCAACTCATATCGCTCACGTCTTGGCCGACTGGTCAGGCATGTCTCCCAAGCGATCAGCCCTTCTCAGCGTCGTCCTGGGTTTAGTGATGATCCTGACCATGGTTAGTCCCTCGTCTGCGCTGTCCAGCTATCGGGTCCGTCCCGGTGACACCCTGTCTCGCATTGCCATTCGCACAAACTCCACTGTGGCCGAACTGGTTCGGATCAATGGTTTGCGAGATCCAAACCGGATTCGGGCTGGCCAGGTCTTGCTCCTTCCGGGGTCAGACGACCGGGATGGAAGCTCCGAATCGTCAGATCAAGTTGGAAGCTACAAGATTCGAGTTGGAGACACTCTGAGTGAGATAGCGGTCAGATTCGGTGTTAGTAGCCGGGCGTTGATGGATGAAAATGGGATCCGAAATCCGGATCGTATTCGATCGGGACAGACCTTGGTCATCCCCGCCTCAGCGGCACCAAGCCGACCGGCTCGCAACACCTATTCCAATCTGCCAAGCACCCTTCTTGGCGCCCCAGAACGAATGAGCCTGATTGGAATATTTGAGTATTGGGCTGAGGCAAATGGTATTCCGAGCGATCTGGTGATGGCTGTGGCGTGGCAGGAGTCCGGTTGGCAACAACAGGTGGTGTCCTCCACTGGGGCAATCGGCATCGGCCAGATCATGCCGGCAACGGGGGAGTGGATAGCCCGCGATCTGATCGGCCGACCGAACCTTGACCCAATGATAAGCGAGGACAACATTCGAATGACTGCCAGATATTTGGACTGGCTCCTCGGCTATTTTGATACCGAAGAGGAGGCGATCGCTGCCTACTATCAGGGCCAGGGATCGATCTCCCGAGGTTTCCTCTATGACGACACGATTGCCTATGTCGAGGACGTGAAAGCTCTCCGCTCAGCCTTTCAGGCATCCTAGCCAGGCCCGAATCACCCGTTGGATGCTGTCGCAAACGCGACTTTTGGCCAAGGGTGCAGCGCAGACGGCGTCTGAGTGTGTAGAGTCCGCCTCGATCTGTGAATACCACCAGAGGTGGCTAAAGAATGAGTGAAGAAGAAAACGAACTAGTTGACGTCGATCTAGAAGACGATCTTGAGATTGACGACGTTCCAGAGGACGTCGAAGATCTAGAAGTCGACACTCTCGTTCCCGACTTTGAGGGCGACGAGCCAGTGGTCGAGGACGTCTTTGATGATGATGACGACGAAGTAGAACCATCCCGACCAAAAGCTCGCAAGGTCGATGATGACGATGATGACGACGAAGAAGAGGAAGAGGACGTTGAGGCCGACCTCGACGAGATCCTGCGTGGCCGTATGGCCACCGACGACGAAGAAGACGATGATGATGACGACGCAGCCCTTGTCAATGAGGGAGCGAAGCCGGGAACGGTGAATACTCGCAAGTCCGACGAATTTGTGTGCGGGATATGTTTTATGGTTGTGGCCCAGAAACAAAGCGATCTACCTTGTCCGATGGGCGACGGCCTCGAATCCCATCAGCCTCTGGACCTGTAGCCCGCCACTTGCATTAGGAGGGCCATGAGCAGCGACTCGGACAGTCTGAATGAACAGAGTCTGAATGAACAGAGTCTGAATGAACGGAATACAGCCCCGGATGAGCCGGTCGGAAAGAATCCGATAGATCAGCTCGTTGAGTTGCTTGTCTATGCCCCTGTGGGGTTGGCGTATGAGTATGAAGACGTTCTGCCCAAACTAATCAAACGTGGTAAGAGCCAAGTTCAGTTGGCGAAGGTTCTCGGACAAATGGCGGCGCAGCAGGGCCAGGATAAGGCGAAACAGGGCAGTGGGATTGATGACGCCGTCAATGATGCCCTTGGCCAGGCTGCCTCGGTCCTGGCTCGGGCCATTACGGAGTTTGGACAGGTCATCGGGTTGGCGCCGAGCGTTGACACCTCTGATGGAACTGTCGACGTAGAGGGTGTCGACCCGCTTCAAGAAGATTCGCCTCAAGAAGATTCGCCTCAAGAAGATTCGCCTCAAGAAACAGAGGACGTTGAGGTGCCTTCAGTGCCGCCTATCGCGGGCTATGACTCCTTGAAGGCCAGAGAGATTGTTCCGTTGCTCGGTGGCCTTAGCCAATCGCAACGAGAACGAGTCCGCCGCTATGAACTCATGACGCGTGGGCGTAAGACTATCCTTGGCAAACTCGACAAATTGGACGGATAAATGCCCTCTGCTCGACCGGCGAGGCTTGCCGACCTGGAACCCATTGTCGAGTTGGCCACATTGCTTGAGATCGAGTTGGGACCGCGTCGTGGTGGGGCTATTTTTCTTCGGCGGGAAGCTCAGGCTGGTATTGACCGCCTTGTTCTTGAATCCGCTATTGGAGATGCTGGCACCGAAGTCGTTGTCGGACTGTTCGAAGGGGCTGTGCTCGGCTACGGGCTTGCCTCCACGGAGCTACTAGAGGAGGGACGGCGGCTCGGTCGGATCGAGGCGCTTGCCGTCCATCCCGAGGCGAGAGGTGTCGGGATTGGTGCCGAGATGATGAAGGGGCTGATCGTTTGGCTTCGGGCAATGGGTTGCTTTGCCGTTGATTCACAAGCCTTGCCTGGAGACCGACAGACCAAGAATTTCTTTGAGAGCTTCGGGCTCAAGGCCCGCCTACTCACAGTCAACAAGTCCCTCGAGGACTAGTCCGCTACTGTGGTCTCGATTGCGGGTGTTTCGGGGGCCGTGGTCTCGATTGCGGGTGTTTCGGGGGCCGTGGTCTCGATTGCGGGTGTTTCGGG
>JAJRXF010000072.1 GCA_024276425.1 Actinomycetes bacterium | reverse complement strand
GGGGATCACCGTGGCTACAACCGCACATCACAAAGTCGTTATCGTCGGAGGCGGCTCGGCCGGAATTGCCATGGCCGCCAGACTCAAGAATAAGAAGATCGACGACATCGCCGTGATCGAGGCCTCAGACAAGCGCTACTACCAGCCGCTGTGGACCTTGGTTGGGGGAGGCTGTGCCGACGTCAAGAAATCCGAACGTTCGGAGGCTTCGGTAATGCCAAAGGGCGTTACCTGGATCAAGGATGCTGCTAGCGCATTCGATCCAGAAAACAATTCGGTAGACACCGCCGGTGGCAAGACTATTGGCTATGACGTCATGATTGTGTGCCCGGGAATCCAATTGGATTGGGACAAGATCCCCGGAGTGACCGAGACCCTTGGCCAGAATGGGGTCTCCTCAAATTATCGAGTGGATCTGGCGCCAAAAACGTGGGAGAACATCAAGAAGACCCGATCTGGGTCGGCGGTTTTCACCATGCCTAGTGGGCCGATCAAGTGTGCCGGAGCCCCACAGAAGATTGCGTACTTGGCCTGTGATTACTGGCGTTCGGAGGGGGTGCTGGACAATATCGATGTCCACCTCGTCCTGCCCACCCCTCGAACCTTTGGTGTGCCGGTCTTTGCCGATGCCCTCGACGAGGTCGTAGCCGATTACGGGATCGATCTACACCTGATGGCCGACATGGCCTCGATTGATCCCGATGCAAAAAAGGCAACGTTCACGTCGATGGAAGACGGAGGTCCCGGGTTCGACCTCTCCTATGACATGCTCCACGTTGTCCCTCATCAGTCCGCTCCAGACTGGGTCAAGTCCAGTCCCTTGGCTACCGATCAACCCTCGGGCTATGTGGATATTGACAAGAACACGATGCAGCATGTGCGCTACCCGAACATCTTCTCCCTGGGCGACGCTGGCTCGAGCCCGAACTCCAAGACTGGTGCGGCGATCCGCAAGCAGGCCCCTGTGGTGGAGGCCAACGTGTTGGCCCAGTTGGCTGGGCAAAACCTTGACGGCAGCTATGGAGGCTATGCGTCCTGTCCGCTCACCACATCGCGCAGCGAGATGCTCCTAGCGGAGTTCGACTACACGATGGAACCCAAACCGTCCTTCCCCCTTATTAACCTTCAAAAGCCTCGCAAGGACATGTGGTTGCTCAAGAAGTACGGCTTGCCAGCACTTTATTGGAACCTGTTGTTGAAGGGCCGTGCGTAGCCAATCGCCGAGATGAACGGCATCAGTTCAGTCGCCGGATGATGAAGAACCGGTGGTATTCGCCCGCAAAACTTGATGGAGTAACTGCATGACCCGGCTGGGTTTTCTGCTTGATAGCGATAGTTGTATTGGGTGCCACGCTTGCACCGTTGCCTGCAAGAGTGAACATGACGTGCCCCTTGGGGTAAATAGAACCTGGGTCAAGTACATCGAGACTGGCTCCTTCCCCGATGTGGCCCGCAAATTTACGGTGATGCGTTGCAATCAATGTGAGGATGCGCCTTGTATGGCGATCTGTCCGACCAGTGCGTTGTACCGCTCTGACAATGGGGTGGTCGACTTTCAGGACGACAACTGCATTGGTTGCAAGAGTTGCATGAACGCCTGTCCCTACGACGCGCTATACATCAACCCGGCCACGAACACCGCCCACAAGTGCAACATGTGCAATCACCGGTTGGAAGTTGGGCTTGAACCATCCTGCCAAATTGTTTGTCCGACTGAAGCCATCAAGATTGGCGATCTCGATGATCCGACATCGGATATAAGTCGCATAATCGCTCGCGATGATGTCTCGGTTCGGGCACCCGAGCAGAACACCAAACCCAAGGTCTATTACCGGGGCGCCGATCAAGCTGCCCTTGATCCGACTCGTACAGCGATTGCCAATGACGGGTTGATTTGGGCGGAGACCACTGTCGACCACCCAACAGTTCCGGTGACTTTGGGGTCGGTGCCTACCGACGAACATGGCGTAGTTGGCAGGACTACCTACACCACGGCCCACAAGATGACGTGGAAGGAAAAAGTCTCTGGCTACCTGGTCACCAAGGCCATCGCCGCAGGGGTCATGCTGGTCGCGGCGTTGTTAGTGCTGCTCGGCCACGCCGACCGTCAGGCTGCGGTTGGCATTATGCCACCTGTTGTGGCCGGATTCTTCCTTGCTGTCACCGGCGTGCTCTTGATTGTCGACCTCAAGCAACCAACTCGGTTCTACTACCTGATTACCAAAGGCAACATGACGTCTTGGCTGGTCAAGGGGGCATACATTTTGATGGCGTTTGCCGCCGTTAGCGGGCTCTGGTTCCTAGGTGGGCTGGTCGGGTCCTCGAGCCTGCTTAAGATCCTGGCCATTCCCGCAGTGCTGGGGGCGGCTGGAACTGCGGGCTACACGGCATTCCTGTTTGGCCAATGTGAGGGCCGAGACCTGTGGCAGACACCCCTGTTGTTGCCTATCTTGCTGGCCCAGGCGGTCACTGCCGGTGGCGCGGCCTACGCCATTGCTGATCTTTTTATGGACGTACCGGAGACCAACGCCATTCGATGGGTTTTGCTTGGAGGCCTGGCCGCCACTGCCGCACTGATCGCAGTTGAACTGACCGCCAAGGGGAGTAGGCATGTGGAGTTGGCCGTGGAGGTTATGACCAAGGGGCGTTACGCCAAGCAGTTCTGGTGGGGCGGCATCGTGCTTGGCCTTGTCATTCCGGCTGCAGCCCTCATCGTGGCCTTAGCAACCGATACCTCAAGCCCCGTCCTTGGAGCCATGGCCGGTATTGGCGCTCTCGTCGGCATGTTCGCCTACGAAGACTCATTTGTTCGTGCCGGTCAATCGGTACCACTTTCCTAGGAGCTACGACGTTGACCGATCTTCAGAAGTTCCCGCCGCACGACCAATGGCACAATTGGAAAGAGCTTGATGCCAAAGCCTGGCCAGATAGGGTTGAACGCAAGTACACCCTGGTTCCAACGACGTGCTTCAACTGCGAGGCTGCATGTGGGCTGACCGCCTACTTCGATCAAGAGACCGACGAACTCTGCAAGATCGAGGGTAACCCCGAGCATCCGGCCAGTCGTGGTCGCAACTGTGCCAAGGGCCCGGCCACGCTGAATCAGGTGCACGATCCGGAGCGGATTCTGTATCCGATGAAACGGGTGGGCGAACGCGGCTCGGGCCAGTGGGAACGAATCAGTTGGGATCAGGCGCTGGACGAAATTGGTGGTCGAATGCGCACGGCCTTCGAGGAGGAACGCCACAACGAGATCATGTATCACGTCGGGCGACCGGGTGAGGACGGCTACACCGAACGAGTCCTCAAGGCTTGGGGTGTTGATGGCCATAACTCCCACACCAACATCTGTTCCAGCAATGCCAGGATTGGCTATCAGTCGTGGATGGGTCATGACCGACCTTCCTCGGATTTCGCGAACGCAGAAGTCATCTTCTTGATCTCCGCCCACTTGGAGGCTGGCCACTACTTCAACCCTCACGCCCAACGAATCATGGAGGCCCAGGCCAAGGGGGCAAAGATCATTGTTTGTGATCCGCGCCTTTCCAATAGTGGAGCCAAGGCCGACTTCTGGCTTCCAACTTGGCCCGGCACCGAGCCCTTCATGTTGTTGGCCATCGCCAGGTTGCTAATCGAGAGCGATACTTGGAACCAGACGTTTATGAAACGTTGGACCAACTGGGAGACGTACTTGGAACGTACCCGGCCCGACCTTCCGATCGAGTGGGATTCGATGCGCCAGGCGCTTTTGGAGGAGTATGCCGAGTACACCCCTGAGGCCGCCGAACAGAAATCTGGTGTTGATGCGGACACCATTCGGGAGATCGCCGAGTTAATTGGCGAGCATCCAACGAAGTTTGCGTCTCATAACTGGCGTTCCGCCGGAGCTGGCAACATGGGTGGTTGGCAGGTTGCTCGTTGTCTGTTCTTCCTGAACGTGCTCACCGGTTCGGTGGCCACCAAGGGTGGAACGGCCGGTAATGGCATGAACAAGTTCAAGGCGACCCCAACCGTTGGGGCCCCGGGCATCAACTCCTGGAACGAACTCGAATGGCCGAGTGAGTATCCGCTGGCCTACCACGAGATGTCGATCCTGCTTCCTCACTTCCTCAACGAGGGCAGAGGCAAGCTGGATACCTACTTCTCTCGGGTCTACAACCCCATCTGGACCAATCCAGACGGCTTCTCCTGGCTGGAGGCCCTGAAGGATGAGTCCAAGGTCAACTGCCACGTTGCCCTCACCCCGACATGGTCCGAGACTTCTTGGTTTGCCGACTATGTGCTGCCAATGGGCGTGTCCATGGAGCGTCATGATGTCACGAGTTATGAGACTCACGCCGCCCGCTGGATCGGCTTTCGCCAGTCAGTGTTCCGGCGTTACGCCGAGATCAAAGGCGAGGAGATCGGGCCGGATAGTAGAAGCTATGACTACAACCCCGGAGAAGTCTGGGAAGAGAACGAGTTCTGGATCGATCTGAGTTGGCGAATTGACCCAACGGGCGAGATGGGAATTCGTAAGTGGTTCGAATCGACTGAGCATCCGGGCAAGCCCATAACTGTTGATGAGTACTACGCCGGCATGTTCAGCGAGAATGTGCCTGGTCTGGCCGAAGCCGCCGCCAAAGCAGGGGAGACCCCGCTGGAATACATGCGTAACCGCGGTGCCTTTGAGGTCCCTGGCGACCCGTACGAACCCTACGAACGTCCGGTTGATCAAGCGGCGGTCCAAGGTTGCGAAAAGGATTCCAGCGGGGTCTTCCGCAAGTCAGGAACGCCCGGAACCTGGTCCGGTGACCTGGATGATCTTGGTGATTTGACGCTTTCCCCCTTGGGTGATGGTTCACCGGCAGTGGAGATTGACGGTGAGCTCAAAGAAGGTTTCCCCACCCCATCAAAGAAGCTGGAGCTGTACTCGGAGACTTTGGCGGATTGGGGCTGGCCGGAGTACGCCACACCGAAGTGGATTCCATCTCACGTTCATTGGGAAGACCTCGACATGGAAGGCGACGAGCGAATCCTGTTGCCAACCTTCCGTATCCCAACCCTGATTCACACTCGCTCGGCCAACTCTAAATGGTTGAATGAGATCAGCCATCGTCACCCATTGTGGCTTCATCCCTCCGACGCCGAGAAGCTTGGCATTGCCGAGAACGGCCTGGTTCGAGTGACCACCCGCATTGGTCACTTTGTCATTGGTTCCTGGCGCACCGAGGGCATTCGTCCTGGTGTTGTTGCCGCCTCTCACCATATGGGTCGCTGGCGCCTTGAGGCCGACAAGGCCCGCTCTTGGGGAACTGGTCTTGCCGACATCTCCTCCACCCCGGGGGACAATGGAGGCTCGGTTTGGAAACTCAGGCGCAAGCAGGGCAACGAGGCGTATGAATCAAGCGACGATGACACCCAGCGGATTTGGTGGAAGGACACCGGAGTGCACCAGAACGCTTCGTTCTGCGTTCAGCCAGATCCGATTTCCGGCATGCAGTGTTGGCACCAAGCAGTACGTGTTGGCCCGGCCCAGCCCGGTGACGAGTATGGCGACGTTGTGGTTGATACCGCCAAGTCACGTGAGGCCTATCTCGACTGGTTGACCAAAACTCGGCCTTCGACCAATGGGCTCCGTCGGCCGCTGTGGTACGCCCGGCCGGTTAAGCCTGCCGCCACTGCCTATCGGCTCCCCGACTAGCCCCGTTCCCTCGACCGTTCTCTCAATAGAGCTTCTTCTCTGGTTGAGACAGCGCCACGGTCGCTGTTCTCGGCCTGCGACTGACCATCACACGCAAACCAAGACAGGAGTAGAAGTCCGGCAACTTGCTGGTGTGTTTGCTTGGCGTGGTTATCGAATGACCCGAGTTACTGACCCGAAGTAGGTGCCTTGTAGACGGTGGCCCGCCCGATTTTTGGAAGGATGTCCTTGGCGCGGGCTAGCACCTCATCCGCAGTGAGGTGTTGGTTCTGCCCGTCCAAGCATTGAGCGATCACTCGACGCTAGGCGGTCAGACGTACGCCTGCGGATCCAAGGCGGTCGACGAGGGTATCCATAACACCGGGGTAGGGCAATCCTGCTGCGCTCGAAGGAGATCGTGTCTTCATAGCGACTGAGCATGAACAGAGTGTCCATCTGTAGCAAGCCGGGTGGCTGAGCTCTACGACATGATTCACCCTGGGGAGGGCGATACCTCTACAGTCCGGTCCGTCTTCCTGATTGACCCAACCAACAAGATCCGGATGACCATGACTTATCCAAAGTCCACCGGTCGGAACTTTGATGAAATTCTTCGTGTGATCGATGCTTTACAGTTGGCCGATCAGTTTGAGATTGCCACACCGGTTGATTGGCAACGCGGCGATCGGGTCATCGTTCCGCCGAACGTCTCGACGGCCGATGCTCGAGCAAAGTTTGCCAACGTAGAAGAAGTCAAGCCGTACCTTCGTTGGGCGGACAATCCAGCAAAATAGCCACTATCGCTGGGATCAGAAGTCCGTCCGGCACCTCCTCGCCAGGCGGGCTTCACCGCGTCCATGTCTGCTAGTGGCGATGGGCCCAGTGGAGCTGGGGTGTGGTTGTTGACATAATGTCCGAATGTCCGTATATTTAACACCTATGGAGCCTCGTCCGACACTAGAAGCTAGGACAACCTCGAAATGAGCACGATGAAGAACTTCATTCCTGCGCTGTCCTGGGTTCCAACCTATGACCGAATGAATCTACGAAGCGATACTGCTGCTGGGGTCACCGTTGGTGCCATGCTGGTACCACAAGCCATGGCTTACGCGCTGTTGGCAGGCCTGCCACCCGAGGTCGGGCTATATGCGGCGACCATCCCTGTTCTGATGTACGCCGTCTTTGGAACATCTCGTCAACTAGCGGTAGGCCCAGTGGCTATTGTGTCGCTCCTCACCGCCACGGCACTAGCCCCCCTGGCCGAAGAGGGAACCGGCGCCTATTTGCAGGCTGCTGCCCTGCTGGCTCTCATGGTCGGAATCATTCATGTCATCCTCGGAGTCGGACGCTTGGGTTTCCTGGTCAACTTTCTATCCCACTCTGTTCTGGTCGGGTTCACTGCGGCCGCGGCGATCATTATTGGCTTTAGCCAAGCAAAGCACCTACTAGGTATTAGCGTTCCACGCCAGGAGAGCTTCTATGAAACGGTCCTGGAGGTCGCCAAGACCCTGGGGGAGACCAATGGTGCCACCCTGGTCCTTGGCCTGTGTGCCCTGGCCGTTCTGTTCGGGCTCAAGAAGTTTGCCTCGCGGGTGCCAGCCGCCCTAGTTGTCGTTATTGGGTCAATTCTTGCTGTGGAGCTCTTCAACTTGGAAGACCGTGGAGTTCGAGTTGTCGGGGAGATTCCGGACTCCCTGCCAACGCTTGCCGTTCCTGGGCAGGGCTCGCTCATTGGTTCGCTTCTCCCGACCGCCCTGGTGATCACCATGGTGGGTTTCATGGAGTCCATAGCGGTGGCCAAGGTCTATGCCAGGCGCAATCGTTATGAAGTTGACGCCAATCAGGAGTTGATTGGTCTAGGCGTTGCCAACATGGCCTCGGGATTATTTGGCGGCTATCCGGTGACCGGCGGATTCTCTCGAACCGCAGTGAATGCAACCGCGGGGGCCCGTACCGGCTTGGCTTCTGTGATCACCGCTGCCATTGTGTTGGTCAGTATTGCCTTTTTGACCCCCCTGTTCAGCTCGCTTCCCAATGCTGCTCTCGGAGCAATTATTGTTATGGCCATTGTTGGCCTTGTCGACATCAAGGAGATGCGCCATATCGCCAAGGTCAAGAAGAATGACCTGATCGGTCTAATCGTTGCCTTCGTGGCCACCTTGGTATTGGGAATCGAACGAGGCATTGCCGTCGCGGTGGTGGCCTCGATGCTGGTGGTCTTTGCCCGAATGTCGCTACCGCATAGTGCCGTTCTCGGTTTGGTGGCGCAAACAACGAACTATCGCAATGTCGAGCGGTTTCCCGAGGCGGTGATAGATGAAGGAATACGGGTCATTCGAATCGATGCCGCCATTTCTTTTGCCAACGCCAATCGGGTGAAGGCAATCCTGACCGAACACGCCAATTCCCTGCGAACAAGTCCACGGGCACTCATCCTGGATGCCGGAGGTGTCAACGACATCGATGTCACTGGGGTAGAGATGCTCGGCGCCGTTCTGGAAGAGTTCTCCGAGCGGGGGGTTCAATTGCATCTGAGCGATGTGAAGGGACCGGTCCGTGATGTCCTAAAGCGCAGCGGGATCTGGGACACACAAAGCGACCGCATTCATGCCTCGTGCCATGAGGCAGTCTTGGCCGTCAAGGCCGATCTGCCTTCGGCAAAAGACAAGGTGAGGAGTGGCATCGACGAGGCGCCGGCCACCCAGGAGCCGGTCGGCACATCCGGCTAGCCAGTACGGAGATGACTCTAGGGGAGCGGCTGGGAACATCTTGAGGGCGGGTGCTAGGTTCCGACCATGAGTCTCCCTCCCGATGCCACTGAGATGGCCAACCTCGTTCGCTCCGGCCAGGCTTCACCAAGTGAATTGGTCCAAG
Organism: Actinomycetes bacterium; assembly: GCA_024276425.1. Lineage (GTDB taxonomy): Bacteria > Actinomycetota > Acidimicrobiia > Acidimicrobiales > SZUA-35 > JAJRQY01. The sequence goes on along the minus strand of JAJRXF010000072.1, from coordinate 3,840 downwards.
ACGCTGTCGAGCGCATAAAACGGCTAAACCCTCAACTGAACGCTGTCATCCACCCGCGCTTTGAGGGAGCGAAACAAGATGCCCATCAGGATGTCCCCGATGGTCCGTTTCGAGGGGTTCCCTTTCTGATCAAGGATCTCGGCTGCGCTCAGGCTGGAGAGCCCCATCATTTGGGCTCGGTTGGGCTCAAACGGCGTGGCTATAGGGCTCCGAATGACTCTTACCTGTTTCGCCGATTTCGGTCAATGGGTCTGATCTCTCTTGGAAGAACAAACACCCCCGAATTTGGTTCGACGATTACCACTGAGCCCTTAGCCTACGGTCCGAGTCGAAACCCCTGGAATCTTGACCATTCGACTGGCGGGTCCAGTGGGGGGTCAGCCGCCGCGGTTGCTGCTGGGCTCGTACCCTTGGCCCACGCAAATGATGGCGGCGGGTCCATTCGGATTCCAGCCAGCGAGTGTGGCCTGGTCGGGCTCAAGCCAACGCGTGCCCGGGTGTCTGAGGGTCCAGATATTGGTGAGGCTTGGGCGGGGTCCACCATTGACGGGGTAGTCACCCGTTCGGTGCGTGACACCGCTGCTGTGCTCGATGGAATCAGTGGAGCTGAAGCTGGTGACCCCTATGTGGCGCCTCCACCCAGGCGACCATTTGCCTCTGAGGTTGGGGTCGACCCCGGTTCGTTGAAGATTGGTATCGCTCCCAAGGTCGCTCATGGTTTTACTCATCAGGAGTGTTCAGTTGCGGTGGAGGCCGCCGGCCAACTTCTGGAGGGACTGGGCCATCGGGTTGAGGTAGCCCAACCAAATGCGTTCAGCGATCAGGAGCTGTCCCACCACTTCGTGACGGTGATTGCAGCCTCCACCCACGCCGATTTCCTGAGTTGGGAAAAGGTGCTTGGAGAGCCTCTTGTCGAGGACGACGTCGAGCCGGACAACTGGGCGTTCTCTCAGATTGGTCAGGCCATGTCAGCCTCTACTTATCTGTCCAGTGTCCGGTGGATTCACAGTTGGGCCAGAGAGATGGCGACTTGGTGGCTCGACGATGGGTTTGACGTATTGGTCACTCCGACGCTTGCCGTTCCACCGCCGAAGATCGGCTGGCTAAGCGATCCCGAGCATGGTGGGCAACGAGTTGGGGACATCATGCTCTACACGGCCCAGTTCAATCTCACCGGGCAGCCTGCCATCTCGCTACCGCTCGCTCAAAGTGCGGAGGGTTTGCCGATCGGAATCCAGTTTGTTGGGCCCTACGGCGATGAAGCGTTGTTGATTCGCCTTGCCAGCCAGCTGGAGGAGGCGACCCCCTGGGCCGACCGAGTCCCAGCGGTGTGGGGTGGTTAACGTGAGAGCTCATGTCTGATACCCCAGCAAGTTCTCCGACTCTGCGGAGCACCTATCGGATCGAACAGATGGATTGCACTGGGGAGGAAACCCTGGTTCGCATGGGACTTGAGCGGATCGAAGGCATTCTGTCGCTTGAGTTCGACCTCGCGGTCCGCCAACTCGCAGTGACTCACACTGCAGATCCGGCACGGGTTTTGTATGTCTTAGAGAGCCTGGATCTTGGTGCCTCCATCCTTGGCGAACCGTCTGTTGTTGATACGCCATCCGTTGATCAGGCTGCCCCGGCACAATCAGCCCAACGAAAAGCTCTGGTCATTGCCCTAATCATCAATGCTGTACTTTTTCTGGCCGAACTGGTGGCGGGGATCGTCGCCAATTCCATGGGACTGATTGCCGATTCGGCCGACATGTTGGCCGACGCCCTCGTCTATGGCCTAAGCCTGGCCGCAGTTGGGTCGACCATGGCACGTAAGAATCGCCTGGCGGCCAGGAGCGGGTATCTGCAGTTCACGTTGGCTGCGGTGGGATTGACAGAAGTGATTCGACGGTTCGTAATCGCTGGCCCAGTCCCAGACCCCAAGACCATGATTGGGCTTTCGCTTGTCGCATTGCTTGGCAACGCCATCACCTTGGTGGTGCTGAGCCGAGCCAAGAGTGATGAGGTCCACATCCAGGCCAGTTGGATCTTTACCGCCAACGATCTTCGGGTGAACGCTTTGGTGATTGTTTCGGCAATGGTCGTGGCGGCTACCAACTCTCGATTCCCCGATCTTGTGGTTGGTGGCCTGATCTTTCTCATCGTCGTGCAAGGAGCCAGAAGAATCCTGGCCCTGACTCGTCTGGCGGGGTGACGAAGCACAACTGCTTTCCCGAGCACTCCGGTTGGGATGTAGCGAAGATCTCCTATGGTTCCGGGCAATGGCTATTGTTCTCGCCGCGTTCTGCTCGTTGTTCATTGGCCTTGGTGAGATCATCTCCGCCCGGCAGACCACTTCTACCAGACCGGCTGAGATCACGGTTGGCTACTTCGCCGGTGGCTTGTTGCTGACAATTGCAGCCCTCGCCAGTGGTGTCCTCCCCAGTGTCTTCTTACCGAACGACCTGGTTTATGGAGCCTTATCTGGCCTGTTCAACGGCTTCGCGCTTGTTCTTCTTTATTCAGCCTATTCGGTCTCCTCGGTGGGAGTAGCCCTCCCAACTACGGGGATGGTTTCGATCGTGGTCCCCGTCGTGGTGGACTTGGCGTTCAAGGGAACCCAGCCCTCCGGTGCCCTTGTTGTCGGGGCAATTATTGGCACGGGATCCCTTGGTTTGACATCGTTTTCCCCCGATCTGGGTGGGCGAGTGATTCGTGGGGCGATGTTGGCCGTTGGGTCCGGTCTTTGTTATGGAGCCATGTTGATCCTGCTGGCAGAGACGACGACGGAATCTGGTCTGTGGCCGGTTCTTCCCCAGCGCGTGGTTTCGCTCGGGGTGGCCGTCGGCGTTGCTCGATCGAGCGGGCCCCGTGCTTGGCCTCCTTCAGGGACTCGTTTGCCGCCCGCCCTTGCTGGCGCTTTTGGAGCCTTGGGACTGATTGTCTTTGCCCTAGCGGCCCAACGTGGATCGCTAAGCGTGGTCTCCGTTGTCGGCTCTCAGTACGCCGCGGTCGCCATTATTGGGGGGTTGATGCTTGGTGGCCCGAAAGTGTGGTGGTGGCAGGTGGTCGGGTTGGTTGGCAGCGCCGTTGGCGTAAGCCTGGTCATTATTGGCTAACAGCTCGGGGTTCGAGGACGCCGGCTGTGGGGCTGCCGAGGATTTCTTTGGCCGAGGTGGGAGACTGCCTCCATGGGGATATATCGCAATCAAGTTCTGCCGCGCATTATTGATAAGGCATGCAGCCTGTCTACTGTCGGACGCTGGCGGGCCAAGGCCATGGTGGGCCTCGCTGGGGTTGTGGTCGAACCGGGCTTTGGGTCGGGTACGAATCTGCCCTACTACCCCGATGAGGTGACGAAGGTTTATGCCGTTGATCCGGCGGTGTTGGGAAGAAAATTGGCCGCCAAGAGGCTCGCTGAGTCTTCGGTTGACGTTGAATTTGTTGGGCTCGATGGGCAAGACATCCCCTTGCCGGACAATTCCTGCGACGCCGGTTTGTTGACCTTTACGCTTTGTACCATTCCCGAACCGATGGTTGCCTTGTCTGAGCTGCGACGAGTGATCAAACCCGGCGGGGCATTGCACTTCGCCGAGCATGGTTTAGCCGAATCGCCATCCACACAGCGTTGGCAGTACCGGATCGACCCCATTCAGAAACGCCTGTTTGACGGTTGTCACGTCAGTCGGAACCATCCGGAACTTCTACGACAGGCGGGGTTTGAAATTGACTGGCATGAAAGCGACTATGGGGACGGACCAAGCGCCTGGTCCTACATCCATGTTGGCAGGGCTATCAACCCGTAGCGGCGATTTCTGTTAGACCCTCGCCGAGTTGGTCGAAACAGTCCTGCATGAG
>JAJRXF010000071.1 GCA_024276425.1 Actinomycetes bacterium | reverse complement strand
AGTGATGTTCGCTTCTGTCGATTCTTCTGCCGGCGGCGGAACTGTTGTCTCGACCGTGGTGATTGGCTGAAGGGTTGTTGATGTCGCTTCGGCGGCGTTTTCAGAACCGCCATCGCTGGCCGAACTGCCTCAGCAGGCCGCAGCAACAAGCGACAAGGCAAAAGCCGTCGCCAGTCCTCTCCGTAGGTTCATCATGCATCCTTGCTCGTAATGGTCCGTGGCTGGCTGAAGACTGCGTCCAGCACTGTGGAACCGGGGCCGTCAGCCTAGTACGAATTCATCCGGCCGACCCACTGTCCCGCTTGACTGCGGACAACCCGACATGACAGGCCACCGAGCGGCCCGGGCTTTGGTTAAGGGGGAGAAACGGTGGTTCGGCCAGCCGGCATTGGTCAAGAACGAGCGAGCAACGACTAGCAAAGGCACAACCGACAGCGCGCCCGTCGATCGGTGGCGGAGTATCGGCTAGGTCGTCGGCGACTAGGTTCCCACCCCGTAGTCGGGGGATGGCGTCAAGCAGGGTTCGGGTGTAGGGATGCTCCGGGTTGTCGAAGAGGTGCTCAACCGGTCCACTCTCGACGACTCGTCCGGCGTACATCACCCCAACCCGGTCACAAACATGGTGCATCACCGACAAATCATGAGAGATCATGACCAGAGTGAGGTCGAACTGTTCCTTTAGGTCTTGGAGAAGATTAAGGGTCTTGGCCCGAACCGATACGTCCAATGCGCTCACTGGCTCATCGGCGATGAGCACTTTTGGGTGGGGCGCCAATGCCCTGGCAATGGCGATGCGCTGACGCTGACCACCAGAAAACTCATGGGGGTACCGCTCGGCCGCTCCACTGGCAAGGCCAACGGCATCGAGCAGTTGGTGGAGACGTTCCTGGTGGTCGCCTTCGATCTTCAGGGAACGCAGTGGCTCGGTGATGATGGTGCCAACTTTCAGCCTCGGATCCAGTGAAGCGTTTGGATCCTGAAAGATGATCTGCATGGAGGCTCGTAGCTCTCGCAACTCTGCCTTGGTGAGGTGAGCCAAACGGCGTCCGCGAAAAGACACCGTCCCCTCACTCGGCTTGTCCAGGCCCATGAGCATGTGGGCCAGGGTGGTCTTACCCGACCCAGACTCACCAACTAGCCCGAGGGTCTCCCCTTCCGTCACATCCAGGCTCACATTACGGACGGCATGCAGAACCGGCCTCATCCCTCGGAACGAGGTCCGAGGGAGTCGAAAGGTCCGGGTGACCGAGTCAGCCTGGAGGATTGGCGCACTCACGAGCCGACCTCGATGATCGTGCCCTCGGCGCTGTCATGGAGAGGATGAAAACACGAAACGGTACGAGTTCGGTCCTGGTTCGCAACGGTCTGCGGTTCTTCACCGCAGATCTCGGTTGCATATTGGCATCGATTGCGAAAGACGCAACCGCTGGGGAACTGGCCGAGCCCGGGAACAGATCCGGGGATGGTCGCCAGCCGAGGTCGTCGCTCCTGTCCGGCTTCGATCTCGGGGACCGCGGCAATAAGGCCAGCGGTGTAAGGATGACGAGGATGATCAAAGACGTCTCTGGTTGGCCCAGACTCGATGATGCGGCCGCCGTACATCACCAGAACGTCTTGGCAGATGCTAGCCACCACCGCTAGGTCATGGGTGATGAGCAAGAGCGAGGAGTTGCGCTGTCGAGCGAGGTCTCGGAGTAGTACCAGGATTTGGGCTTGGACTGTGACGTCGAGAGCGGTTGTTGGTTCATCGGCGATAATGAGTGCGGGATCACCAGCCAAGGCCAGGGCGATAACAACTCGTTGGCGTTGACCACCAGACAGTTGATGGGGGTAGGCGCGCATGCGTGAAGCGGCGTTGGGGAGATGAACCTGCTTGAGCAGGGCAAGAGCACGGTCTTTGGCCTCGGCCCGAGACGCGTCGCGATGGATGCGGATGACTTCGGCCACCTGGTCGCCGATTCGCATCACCGGGTTGAGCGCGGTCATTGGTTCCTGAAAGACCATGGTGAGGTAGTCGCCGCGAATCTCACACAACTCGTTCTCGTTCAATGTCAAAAGATTCTTGCCCGCATGGATGGCCGAGCCGGTGGCACTCAGCCCATCGGGCAGTAGGCCCATGATCGAAAGGGCGGTCAGGGTTTTCCCACTGCCGGACTCTCCGATGAGGCCAACCCGGCGCCCGGAGGGAATATCGAAGGAGATCCCCTTGACTGCTGGGGTAGAGCCAACGGCAACGACTAGGTCCTGAACGCGTAGGACCGGCCCAGAGTTGTTCTCGACTTCTTGATCGCCCGTCACCCCTCTCCTACTCTTTCTCGGCCAGTTTGGGATCGAGATAGTCGCGGATGCCGTCGCCCAGCAAGTTGAACCCGACTACGGAGATGGCGATAGCCAAACCGGGGAAGATTGCGAGGCTGGCCTTGAGGCGGATAAAGGTCTGGGCCTCAAAAAGGCTTCGGCCCCACGAGGGAGCAGGCGGTTGGGCTCCCAACCCAAGATAGGACAGAGCGGCCTCGGCCAGAATGGCCAAGGCGAACAACACAGTGGCCTGGACGATCAGTACCGACGAGATATTTGGCAGCACATGGCGGAGGAAGATGTAGGTCCGGCCGCGGCCGTAGCTTTGGGCGGCGGCGATGTAGTCGGTCTGGAAAACCGATAGGGCCGCTCCGCGGGTGACCCGGGCAACAATGGGAACATAAGCCACTCCGATGGCGATCATGGCCGAGGTGGTTCCCGGACCCCTGGCAGCTGACAGCAGAATGGCTAACAAGATGGCAGGAAAGGCGTACATGACGTCGGATAGACGCATCACGGATTCCTCGATCCAGCCTCGTCGTGCGGCGGCTAGTCCGCCGAGCGGGACACCGATAACTAGGGCGATTCCTACGGCCAAGATTCCGATAAAGAGCGTATTTCTCGCCCCGACCATGATCTGGCTGAGAATGTCTCGCCCGAAGTGATCGGTTCCCAGAACGTGGCCCTCCCACCCCACGCCCATGAGTCGGTCGCTAATGGCGACTTCAGTTGGGTCAAATGGAGTCCAGAAAAAGGACAGGAGGGCGGTGAAGACAATGCCAGAGACGATGGCCCCTCCAATAATGAGATTGGCCCCGACTTTGCGTCGTTCGCCCCCTGCCGGTGCTGCAGGCTGGTCCTCATCATCGAGTTGGATAACTGCTTCGGTGACACTCATCGGGTACGCAACCTCGGGTCGACGAGGTTGTAGATCAGGTCAACCAGCAAGTTGACGCCCAGAATGGCGGTGGTGATGATCAGGGTTGTGCTTTGAACCAGTAACAGGTCCCGCCGCTCGATGGCCTGCACCAGCATGCGACCAAGACCCGGAAGCACAAAAACGTTCTCGATCACGACGGTTCCAGCCAACAGAGCCGCGAGTTGCAAGCCCAGGATCGTGATCACGGGAATGGCGGCATTGCGGAGGCCGTGTCGCCATAACGCTCGTTGGCGGGTCAGGCCTTTGGCCCTGGCGGTGCGGATGTAGTCCTCCCTCATCACCTGAAGTACCGCCGAGCGAACATAGCGGGTGAGAATAGCCCCCTGGACCAGGGCGAGGCTGACGCTAGGAAGGATCAGGTGTTTGATGGAGTTTGGAATCGATTCGCCCCAGCCGGGAAAGCCATTGGCGGGCAGGATGCCCCACTTCACCGCGACATAGGTGGTGAGGAGGAGTCCGGCCCAAAAGGCCGGGATCGAGATACCCACTTGGCTCAAGACGGACACAGCGGTATCACCGGCTTCTCGGTGACGGGAGGCAGCAAAAACCCCGGCCGGAATAGCGACGGCGGTGGCCAGAAACATGCCGAAGAAAGCCAATGGAACGGTGACCTTGAGTCGATCGGTAATAAGAGGGGCTATCTCCTCCTGGGTGACATAGGAGGTTCCGAGATCACCGGTTAGTGTGCCCCCAACCCAATCTAGGTACTGCACCGGAATGGACCGATCGATACCAAGGTCTTGGCGCAAACGGGCGACATTCTCCGGCGTGGCCTGGGTTCCAAGGATTCGACTTGCTGGATCTCCAGGCAAGACGGCGAGGACCCAGAACACAAGGACCGAGGCCAGGAAAAGGCTTGATACAAAGATGAAGAGACGGCGTGCCAGATAGCGAAGGATGGTGATGTTCCTTGGTCAGGTTGTGCTCAGGTTAGACGCTTCGTCGGTCCTTCGATAGTTGATCGGTTCATCGACGCTGGCACTGGGGACACCATGTTGTTGTTCTGGCATCAATCTGATCGGAGACCATGATTGCTTGGCAACGGTGACAAGGTCGACCAGCGCGACCGTAGGCCATCAGTTCATGTTGATTGGATCCTTTCTCACCCTCAACATTGCGGTAGTCCCGCAGCGTCGTTCCCCCGTTTTCAATTCCGGCGGCGAGGACCAGGCGCAGGGCAGCCAGCAGTTCGGTCGAGCGATCCTTCCCGAGTCGGGTGACCCGGGGATTGATTCGGGCAATCCAGAGAGCTTCGTCGGCATAGATGTTGCCGACCCCGGCGATCGGGCGCTGCGACAAGAGTTTGGTCTTGATCGTGCGCTTGCTCTGGCTGAGCAATGACCAGAAACGACCAGCGGTGAGTTCTGGGTCCCATGGCTCGGGGCCAGCCCGGTGAAGGGTTGGGATGCTGGAGTAATCGCCAGCGCGCACAACCCTGAGGCGGCCAAAGCGGCGGACGTCAACAAACTCAAGAACCTCATCGCCACCAAGCTGCCACCAGGCCCGAAGGTAGGGGTTGGACTCATCTGGTTGACCGCTTCGGAAACCGAGCCTGCCGGTCATGCCAAGATGGACGACAAGCTCGTGACCTTCCTCACTTCGCCGCACTCCAGAAGCAGCGCGGCTCTCGCTCAATCCGGACAATGGCAGGAGAAGGTACTTGCCGCGCCGACGGGCGAGCCCAAAGGTTCCCCCCGTGGCCTCCCGGGCCGGAGTGAACTTGGCGGAGACGTGGGAGCCGGACTCCAGAACCCTGCGACCATCGAGGCGCGGTGCCAACTGTCGACGAACAGTCTCAACCTCGGGAAGCTCAGGCATTACGACTCCTCTTCATTCGTGATTTTTCGTTCGTGATTCGTCGGAAACAGGTGGTGACCAAACTAGTTCGCTAGCGTTCTCAGCATGTCACCGGACCTGCCAATGCTCGATCTGCCGAGCTCACCAGCCTCACCCCAAGACCTGATCGACCAGCTCACCGATCAACTGCCGGCCGGTGCAAACCTGGTTGTTCCCATTGGCAATGGTGAACCGGTTCGGTTGATGGATTGCTTGGAGGCTCGGGCCTCGGATATGCGTGACGTGCGAGTTCATCAGATGCATGCTCTGCGAGACCGGCCCTACCTTCACGGGGCCTACCGCGGGAACCTCGAACACGTCTCATGGTTCCTCTCCCACATCACGAGACCAGCGTTCGAGGCTGGCGGCTGCCATTTCGCTCCGGCCAACTTCAGTGAGGTTCCGTTGTTCTTGGCCGATAAGAATCCCGTGGCCGTTCTGGCCGCCGCTAGCCCACCAGACAAGCATGGCTACTTCAGCCTTGGTGTTGGGGCCGACTACGCCGCCCCTTTCATTGGGCGCGTTCCCTTCATTCTTGAGGTCAACTCCCAGATGCCCCGGACCTTTGGCGACAACCGGCTCCATGTTGACGACGTTGCCGGATGGTGCGAGGTTGACTACCCACTGGTCGAGATGCCCAATGTGGTTCCCGGCGATATCGACCGAATTATCGCCGAACACATCGTCGACCGAATTCCCAACGGCGCCACTATCCAACTGGGCATCGGCTCGATCCCCAGCGCAGTGGCGGGCTTTTTGTGTGACCACAAGAACCTGGGCGTTCACAGCGAGTTGCTTTCGGATCCGGTGGTCGACCTGGTCGAGGGCGGCGCGGTGAATGGACTGGAAAAGCAAGCGAGCCGTGGTCGGATCGTGTGCACGTTCGCCCTTGGGAGTCGCAGGCTCTATGACTTTGTCGATGGCAACGACCTCGTTCTCTTTCATTCGGTCGATCGCGTGAATGATCCACGGGTGATTGGGCAGGAGAATAACTTCGTCTCGATCAACGCCACCCTGCAGGTTGACCTATTCGGGCAATGTGCTTCGGAGACCCTTGGTACCCACTACTTCTCAGGGAGTGGTGGGCAAGCAGACTTTGCTCGGGGCGCCCAATACTCCAAAGGAGGTCAGGGATTTGTCGTCCTTCGTTCCACCACTGGTGGGGGACGGATCTCCAAGATCACCCCGACGCTGAATACGGGAGCGGTGGTGACGACCAACAAGAACACTGTTGACAAGGTGGTCACTGAGTTTGGTGTGGCCGAACTGCAAGGGCGGACCTTGTCCGAACGGGCGGCGGCCCTCATTGCTATTGCTCACCCCGAACATCGGGACTGGCTGACTCGCGAAGCCGAGGACCAAGGCATGGTGCTTGAGTCGCGCCGTCAGACTTCCCAATAAGGATCGTCGAGCGAAGGCTCGGGAAGAACCCTGGCGACTTGGCGTGGCCCGGCGAGCGCTTTGGCAGACACCAAGCCGGCAAGGGCACCAAAGAGGTGGCCCTCCCAAGAAATTCCCGGCTGAGGAGCCAGGCCGCCAATTATCCCTCCATATAGCAAGATGGCGACCATGGCCGTGGCTCCCGCGGCCAGTCGTCGTTCGAAAAGAGCGGCGCCAAGTAAGGAACCGAACAATCCAAAAACCACGCCACTGGCACCAATATGGTTTCCGCTGCCAGCGAGAAGCCAGGTGAAACCACCACCAAGAATGATGACAATGGCAACGGTCATAAACCAATAGCGCGCCCCTCGAAGGGCGACCAGTCCGCCCAGGATCAGGAAGGGAAAGGTGTTGGAGATCAGATGTTGCCAGGTGCTATGAAGGAAGGGGGCCCACAAGACGCCATCGAGTCCATCCAATCTTCTGGGTTGGATACCGTTTCCTTGTAGCCGGTCTCCAAGCACCGTGCTATCGAGGACTTCGATGACCCAGATGACAACAACGAAGATGACAACCGCTTGAAACACGGGGGGGATGCGACTCCACAGCGTTGAGTTGGCGGGTTCAATCTCGGTCATGTCTCTCCGAACGCCATCTGGGGCTAGAGAGTTCCGATTTCGGCTGTGGTCGGACTCGGAGATTGCTCATGGCCGCCAGGCTAGAGGTTTGGGGTTGGCCATCGGATCCCGGCCGTGGTCTGATAGCGCCATGGCTTTCCCCGCTCAGAAAATTCGCCGGATCAAAAAGCAGCCTGCCTTAGCGCCAACCCCGTTCCGGAACTGGGCTGGCAATCAGGAGTGTTTGCCTCGGTCACGCCCGACACCAACCT
>JAJRXF010000070.1 GCA_024276425.1 Actinomycetes bacterium | reverse complement strand
GGCTGCGGACACCTCGACTGAGATCTGCTTTCGGTTTGTCGAGGACCCCCCAGACGCCACCTTCGATTTGGCGGTGAACAATCACATTGATGTTGATGGGATCCTCTCGCTATTCGTTCTTCTCAATCCGGAGATGTCCCTAGCAAACCGAGTGCTCCTGATTGGTGCAGCCGAGCACGGCGATTTACAGGCCTCGGCCAGTCGCGACGCCGTGGTTCTTGCCCAAGAACTCACCCCATTTGTGAACCGGGCCGCTAGCGAGGGTGAATCGTTGCAGACCTTGTTTGCGGAGGCTTTCGAACTGACGATCAAGATTTTGGGGGGCCAGCATCCCGAGTCGGAGGCGGCACGGCTTGCATGGGACCAAATCGACCGGGGTCACCAAATGCTGGAGGACGGAACGGTCACTCGTACCGAATTCTCCAGCCATCTTGTTGGCTTCGAGTTGCCTAAGCTGGACGGCCAAGACCTGGAGCGAGCCCTGCGAGTACCTGACTTCAGTGCCATTATCAATGACTCGGTATGGCTGTGGCCTCATTGCCGGAACCGTGACCATGAGAACCAGGTCCAGCTAACCTCAGTTCCCTCTGGCGATGGTTGGTTTCATGATCTTTGGCTCCCCGGACATGTCTGGGCCGACACCCCAAGCCGATGGCAGGTTCCAGGGCTTCGGCCCACCGGTGGATCAAACGAGTGGGCCTTGGATAATGCTCATCTGGCTGCGAGAGTGGAAGAGTTGAGACGGATGGAAACTGCCGAGGGAGATTGGATACTCGCTGAACAACTCACTCCGTTCCACTCCGTAGAAGGGCGTGGGTTCCCCGTCGTCCTGACCTTTGCCAATAGTAATCGCCGCCAGTGTCCCAGCAGTCTTTCTTCCAGCCAGGTTGGCACAACCTTGGCCGATTGTTTCGAGGAAACCTAGAGCATGGCCTTTCAACTCAAGCACCACATCAATCACGATGTCGTCAAGCTTCTTTCAGACAGGTTTGTGATCAACCACGCCGACTTTGATGTGGAGGGATTCGACCAGACGGTCATGGCCAGGCTTGAGTCGCTTGAGCTGAAGGACCGGATCAATCTGGTTGCGGACTCGATGGCCAAATATCTGCCGGAGGACTACCCAGCGGCCTTGGCCATCGTCGTTGGTGCGACCGAAGGTGGCTTGGGGGATTGGGTGGCTTGGCCCCTCTGTTCCTTTGTCGAACGACATGGAGTTGACTTTCCGCAAGAATCGCTGGCCGCAATGACAGAATTGACCAAGCACTGGTCTTGCGAGTTTGCCATCCGACCCTTTCTGGATCAGCATCTGGACCTCACCCGGCAGTTCTTACGCACCTGGGTTGATGATGATCACGAAGCCGTACGTCGGCTTCCTTCGGAGGGGACCAGACCGCTTCTGCCCTGGGGACCCAGGGTGTCCGCACTGAGCGACGACCCTCAGATCGGTCTAGAACTTCTTCGGGCTCTACGCCACGATCCCTCAGAGACGGTTCGTCGTTCGGTTGCCAATCACCTCAACGACGTTGCCAAGTCGCATCCTGATTTGGTAGTCGCCGTCCTGACACAATGGTTGCACGATTCGGATTCGGCTGCAAAGAAAATCGACGACAAATTGGTGCGCCACGCCCTGCGCACGCTCATCAAACAGGGCCATCCAGGGGCGCTCTCACTTCTGGGTTTCACCACAGAACCGATGCTGCGGATCGACCAGTTCTCCTGCACCCCCGAACGTCTGTCTGTTGGATCCTCGATCGAGTTGGCACTAACACTGACCTCAACGTCGGAGACCGAACAACTCCTCGCCATTGACTTCGTGGTCCACCATGTCAAGGCATCCGGTAAAACTTCGCCCAAGGTGTTCAAGTGGACGACCAACAGTCTGGGCCCGGGAGCCTCGGTCCGGTTGACCAAGGTCCGGAAGATTCAACAGGCAACGACCCGCACCTACCATCCTGGGTTTCATCGTGTTGAGCTTCAGGTTGGTGGCAGGAAGCTGGCCGAAACGAGCTTCAGGCTGGACTAGTCCGCCTACCGAGTTGCCGCCGCTGACACGAACCAAAACAAGCCAAGATGCGTCGAGTCGATCGGTTACTATTCGATGATGTCTGTGCTTGAGGCGGCACCGTAGCTGCTGATCAGAGCGATGTATGGGTCGGCCTCGACGGACCACTCCATCGACCTGATCTGATCTGGACTGCGCCGTCCGGTGGTGGCCCGCAGAATCTCAAAAGCTGAGCCAGTCCAGGTTCCCTTCGCCGTCTCGGGGCCCCGCCGAGATCCATCAAGCACCACAGCAATTGGATCGAGGTCTGACTGTTCGACGCGACCGAGAAACCGGTCGGCATAGCGCTCGCCCGAGGCGACAACGACGGGCGCCGTCTTGTCCCCGGGCATGCCAATGGCCTGTCGAATATCGAACTCGTGGGTGATCAAATCGGCCGCCAAAGTCCAGGCCAGTTCTTCGTTGTCGGAAAAGAGTTCATCGATAGCACCGTGGAGTCCATCCCACTCGCCAAGGATCTGCTCAATTGAATGCTCCGCCCTGGCGCTGACTTGGGCGGCAGTCCAGGCGTCGCCACCGGCGCCGTCTCTACGGCCGTCTTTGAAGTCGGCGCAGATCCCAACCACATGGGCCAAAACATCCTTGGGAGTCCACTCAGGACAGGTTGGCACAACCATATTTGACTGGTCCTCCGACAGGGATGAGCAAAGCTCAATAACGGAGGCCTGGACGCTTCGGTATGACTCGGTTGCTTGCATACCGAGCAACCGTAGTAGGTCAACGATGGCCGTTGCTGTGAATGAGGCCATGTTGGGGGTCGGGCGGATGGCGACGATAGGCGCTACATTCCCGGCATGAATGACGTGTCCATTCGCAAGATCCAGACCGATGTGAATCGTGTCTTCTCCGCTGGTGGAAAAGAGTTGGAGCGGCCTCATCGCTCCGGCTCGATTGCCGCAGTGCTCGTCAATCCCTTTGTTGGCACATTCCCGAGCGAGGACTCCGTCGCCGATTGGGTTAGGAGACTCACTACGCTGGCCATCGATATGGCAACCGAGCTCCGAGATCTGCTTGCCATTGATGGCAATCAGATCGAGACCTATGGCAAGGGAGCAATCGTCGGGGTAAGCGGCGAGCTTGAGATTGCCGCGGCCTGGCACTTGGCCGGCGGAGCTGGCCTGAGGAACGCACTTGATTCGCCAAAGGCGATGGTGCCATCTTCCAAAAAGGTTGGAGTGCTCGGAAGCCAGGTCGATGTGCCCTTGGTGCACATTCACGCTAGTTATCTACGAAGCCACTACGACGTCCAGCCGGTCGTTGTTCCCGACGGTCCTCGACCGTCGGAGGTGGTCTACGCCCTGGTGATGTCAACGGGGCAGCGACCCAATCACCGCTTGGGAGGGTTCTCGATTGGAGAAGTTGTCGGGGAGGATGGTTTGCGATGAACGTGAACATCCACCGCGCTACCTGTTGGAGTTGGCTCAGCGTGCCGGCCTCTAGGTCCGACCTCGGAACTGGCTGGTGTAGAGGTGTTCATAGAAGCCACCAAGCTGTCGTAGCTCGTCGTGGCTTCCACGTTCGGTGATCCGACCATCCTGTATGACCAGGATTAGGTCGGCGTGGCGAACCGTTGACAACCGGTGGGCGATCACGAAGCTTGTTCGATCCTTCATCAGATTGAGGAGTGCGGCCTGAATGTCACGTTCGGTTCGCGTGTCGACCGAACTGGTGGCCTCATCAAGAATGAGCAGGCGTGGATCCGAAAGAGCGGCTCGTGCGATGGCAATGAGTTGGCGCTGACCAAGTGACAGGTTGGTAGCACCCTCGGTGATGAGCTCGTCATAGCCATGGGGTAGGGCTCGGATGAAGTGATCGGCGTTGGCGAGCCGTGCCGCAGCCTCGACCTCGGCATCGCTAGCGCCAAGGCGGCCAAAGCGAATGTTCTCCCGCACGCTGTCACTAAAGAGGAACGTGCGCTGAAGCACCACTCCCAACTGGTCCCGCAGTGTGTCTTTCTGTATGTCGACAATGTTGTGGCCGTCGATTCTGACCTGCCCAGAATCAATGTCGTAGAATCTGCCCAGAACATTGATGATGGTCGACTTTCCTGCCCCGGTTGGACCGACCAGGCCGATCATTTGGCCGGGTTTCACCTCAAAGCTGATGTCAGACAAGATGGGGCGGTCGGCCTGGTAGGAGAAGTTGACGTGGTCAAAGATCACTTCCCCCTTGATTGGGGGTAGTGGTTGGGCGTCCGGGAGATCGGCAAGATCTGGTTCCTCGTCGATCAATTCGAAGACTCGGCTGGCCCCAGCCAAGGCGCCGAAAACGGACGTGACAGTATTGGCGATCCGGCCCAGCGGTTGTCCAAGTCTGGCGGAGTAGGTGACAAAGGTGGCGATGAGCCCGATGGTGACACCATTGCCGTCTCCCGTTACTGCCAGCCACGCTCCCACTGCCACCACCGACACGGTGCTGAGGTTCCCAAGACCGAACATGATGGGCATGATCACCATGGTCATGGTCTGGGCGCGGATGCCCTTGGCTCTGGTGGCGGAGTTGGCTTCGGCAAACTCGCTTGTGGCCTGGTCCTGGCGGTCGAGGGCGATCATCACTCGCTGGCCGCCGAGGCGTTCTTGGGCAACTGCGGTGAGCTGGCCGATGCTGCGCTGGTAGGTAGCAAACGCGGGCGCGGACCGAGCGGCAATCTGGCGGACGACGGTGAAGACAATAGGGATCGGGATCAGGGTGGCGAGTGTCAACCTCCAGTCGAGCACGGTCATGACAATGAGCAACCCCGCCACTTGGGTGGCCGAGACGACCACGCTAAGCAGGTTTTGGCTGAGGAGTTGGTCAACCGAATCGACATCGTTGGTGACTCGACTCATGAGATCACCGGTCCGGTTGCGGTCGAAGAAACCCATCGACAGCGTCTGTAGTCGGCCAAAGAGATCTTGACGAAGGCGCGCCATGACCCGTTGAGCGATGGCAGCAACCGAGCGGGCGACGTAGATCCCCAATAGCCAAGCCCCGATATAGCTGAGAGTTAGAATGGTGACGATCTGTCGGAGCCCGGCGCGGTCTTGCTTGGCGATAAATTCGTCAATGGCGACCCCCTGAAGCCAGGGTCCAAGCAGATTCAAGACTGTGGCCCAAACGATCAGCATGCCACCAACGCTGAGCCGGGTTCGGTGTGGCCGTAGATAAGACAAAAGACGTCGGGATGAGTCTCTTGTTCGCTCGTCTCGATTGAGGCCCTGCCCAATGCCACCACCGGGAGTGCGAGCTCGTTGGACCGTGGTCATTGCACGGCCTCCCCCAACTGGGACCGAAAGATCTCTCCATAGATTTCGCTGGTTTCGATTAGCTGCTCGTGGCTTCCCTGAGCACAAATTTGACCGTCATCGAGGACGAGAATCTCGTCCGCTCCCAAGGCGGTACTGATGCGCTGGGCCACAATCACCACCGTCTGATCGGTGTTGGAGCTTAGAGCCTGCTGAATCTTGGCCTCGGTCTCCAGGTCGACCGCACTGGTCGAGTCATCAAGGATAAGAACTTGCGGGTTCGCTAAGAGCGTACGAGCAATGGCCAAGCGCTGACGTTGTCCACCGGAAAGGTTGGCTCCGTTTTGTTCGATGACCGATTGGTAACCCGAAGGCATAGCCCGAATGAACTCGTCTGCTTGGGCGGTGACCGCAGCCGCTCTGGCCTCGTTTTCGGATGCTTCGGGTCGCCCGTAACGGAGGTTTTCAAGCACCGTTCCGCTGAAGAGCTGAGGCTCTTGCAGAGCGATGCCGACGACCTGACGCAGCGATCTCTTGGTCAGTTCTTTGACGTCGACGCCGCCGAGCGAGACGGTTCCTTCACTGGCGTCGTAGAACCTTGGAATGAGATGAACCAGGGATGATTTCCCCGACCCTGTTGCTCCGAGGATGGCCAGAGTTTGACCTTGCGGGATGTGCAAACTGATGTTGCAAAGGGCATCGTCAAGCTGTTCGGAGGTGTCGCTGCTGTTGTAGCGGAATCGGACATTGTCGAATCGAATCTCTCCCGGGCTGGCCAAGGTTGACAGGTCGAACCCATCGTGGGCATCGCGAACCTCGGGGACTTCCTGGAGAACCTGGTTGATACGGGCCATCGATGCCCCGGCCGCCGAGAGCATGGGCTGGATGAACGCGAACATGATCATGGGGGCTGCCACCATGGCCATATAGCTAATGAAGGCCACGAGTTCGCCTTCGCTGAGCGTGCCTGCAATAACGTTGACACCGCCAAGCCAGATTACTCCGGCGACGCCAAGGCTCGAAATCATAATGAGGGTCGGAATCAGGGAGGCAACCAACTGGTTGACGACAGTCGCTTGGAAGGCAAGGTCATCTGCCACCTGGTCAAACTTCTTGGTCTGTTGTTCTTGGCGAACAAAGGACTTGATGACCTCAGTGCCCTGGATGTTCTCCTGGAGAACGGTGTTCAGGTGGTCGAGTCTGGTTTGGACGGCGTCGTAGAGTCCCCCAGAGCGGCTGAGCACAAACCAAACCAGAGTTCCGATCACCGGAACCATAGTGAGGACGATTGGCACCAGTGAGGCATCGATTCGAATGATCGCAACCAGTGATCCGATGAACATGATTGGGGTTTGGGCCACGAAGGATATGCCAATGGTTAGTACGGTTGTGACCTTGGTTAGATCACTGGTAAGTCTGGTCAGGATCTCACCGGAGGAAAGTCGATCGAGGTTTCCGAAAGACAGACTCATGGAGTGGGCGTAGAGGTCTCGGCGAAGGTCTGTGGTGGTGTTGAAGGCCATGCGGACCGCGATGACCATCGTTAGCGCGAAGGTGACAATCCCGGTGAGTATTAGTGCGATCATGACCAGGACCGTTTGCCGGACGACTCCGGTGTCCCCAGGCGCGATTCCGTCGTCGATCACGCGGGAGGTTTGGAGTGGGATCAGGAGGTTGATGCCGACGGAGACGAAGGTCCCCAAAAGTGATACAAACAGCAGGCTTCGGTAGGGACGCACCCAGGGCCAGACGCGAAAGAGTGCACTCACTCCTTACTTCGTTCGCTGTTGATAGTCACGAACGGAGTCTAGGTCCTGGTCCGGTCTTGCAACTCCGGCATCGGTTGCGAGTCGGCACTCGTGAGAATGGTTGCGGGTGCCTTGGACTACTCGGAGGGCTGGAGCGGGAGCTACCTGGGTTCTTCACGAATGCTGTGCTGAGGTCCCCCGGACCACCACACATCTATCCGTGAGCGGTGAGTGTCGCTGCGTAACTCGACCTTGAAGCCTGGAGATTCTGGTTCGATCTTGACGTCAAATCCTGGATTGGGTGTGGCCCACAGGACTTGTACTCCGTTGGCAGAGAAGGAAACCGCTGTACTGCCACCGGTCAGGTTGAAGGTGAGGGTTTGAGCCGGCGCTGAAACGGTTGTTGATGTTGTGGGCGAAGTGGTCGAAGTCGAAGTCGTTGACGTTGAAGTCGTTGAAGTTGTTGAGGTGGGTGAGGCTGGGCCCGTTGTTGAGATCGCAGTCAACTGGGTCGTCGTCGAACTTGAGGAAGAATCGGTATTCGAGCTTTGGGGGGACTTTGACAAGGTGGTGGAAGGGCTGGCGCTTGCTTGGTTGGAAGAGCTAGCCGAGTGCGCCGTCGTCGAGGCGGGGTTGTTCGGAGTTGCTATTGGTCCACCAGCCAATTCGTCGGCTTGTCCGGTGTCGGCCGATCCTATCGTCGTGCTTGTGGCCGCTTCGATCAGATCGATAGCTGGAGCCGTGTTGACGAGATCGTCATTGACCGTAGACACGCCAGCCCAAGCGACAGCAACGGCTGTTGCGCTCCCAGTGAGCCACAGAAGGATGAAACCGAGAGACTTGATCATGAATACCAGTTTGAACAAACCAGGATACTGGCTGAGTCAAGGCAGGGATAAATTAGTCCTAAATACGATGGGATAACAAGGCCTTAACCTAGGGTCGCTTACTATGGCTTCGGTATTTGTGGTGGAAGATGACCATCAGATTCGAGAACTCGCCGTTCGGGCGATGACGATGCCGAGATTGTTTGCCTCCTCGATGCTGGAGCAGACGAGTATGTGGTGAAGCCCTACTCGGGTGCGGAGTTGGAGGCCAGGGTACGGGCCCTCTTGCGTCGCTCGGAAATGGGTGGCCAAGCCCGGACACTGGCCGTTGGTCCCGCCGCTCCTCGGAGTTCAAGGCCCAGCATCCGGTACTTGAGTTGGCTCTCCAAAGGCCAACGATCATCGGTCTCGACTGCTTGGCTGATCCCCAAGCACCGGTCACGAGTCGATACAGAACCGGCCAATGGTCGCGGAGACGAAGTGGATGCAGCGCTGCAGTTGGCTGAGTTCAACATATTCATCAGGACGGTGAGCCACGGCGATGTCACCCGGCCCACAAATCACAACCGGAACAGCGAGTGCTTGGGCAAACAGCCCACCCTCGGTTCCGTAGCGAACGGATTTGCTTGGGCCAGCATCGGCCATACGGATAACCGCAGCCATGGCTTCACTGTCGATATCGGTGGCCATGGCGGGATAGGAGGCAAGATTCTTGAGGGTGATGGTTCCCCCAGTTGGGCTAAGCGCTTGGCGTTCGGCTTTGAGAGCCAGGTGGAATGGCTCCAACAAGTGGTCTGGGTCTTGTGACTTACCAAAGCGAATTTCAAAGACTAATCGACAGGATCCGGCAATGATATTGGGCTGACTACCGCCGCTGACTGTGCCGCAATTGACGGAGAACTCCGAGCCGGACTCGCTCGCTTGGGTTTGCAACTCATCGAGCGACCGCACGAGACTTGCAACAACTGATATTGCGTTTGGCTGAGCGCCAGCCAAGCTGGAATGCCCCTCGTCTACCTCGACCTCGACGGAAATCACCCGCTTGCCTAGGTGGGCATGGCGGGGCTCCATCATTGTTGGCTCGCCAACGACCACAAGCTCCGGCTTGAAAAGGGGATCTTCGCTCAGTTGGGGTAGCAGTTCCTGAACGCCCACGCACCCAATCTCCTCGTCGTAGCTGCCAGCGAGATACACGGGGGCTCGCAAGTCGTCTGGGTCAAGTTGCGCCAAGGCCACAATGGTTGAGGCTAGGAAACCTTTCATGTCAGCGGTTCCTCGCGCGACGGCTCGATTCCCGACGGTGGTGAGGGTCCAGGGCTCGCTGGACCAACCTTGTCCCGGTGGAACAACATCCGTGTGACCGCTCAACAGCACACCGCCAGACGCGATCGGGCCGATCCGAGCAAGAAGATTGCCGCGGCCATCGGGTCCCATCTGGGTGGTAACGGTGGCACCAACCTGGACGAGTTGTTCCTCCAGGTAGTCCAGCAGTGCTCGGTTTGGTGTTTCGCTTACGGTTGGGAAGCTGACGAGTTGGCCCAGTATTGCCAGACATTGATCAAGCAAACGGTGTTGGTACTCGCTCATCGCGTGTTCCTTGTTTTTAGTTGAGGCCACCGAGGTTGATCCTGGGCTGTGCCTAGGATCAACCGCATGGAGGTACCGAGCTTACGACGCTTGCATCAGCTCGTCACTGTTGGGGAGTACCGGTCGATCTCCGACGCGGCGACCGTTCTGCAAATGTCCGCCTCAGCCTTATCGGTGTCGCTCAAGAAGCTCGAAGCCTCAGTTGGAGTTACGCTGCTTGTTCGCCGACCGGGGGAGGGGGTTGTGCTTACCCCAGAAGGGGTCTTGGTCACGGCGAAAGCCAGAGAGCTTCTGGATCAGGCCGACGAGGTCAAGGCGTCAATCGCCGAAGCGGTGGCTGGGCCGTCGACCACGATTATCGTTGGTTCGCTGGTGACGGTCGCACCGTTGGTGTTGCCGAGGATGATCGCGGCGTTTTCGGCCAGTCATCCCGAGAGCAAGATTGGAATTCACACTGGCTCCCAGGATGTACAGATCGAGTCCTTGACAAACGGTGTCACCCACCTGGCATTGACGTACAACATTGGTCTTCCCTCCTCGATCCGCTTTGAGCCCCTCCTCAAGGCAGGTCCTCGGGTGTTGCTTCCGGCCGATCATCGGTTGGCCGGACGAACATCCTTGCGGCTGAAGAGTCTCATGGATGAGCCATACGTCGCGCTCGATCTGCCCTTGAGTCGTGAGTACTTTTTCTCGCTGTTCATGACGGAGGGTTTGGAGAAGACCCCGGCATTGATGCTGACTGAGCTTGACCTCGTCCGTAGCGTCGTTGGCAACGGGCTTGGCTGGTCACTCATTAACATGGTTCCTACACGCTCTATCGCCCCAGACGGGACCGAGCTTGCCCATGTTCGCCTGGCCACGAAACACCCGCCAATTTGGCTGGGTATTGCCACGTTGAAGGGACGCCGCCTGCCCACGGTAGTGCGGGCTTTCGCCGAAGTCCTCCGGACCGAGATCTAGCTGTAGTGGGAGTCCAAATGGTCGTTACTCATCGCTTTTGTGCATGAGACTCACGCAGTATTCACAGTTGAGCGATGTAGTCGACGACAGTAGGGTCGGGCCAATGGCACCCGAAATCGATCTAACAACCGCCGCACTCTTGGCCAAGGTGGCCGAACTTGGTCCCAAGTTTCGTGAGCGAATGCGAGATCAGGACATCAACTCGGCCTTCCCGTTCCAAAGCCTGGCTGAGGCCACCGAGGCCGGATTGCACAAGCTATGTGTCCCGAAGGAGTTTGGTGGCTATGGATACTGGCAGCCTGGGAACTACTCCGGGTTCTACCGCATTCTCGAAGAACTGGCATTCTGGGAAGCCAACACCGCCCAACTTCTCCAGATAACCAGCCACGCCAGTGGAATCGTGGCCTGGCACGCGACCGACGAACAACGCCAGCGCTTCCTCCCCGAGATCGTCAATGGCGCCCTCCTGGCTTCGCTTGGGTCTGAAGCTCACCTGTACGAGAACGGCCAGGAGCGGCTCGAATCAGAGCTCCATAAGATCGCCGGCGGCTACAGGCTGACCGCACGCAAGGGTTTTGCTTCGGTTGCGGCTGGCGCTAAGTACCTCACGGTGTGGTGCGCCATCGAGGGGGACGCCCCCTACGCCAGTCGGATGGTGTTCGCCCTGGTCCCAACCGATTCACCTGGCGTGGAGTTACTGGATGACTGGCAGATGCTTGGCATGCGATCGACGGTTTCCTGCGGAGTGAAATTCCACGACGTTTTTGTTCCGGACAGTCACATTATTGGCGAGCCCGGAGGGTGGGTTACCAACGACCCCCGCACGTTCTCCCTGGCCTATGCCGCAAACCACATCGGCTCGGCCCGCGCCGCCTTCGCCTTCATTACCGGCTACGTCAGCGAGCGTGAGGACCTGCGCAATTCCGAGGTGGTGCAGGTCAAACTGGGTCATATGGATTCCGAGCTATTTGCTGCCAGGACGGCCCTGTTCGCCACGGCTGAACGTCTGGACCGCGGAGAAGATCAAGACGGTGTTGAGGCCGACGCGGTACGCACCATGCACCTGGCCAAAGAGGTTGTGTTGCGTATCCCCTATGAGGGCTTCGACATTGTCGGTGCCCGAGCAGCGCATGAGCGGTATCCACTTGGTCAAATGATGCGCGACGCCCGAACCTTCACCCTGCACTTTCGTGACGACCTGTACGCAGCTCGGATTGCCGATATCTCACTGGGGAAGGGGTTTAGCGCAAAACGAGGCCGGGGAGGCTCGACTCCCTTCTCCGAGGACCAGTTCGAAATGGCCCAAGCCCACGCCGGAGCCTGAGTCGTGATTCACCAACGGATTCGGCCCTTCAACACCAAGGACACCTATCCGGATCAGGATCTTGACAACGATCTCTGCCAGGCCGTGATCGCGGGCGACACCATCTACCTGCGGGGCCAGGTCGGGACCGACTTTGATGGAAATCTTGTTGGGGCAGGCGACGCCGCAGCCCAAGCCAACCAAGCCATGAAGAACGTGATCACCCTGTTGTCGGAATGCGGTGCCACACTGGAGGAGATCGTCAAGATCACCATTTACCTCATCAACCCGGCCGATCGTGAGCCGGTGTACCGAGTTGTCGGCAGACATCTCAAAGGTGTGTATCCGGTTTCAACCGGAGTGGTTGTGGCAGCTCTAGCCAAGGCCGAGTGGTTGATGGAGATTGAGGTGACAGCGGTTCGAGCCACTGCCTCGGTGAACAAGGTGGAGATTGTTTCGTGAGCGCCAAGCCAGCGGAGAATCTGAACATTATCAATGCCGCTGTTGTGGCAACCGTGGCCGACGGCGGAAGGCTGCGTCGGGGAGCGACCCAGTCCGACCTTGGCCTCATTGCCAATGGAGGGTTGGCCATACGAGACGGGATCATTCGTGCAGTAGGGGACAGTGCCTCCATCGTGGCGGACTGGTCAGATCCAGTGATCGGAACCATCGACGCCACCGGCATGACCCTTCTTCCCGGCTTGGTTGACTGCCACTCTCACCCCCTTTTTGGAGGTCACCGCCACACCGAGTACGCCGAGCGGCTGGGAGGAGCGACCCTCGCCGAAATGGCGGCTCGGGGTGGTGGAATCTGGTCCAGTGTCGTGGCGACCAGAGCAGCCCATGACACCACCCTGTTGACCGGGCTAGCTAAGGGGTTTGAACGCATGATTAGCGGGGGTGTCACCACCGCGGAGGTGAAATCGGGATACGGCCTCACCCTGAACCACGAGCTCCATCAGCTAGAGCTGCTAGCCAAGGCGGTGGTCCAAACCGCCATGCGTACGGTGATTACTTTCCTGGGCGCCCATGTTATTCCTCGCGACCTTGAGAATCTCGATGGTATGTCAGAGGCCGACGCCTATACCGATCTTGTCGCCGGAGCAATGACCGACGCCGTTGTGTCCCAAGGCATCGCCAAGTTCCAGGACGTCACCGTCGAGGATGGGCTCTTCACCCCGGCCCAAGCCCTCCGAATTATGGATCGCAGCCATGAGGTTGGTCTTCCGGTGCGGGTTCACGCCGATGCCTGGAAGCCGTCCATGGGATGGAAAACCGCGGTTGACGGCGGTGCGGTGTCGGCCGAGCACCTGACCTATACCAGTGATGCCGAAATCGACGCGGTTGGCCAGACCGAAACGGTTGCCGTTGTTCTGCCTGTGGCCGAGCTGATCTATATGACCGACCGGAGAGCCAACGCCCGTCGATTCATCGATACCGGAGTTCCCCTGGCGATTTCGACCGACTACTGCTCCTCCATTCACGCAACATCGCTTCTTTCGACCATGACGATGGCGGCACCCTGGTTCCAGATCACTCCGGCCGAGGCGATCGTTGGCTGCACCCTCAACGCGGCATACAGCCTCGGTCTTGCCGCTGAGTGTGGATCACTCGATGTCGGTAAGTCCGGTGATGTGTTGGTGGTCGACGCACCCCACCCCGATGAGCTGTTCTTGGGGTTAGCCGATGAGATGCTGGACTCTGTGATCATCGGCGGCCAGCTCGTTCGTTCCCGCCCATAAACGAGAGAAACCCAGATGAGAGACCCACGCTTCGACGTACTGTTTGAACCAGTTGCAATAGGACCGGTCACGGCCCGCAACCGGTTCTTCCAGGTTCCCCAGTGCAGCGGCATGGGGTATCGCGATGTCTCTGCTCATGCTGAGATGCGCGCCATGAAGGCCGAGGGCGGATGGGCCGTCGTCTCGACCGAGCAGGCGGAAATCCACCACAGCTCAGAGATCACTCCCTTTATCGAACAGCGGATATGGGATGACATCGACATTCCGGCCCTCCAGCTCACGGTCGATCGGGTTCACGAGAACGGCTCGTTGGCCGCCATTGAGCTCTGCTACAACGGCATGAACGGTCCCAACTTCTTCAGCCGGGTGGCCCCAATGGGCCCGGCTCACCTCCCGGTGGCTGCCTTTACCTATGACCCGGTGCAGGCCAGAGAGATGACGCTGGACGACATCGCTGACCTTCGCCGTTGGCATCGCCGGGCTGTCCGTCGTTCCATCGATGCTGGATTCGACATTGTTTATGTGTATGCCGGTCATGCCTTGGGCGGTATCCACCATTTCTTGTCGCCGCGGTACAACCACCGCACAGACGTCTACGGGGGAACGATCGAAAATCGAGTCCGCCTGTTGCGGGAGCTTCTTGAGGATGCGGTTGACGAAGCCAATGGTGAGGCAGCCATTGGTTGTCGCATCAGTGTTGACGAGCTGCTGGGTGATGAAGGACTTCAGCGGGCAGACATTGTTGAGGTCATCACGATGTTGGGGGAGATCCCGGACCTCTGGGACTTCGTACTTGGCTCCTGGGAAGACGATTCGGTCACCTCCCGGTTCGGTCCGGAGGCGGGACAAGAGGGTTATGTCCGCGGCCTCAAGGCGTTAACCTCTAAGCCGGTGGTCGGGGTCGGTCGCTTCACCTCACCCGAGACAATGCTGCGGATGGTGCGCGAGGGAACGTTGGACTTCATTGGGGCGGCGCGTCCCTCGATTGCCGATCCCTTCCTGCCCTCCAAGATTGAGGCGGGCAACATGGAGGATATCCGCGAGTGCATCGGCTGCAACATCTGTGTTTCCGGCGACTTCACCATGAGCCCCATCCGCTGCACTCAGAACCCCTCGATGGGGGAGGAGTGGCGGCGAGGCTGGCACCCGGAAACCCTGAGAGCCAAGCACGCTTCCCAGAAGGTCTTGGTCCTCGGGGCTGGTCCTGCTGGGTTGGAGGCGGCCCAGGCGTTGGGAAAGCGGGGCTATGAGGTAGTACTGGCCGAGGCCAGTCGCGAGCTTGGAGGACGAGTTCGTCGTGAGTCGTTGTTGCCGGGCCTCGCAGCCTGGGTCCGGGTAGTTGACTGGCGGCTCGCACAGTTGGACAAGCTCGCCAATGTTGAGGTGTATCGGGAGAGCGCCATGACTGCGCAAGAGATCCTCGGCTATGACTTCGATCATGTTGCGGTGGCGACGGGGGCCACCTGGCGAGGGGACGGGGTCGGACGCTGGCACACCAGCCCGATCGAGCTGGACATCGAGGTCCTGACCCCGGATGACCTGATGGAGGGGAAGCGCCCCTCGGGCCAGCGGGTCGTACTGTTCGACGACGACCACTACTACCTCGGAGGGGTCTTGGCCGAGCTGCTTGTTGGTGAGGGCTATGACGTTCAGTTCGTGACGCCAAGCCCGTTGGTCTCCTCTTGGACCGTCAACACGTTGTAGATCGATCGCATCCAGGTTCGAATGCGAGAGATCGACTTGGCCCTGCACTTATCCGAGACGGTCCTTGGGGCACGGGAGGGGTTGGTGACCGCGGCGTGCATGCACACCGGTCGGACCCATCAGATCGAGGCCGACGCAGTGGTACTGGTGACGGCCAGACTGCCAAATGATGCTGTGGCCCGCGACCTTCGAGCTTGCGAACACGAGTGGGCCGATGCGGGATTGAACTCGGTCACTGCACTGGCTGATGCGCTTGCGCCCTCCACCATCGCGGCCGCGGTGTGGGATGGTCGCCGGTATGCAGAGGACCTTGGAGAGGAGATCAACCATGATGACACCCCGTTTCGTCGCGAGGTTGTTCACATCGCCCATTCCCAAGCACGAGGCCAGTAGAGGGATCTGACTGTAGATCACCATCCAATCGAGGCGGCGATCAGGTATCGACCAGTCTTCTCGATTGGAACGCTGGCTCGGAGTCAGTCGGAGTTCTCGCTCGGGCTGTCGGAGTCGAACCTCGTGCTCACGCACTTGTTGCCTCCACCTGTCAATAAAGCGGAAGAGCAACGTTTCGTTTCCCAAGCCCGTGCCGGGGGCTTTGACGGTCCGATTGAGATCGCTGCCGACCTCAAACGGATCGTGATTGGTTAGGCGCTCCGCTGGCCCTGCTCGATTTGCGCCTCGTCCAGCAATGGCTCACCGGATTCGTCGCCAGAGCCCAGCATGGTCCAGGAACCCTCACACCTGCTCGGTGTCTTGACTCACCTCACCGCGGTTGGTGCCGATCTCGTTTGGATTGTTCCAGTTGACTCCACTGTTCCAGCTGACCTAGTGCTGCCGGGCCGGATCCAAGATTCGAGGAATGTGGGTGAGGAGCCGGTCGAGGATCTGAGGACCGGCGGGAGAGAGTAGGTGATCGGCCCCTTCGAGAAGTACGACCTCTCCGGTGCCGGCAAGCATGCGGACCATCTCGCTGGCCTGATGAGGCAGGATGGTGTCCGCGGTTCCGTGAAAGAAGAGGAGGTCTCGGTCAGTGAGTTCTTCGGCTCGCTCGCAGCCACCGGCCTGGGTGGCAAAGGTGACAACTCCGAGGACGGTAGTGGCGGGAAGACAGGCCGCGGCCGCGATTGCCACGGCGCCTCCAAAAGAGTGACCCAGGACGATGAACCGCTTCGCCCCATCGAGCGCTGCAAGTTCAATTGCGGCCAGAGTGTCGTGGACACAGCGGTCCAGATTGTTCGGCTGTCGGTAGCTCACTCGAAGCACTCCGATCCCCTGGTCGGAAAGGCTCCGGCCGAGCTGGTGGTACAGGCCACCATCTGGGCCGAGCAGGCCACCCATTGCGCCGCCGACGCAGACAACAACGGCCGACACGTCCTTGGGACCGTGACGCAAGATTGTCAACAGGCCAGACATGGTGTAGATCTCGACGTGTTCGAGCTGTTCGTCATAGGACACGGTCTCCATGGCCAATGCCCCCAACCGGTTCAGTGGGGTTGCCGCCTCATTCGGCAGCTCCTCTGACTGGGAGCCTTCTG
>JAJRXF010000069.1 GCA_024276425.1 Actinomycetes bacterium | reverse complement strand
TGGATGGGCATACTCGGCCCATAGGTGGTGCATCACATAGGATCGCCAAGGCCGCCAGCTTTCGGACGCTTCTTGGAGCCCCTCGGCGTCGCTGGGAAGCCCAACAGCACCTGCCGCTCGCCGAAGTGCCAGATCGCCCGATGAGAACTCGTCCGGACTATGCAAGGCCCGCAGGGCCACGATGGTCGCTGTCCAAAGCCCGATTCCCTTGATTGCGCACAAGTCTTCCTTGGTTTGATCCCTATTCGCGGTTGGGCTCACGTCAACGTAGCCATCGGCCACCGCCCTCGCCGCTTCAATGAGCGCCCTGGCTCGGGATTGGGGCAGACCGAGTTTGGTCGGATCCAACGAGGCCCAGGTTTGAGCGCAGGGAAAAACGGTCGTGACTTCACCGACAGACCCCACTGAGTCCTCCAATGAGTCACCATAACTGGCAACGAGGCGAGAGCAAAGTGCCTTCCCACTCGCCAGTGAGACCTGCTGGTGGAGCACCGCACGAACAACCGAGTCAATCCCACCAACATCCCCGGGGGCCCGAACCCCGGGTCGCGCATCGAGCAATGGCCGTAGCCTGTCGTCCTGAGATAGGTCAGACCGAATCACTCGTGGGTCCGCATCAAGATCGAGAAGGCGTCGGCATCTTTGAATCGCCTGCTGGAGGTCGCCCAAATTACTCAACAAGAACCGCGCCTCTACAAACCGGCTACTGGAGTTAGCTGGTGGGGCCTCAAGTTCGACCAGCGCCGGCCCGCCAACCAACCGGAGGCTGCGCCGATAGATTCGGCCGGCAACCTCTTCGAGGCCCGGAATGGCGTGGGCCCCCAGCCAGGCCCACAAGGTCTCGACCTCCAAAGGTGCCCGATAGGGCAATCGCACCCGCAGCCAGTCGCCATCAATGGTGTCTCCGGCCCGTTTGCCCCGGAGTTCGGTGGGGGTGGCGGCAAAGACCTGGCGGACGGTGTCGTTGAACTGGCGAATACTGTCGAAGCCAGCCGCAAAGGCAACGTGTGAAAACGGAAGACGCGTGCCTTCGATCAACGATCGAGCGGCCCTCGCTCGGCGGGCCCGAGCCAGCCCTAGTGGGGTGGCGCCAACCTGATCAACCAGGACACGATTGAGGTGTCGAGCACTGACCGCAAGCTCCTTGGCTAGGCCCTCCACTCCCACTCGGTCGATGACCCCGTCATCAATGCCACGCATAGCTCGAGCGACCAGATCATCGCGTCGATTCCATTCGGGAGACCCGGGCGTGGCGTCAGGGGCACAACGCTTGCACGCTCGAAACCCCGCAGCCTGCGCCGAGGCAGGGGTGGCGAAGAATCGCATGTTTGATCGCTTAGGTCGGACGGGGGTCGGGCAACTGGGACGACAGTAAATCCCCGTAGAGGTCACACCGACGGTGACCCAACCATCGAATCGTGCGTCCCGGCTTTCGGCCGCCAGTGCCCAGGCCTCTTGCTGGCTGTCGGTGGCAGAGATCATCACTCGCTCATTGTGACTTCAGCACCTCTCAATTACGAGCGGGAATCGGACATCTTAGTTTGATCGGGCGCGACTCAGGCTTCGGGGACCGATCTAACGCTGGGCAACGAGTTCGATCTCAATGTCGGATCCAAGCGGTAGTGATGCCACTCCAATGGTGGTTCTAGCCGGGAATGGCCGACTGAAACGAGTGGCGTACACCTCGTTCATGCCTTCAAAATCGTCCATATCCGTCAGGTAGACATTGACCTTGATCACATGTTCAGGACCCAACCCCGCATCGGCGAGAACGGCAAAGAGATTGTCAAAACACTGGTCGGTCCGGTCTCCAACCGTACCCGCGGCCAACGAACCAGTCGTCGGATCGATTGGGGTTTGTCCCGAGCAGAAGACGAGCGAACCAGCATCGATGCCGTGACTGTATGGGCCGACCGCGGACGCAGTCGGACTGGTTATGGGTTTGCGCATAGCTCCTCCGAGCATCTCTGGAAACTGTTCGTCGCCTGACTAGTCCCGAAGCACATCAACATCATGAGGATGACTTTCTCGAAGCCCAGCCCCGGTGATTCGGGTAAGTCGAGTTCGGTAGCGAAGATCATCCAGGGTCGCCGCGCCGGCATATCCCATGCCCGACCGAAGTCCGCCAACCAGTTGGGAGACCAGATCGCCAAGTTGGCCGGCATAACGGACCCTGGCTTCGACCCCCTCGGCTACATGTTTGCCCCCGCCCTGAGCCGAGCCGTAGCGATCGGCGGCCCGCCCACGCATTGCCCCAGCGGACCCCATACCCCGATACGTCTTCCACATTGCCCCATCGACCAGTTCCAACTCGCCCGGGGCTTCATCGCATCCGGCCAGTGCATTGCCAAGCATGACGGCGTCGGCCCCAGCAACGAATGCCTTCACGATGTCACCCGATGTCACCACTCCCCCGTCAGCAACAATAGGGACCTTTCTGCCCACCGCGGCCTCGATCGATCTGGCTGCTTGTACGCACTCATGGATTGCACTC
>JAJRXF010000068.1 GCA_024276425.1 Actinomycetes bacterium | reverse complement strand
CTCAGGCTTCGATGTCTTGTCGACCAGACCAGCCATGCCGCTCGTTGAATAGTTCTTCAACCACACATGCACGGTCTGACGGGTCACCCCAAAACGGGCTGCGACATCCACCACCAGTGCCCCGTCCAGCACTTCATGCACTGCCTTCAACCGCTGTTCCACAAGACCCAACTCCACCAACATCGATGACCCTCCAAACCAACGGAAACGTTGGAATGAAGCACAACCCATCGACCAGGTGTCTGCAAGGAACCGGAGTCGCTGTCGCCCACCAGCCGGAACTGGTGTAAGCCAGGAACCGGAACTTGTCCCAACAATGTCGGGCACCTACCGGAGCTGCACTGTCAAGCATGAACCGGCACAGCACAGAGTCCATCAAGGGGTCCATGGCACCCAAGGTGACTGATTGGACCCTGATGGACTTTCGTGAAAAGGTCAGGGCTCGATGTTCTGATACTCTGACCTGGACTTATGTGAGTACGCCCCCCGGGACTTGAACCCGGAACCTGCGGATTAAGAGTCCGTTGCTCTACCAATTGAGCTAGAGGCGCTTGTTTGAACGAGGAATACTACCTCACCCCCGGATCACTTCCCTCGTCACTTCTTACATGAATCCACCTCACTCCCCTAAACGGCAGTCGGGGAGCGAGGTGGCCATGCCGGGCGAGCTTAGGGGGCGACTTTGGCCAAGGTGCCAACCGGCTCGAAGAAGGGCACCGGCTCACCCAAGATGGCGCTAACTGTGCGCTGGGCTGCCTTCCCATCCCCATAGGGACTGTCTCCTCGAGCCATTCGGGCATAAGCCGTCGGGTCATCCAGCAGAGATGTCACCTCATCCAGAATGACCTGTCGATCAGTCCCAACGAGCTTGGCTACCCCGCTGTCAACCGCTTCGGGTCGCTCGGTTACGTTTCGCAAGACCAGGACCGGCTTGGACAATGCCGGCGCCTCTTCTTGGATCCCGCCGGAATCGGTGACCACCAGTGTTGCCCGGTCCATGGCCTGAACCAACTGGAAATAGCCCAGCGGTTCACACAAGGTCACCCCATCAACCGAACCCAGAGTTCTATCGGCGACGTCGCGAACGTTGGGGTTGGGGTGCACCGGGTACAAGATCTCGACATCATCTCGACTAGACACCAGCTCGGCGATGGCGCCCAGAGCCTCCTCGATTGGAGCACCGAAGTTCTCTCGACGATGTGCCGTAAGCAGAATCAACTTCTTGGTCGGATCGAGCCTGGCTAGAGCATCACTGGTCTCAGTACCGGCCACCAGATCGCGAGCCCACAACAGGGCATCAACCACCGTATTCCCAGCCACGATCACCGATGTAGGGTCCACGCCCTCCCGCAAGAGATTCGCCCGGGCCGCTGCAGTCGGTGCTAAGTGCAAGTCGGCAACTCCACCGGCGATGATCCGGTTGAGTTCTTCCGGGAAGGGCTGAGACTTGTCGCCGGTACGTAACCCGGCCTCCAGATGAGCCACCTTAACCAGAGCGTAAGCTCCGGCGATAGCGGCGGCCATGACCGTGGTCGTGTCGCCCTGCACAATCATCCACGAGGGATCAACGGTGCCCAACACCTCACCCATCGATGCCAGTACTCGTGCCGCAATATCGGTCGGAGTTTGGCCCGGAGTCATGAGATCGAGGTCGATGTCGACTCCGAGCCCAAATGACTCCAGGGTTTGATGAACTAGTTCGCGGTGTTGCCCGGTTGACAACACAACGTGGGGGAGCAATCGCTCTTCCAATTCGCGAATCACCGGCGCCATCTTGACTGCCTCGGGGCGAGTCCCGATGACACACAACACGGGGCGCATTGTCACAGTCCTGCTTGTTCTACTCACAAGATCCAACGATCTGGCGGCTCATCGCCACTCATCCAATACGGCTTGGGGTGAAACAAACTCATAGCCAAGGTCCGTCATGCCGTCCACGGTCTCAAGCAGATAGTCAATGTCCAGATAAGGATGGAAGAAGAATGAGGCGATGCCATCGCGGACGACCAAGGTTCGTTCAGCCGCAGTTACAAGATCTGCAGGGAACCGGTTGTGGTGGTTGTTCTGGCCGACGGGAATGATGTTGCCCAGGTTCTCCGGTACTACGTATTCGCCGTAGGCGTCAAAGATCGGATAAGGCACAAACTGGGTTTGGGGCGCAAGGGGGTTGATCTCCCGCCCGCTTAACAGCCCAGGGAAGTAGGTGCCTTGTTCGTACCTGGCCTCAAAGAGGGGCGCAATCGCCTGGTAACTCACGGGTGATCCGGTGTAGTGGGGGAACTCAAAGATCGTTGGTGCCTGGAGCCCGGCGTCAGCCATCTCGGCGAACCCTTGCCGGATTCGGTCTCGGACCCATTCAGGCGAGTCGTCGGGCACGGGACCATCAACGATCACGTCGTTGTTTTCATCCACGTGGGCCCGAGCGAATTCGAAATCCTCCCCCGAAGTGCCGTGGTAGGGGTTGGGCTTGTCGCCATATTGATGAGTAATGCCATGCATGAGCAACGTCCCCCCCTTGGACTCGATGTACCGCAGCGCGGCGACGGTCTCTGGCCTGTCGGCCAGGCGGATTTTGTCACCCCACTGGTATTGCGAGTCGGGGTCTCGCCAGATGGTGTAGACAGATACCGAAAACGGAATGTCGCGGGCAGAAAGCTCGTCTGCGATCCGGCGCAGGCTGGCCGGGTCGGCATAGGGGCCGACATCTTCCAGGCGCACCATTGCTCGATGACGTTCGGGTCTCGTTGGATCCAACAGATCAAACAAGAGGTCGGCCACAATCAAGCTGTGATTGGCTTCGACCAGATAGTCGAATGGAACCTCGGCGATGTAGGTCAGATTTGACGCCCGGATGGCCCAGGGCTTCTCGGCTTCTCCCTGTTCATTTGCCGTGGCCAGCACATCAACGGCCTTGGGCTGCAACACCCTGATGGAGCGGGTGGATGATGCCTCCACGCTTCGCTCGAAGTCGATGTCCTTGTAGCTCACCCTCACCGGATTGAGAGTGGCTTGGCCAGAAGGAATCCATCCGGCTTTCACGAAGTAGTCGTCATCAATTCGACGAAGCTGATCGATGCTTGATCCAAGCCACAGGATGGGCATGTCTGTGCTAGCAATGTCGAGGAGGAAGGACCTCGGTAGTTGACCCTCGCCGAATACCCCGACGAAGGCGACAGCCTCGTAGGCACTCATCTCTCCAGCCTCATAGTCAAAGACCGACTTCGCGGTGACTGGGCCGAAGTGGCCGGCCAAATTCACGACCGACAGGGCCATCAACTCGGCTTCCTCATCTGGGCCTTCGTACAACACCAGCGTGGCGGGTCCATCAATTGGAGTGGCGTTCAGGTTGGTCACCAGCGAAACGGAGTCGGGGTTCGCCAAGGGTGTACCGCTGGGTGCCGACCCTGGAACCGGTGAGGCCAGTGCGCTCTTGACTAAAAGCCCACCACCGAGGACACCGACCGTCAAGAAGATGGCGGCAACGATTGCCTGGCTTCTCGGACGCTTTTGACTAACGGAGCCGTGGCTGTGGCTGCTCACTTCTTGTATCACCATTTGGGTCACTGTCACACGCTCCCGGCTACCGCTGTGAGGCGCTGGCGGGCACCGACCTGATTAAACATTCGCCGCATTTTCTCTTGGTCATCGGGATGAAATGGCTTGTCGTCGACCTTTCGTCGATCAAGCTCGATCATGAGTGTTTCGTAGTCAATGTCGCTGGCAATTCCAAGCATGGCAAAGACTGGATGATTGTCCAGAAGTTCGACGGAGTCATAGGAAAACAGAGGGAGCATCGGCAAGACTGTTCCCTCCTCGACGACCCGATCGGTCTTGGCCCAACCTCCGAATCCAAGAAGTTGCCGGTACACCGCCTTCCAGCCAGCGGGAACCCAGATCCAGGTGTACAGGTTGTAGGCGTGGGCCAGTGCGAGGCCTCGAACAAACCCAATACCGGGTTCGGCCCTCCAATAGGCCCCAGCAATGAGGGGAGTGGCGATGAATCCCAACAGGTACCACCAGGGCACGAATGGCCCCGTCATGATCAGATGGAGCGTTGGGCCGGGCGCAACAATCAAGTTTCGGGCGAGGGCCACAAAGGAGGCCAAGACACCGACTGACACCACCAGCATGACGGCTGGCAAGATGAGGTAAGAGGAGATGTCAAACTTGGCTCTCAGTGGGAGCCTTGATCGCCAAAGTGGTCCGAGAAGACCCCACGATTGAAGGTGTCCTTGGAACCACCGGGTGCGCTGGCGGATGAGGCGTCCAACTTGGTGCAAACCTTGTTGATGAACCGAAACCGACCCCTCAAAGACCGATCGCCAACCATCGATTCGTAGCCGTATTCCTAGGTCCAAGTCTTCAGTGAGACAGTCGCTCCACGGGTTAACCCCCAACTGCTCCAGAGCCGAGAGCCGAACGAACTGGCCGTTGCCTCCCAATCCGGTACTGGTAATGAAGTTGCGAGCATGCTGGAAGATTTCGGTGTAGGCGGCGAACTCGATGTCTTGGAACCGAGCGACTAAGGATCGGTCCCGGTTGCTTATGCGCACACCAATCTGGACGGCACCAACTCCGGGGTCGTTAAACCAGGGTCGGACCTTGTCCAACACGTTGGTATCAACATTGCCATCAGCATCGAAGACCGCAATCACAACCTCGGACGGGTCGATTCCTTGTTGGCGCACTGAGGCCGAGATTTGGATGAGGGCCTGATTGAGGGCTGCACCCTTACCGACGCGTGCGTTGGGAAACTGGCGTCGAAGGATATGAACCCGGGGGTCTCGCAACTGGCGAAGAATGTCCGGGGTGTCATCGTCTGATGCATCGTCAACGACGACGACGTCGATCTTGGAGTCGAGTGTCAGCAGGCGGTTGACCGTCTGGGCCACGACCGCACCCTCGTTCAGACAGGGCACGACACAAATGACCCGATGGGTTCCCGCTTTGGTTGGCCGCGAGGGTGCACCGCGCTTGAGAAGTCCGCCCATTATGAGGGCATAGAGGGGACCAAAGAGACTGAGGGCCAACAGCGCGACCCAGATTGGCAACATGTGGTTCGTCTAAGTTCAGCCCGTTGTGGCTGAGCGCCATAACGTGAACAGGTAAATCGACATCACAATGAAGAGACCAAGGGCCCAGCTGGGGACGCTATCGAGAAGATCAATTTGGGGCGCGAACTGGACCGCAAAAATGCCCCCGGCTACGCCAACCATCCCGCTTGAATACATCGCCTACCTCTTTCGGGCCCATCGGGCCAGTCGCCACACAGCGATTGCTCGCTGCACTCCACACGACAATCACTTGCCGTACTTCTCCAGATGCTAGCGACGAGAAGATGGAGACTCACCTCCTGCGCCAGACGTCACACGTTCGCAAATTTGGACGTTCGTACATTGGCTTTTGTCGCGGATTGGTTCAGTGTCGCGGTTGCGACCAGTTTTGGGGTCGGTGAGCCCGCTGGGAGCAGGTCGACCGAGGGGTCGAGGTCGATCCTGTGCCAAAGGCGGTGAGGCCCGCGTCTAGTGCAGTGAGGCCCGGCCAACTCGACCGGGCCCTGCCGCACACACTTAATTTGGGTGATCGAGGGGATTCGAACCCCCGACCCTCAGGATCACAACCTGATGCTCTAACCAACTGAGCTACGACCACCAAGAGTTGGTGATCTTAGCGTCAGAGCGGCCGATTAACGAACAGATCTGATTCGACCATGCGCATACGAAATCAGATCGTTGTTCATGAAGTACAAATTGCGTCCCCAGTCATGCAATCCGCCCTACGATGGACGGCTCAGCCTTCGTAGCTCAGCTGGATAGAGCATCGGACTTCTAATCCGACGGTCACAGGTTCGAATCCTGTCGAAGGCGCAAACGACGAACTTTGGCCGGTGGAGCTTTCGCGCTCCTATCCGATTTCAAGAGCGAATCCACGCTCTATGAAACACGGCACACAATGTCGTCGCTGGTTGTGAAATGTCCGGATCTTTGTAACGTGTTTGTCACGAAGAGCTTTCTCGGGGGCTGACAACCCGAGCGAAACGTGCAGATGGCCGATCCGGCAGCCAGCACGAAGATCGTCTCCTAGAGATCGCACCCTCCCATCAACCCGTGGGACCGCGTGCGGTTGCGTGCCCGCCGAGTGGCACCCGCTTCTTCCAATTGTTTGGCGTACGGGCATATCGGTGCTGCAGGAGGTTCCTAGTAGTGCAACGCAAACTTTATTCCATCCTCGCGTGTGCGACGATGCTCACAACGTCAATGGCCATCGTCGCCTCACCAATGGCCGACGCGGCCGAGGTGGCTCCAGCCTACGACGACCAAATCACCCGCCTATACATCACCGCACTTGGTCGCTATCCCGATGCCGAAGGTCAGGCCTATTGGGCCAACCGTCGCATCAATGGCGAATCGCTTATTGATCTAGCCCGGGTAATGATCAACACTCCCGAGGCCAAGGCATCAACATCTGGAGACTTTGTTGTGGATGCCTATCGCAATGCGTTGGCCCGATCCCCCGAGCCCGAGGGACACGCGTACTGGCTCGCCTATGACGACCCGGCCCGAGCGGTTGCTTAGATCGCTGACTCCGAGGAACACCAGCGACTAACGGGAACCCTCCCACCGCCACCACCGGGGCGGGCTCAAGCCCTGACGCCAACAGGACCCTCGGCCAAGAGTGGGCCCCCAGAAGGATGGGTTGACGCCGGATCCGGCGTATTTATTCCGCCGATCTTGTTGAGTATCCGCTCTTGTGAATCCAGAGATGACTATCAGGCTGCGAACCGACGCTCGTCGGCCCGAGGGGCTTACCAGTTCCTGACCACCAGTTGGGCAGCCTATGGACATGCCGAACGCTATGGTGTGTCCTCCGCCGACCAGGCAACCCCGGCCCAGCAAGATGAGGCCGCCGTGATCACCTGGCGTCAATCGGGAACTCGACCCTGGAATGCCAGCCGCCGTTGCTGGGCATAACACCAACGAGCGAACAGTTGATCTTTCATGCCACTACCCATGGATGCAACTCAAGTGTCACACTGCATCCATGGCCGACAACCTTGATCAACTCACCAATCAAACCGTTGAACTTCTCCAGACCCTTATTAGCAACGCTTGTGTCAATGACGGCACCCCGGAATCTGGTCAAGAGATCCGAAACGTCGAGTCCCTCCAGCATTTCCTGGAGGGCTCGGGCCTGGAGTTCGAACGATTCGAGCCAACACCGGGTCGAGTCTCCCTGGTCGCTCGGATTGAAGGATCGGATCCTGAGGCCGCAAGCCTATGTCTGATGGGTCACACCGATGTCGTTCCCGTCACACCGAGCGGATGGAGCCAGGATCCATTCGGCGGTGAAATCATCGGCGGCGAAGTCTGGGGTCGAGGCGCCGTTGACATGTTGAACATCACCGCCTCGATGGCGGTGGCCTTTCGCCACCTCGCTCGCACCGATTTCAGGCCGAAGGGTGACCTAATTTTCTTCGCCGTGGCCGATGAGGAATCCGGCAGCGCTCATGGTGCCCGCTGGATGGCAGACAATCATGCGGACGTCATCAAGGCCGACTATGTGCTGACCGAAAACGGCGGACTCCACGGCGGCAGCCCCGAGTCGCCAGCCATTAGCGTAACGATCGCTGAGAAAGGTGTTGCTTGGCGACGCCTGCGAATTAGCGGCGTTCCTGGACACGGTTCTCAGCCCTTCCGGCGAAACAACGCGTTGGTGAAAGCCGCGGGGGTTATCCAACGCCTCGCCGACTACGCACCTCCAGCGAAGTTTTCTGAGCTCTGGCCTGAACGGGTCCACAATCTCGGACTTAGTGAGGAAGAAAAGGCCATCCTGCTTGATGCCGAGCGAATTGATGAGGTGTTGGCTGAACTGCCAAACTCCAACGCCGCTGGGTTTCTTCACGCTTGTACCCACACCACGTTCTCTAGCAACGTGATTGAAGGTGGTCCCAACATGAAGACGAACACCATTCCCGACCAGATAAGCCTCGATGTTGACATTCGAACCTTGCCCGGCGAGGACGACGCCGAGGTGCAGGCCCATCTGGAGCGGGCCCTCGGCGACCTGGTCAATGATGTTCAAATTGAGATCCTCATGAACGACATGGCGACAATTTCCCCAGCCAACACTCCCTTGTGGGACAGCTTGCAAAAAGCCATCAACCGACCATTCCCAACCGCAAGGCTCACACCACAAATGTCGGTGGGCTTCACCGACTGTCGAATCTTTCGGGAGCTTGGCTCGATCGCCTATGGGGCCGGGCTGCTTTCACCAACCCTCGACGCCGCAGATTTCGGCGCCCGCTTCCACGGCAACGACGAACGAATCGATATCGAGTCGCTGCGCCTTAGCACCCAGTTGTGGATTGATGTAGCTCGCGATCTCTTGACCTAGCTGTGACCGCAGAACTTAGGCCGTCACACGGCCTGGAGTATCGGCCCCAAATCGAGCAATGTCTGCCTCTAGGCGTAGGGGGGAAATCCCCGGTTGGTCCCGTTCGGGATCATGCAGGTCCGGGGGAACGGCCCACATGAGTTCGAACTCCAAACCGTCGGGGTCCTGACAATACAGACTGCGCGATACTCCATGGTCGCTGGCTCCAACGAGTGCGCCAGCCTCCTTCATTTTGGTCCGATACTCTGCCAACTCTCCTAGCGTCGGTACTTCCCAAGCTAGGTGGTACATGCCGACGCTCTGATTCCCAGCCGTGGAGGAAGCTGCATCGCTGCCAATGGTGAAGAAGGCAAGGTCGTGGTCGTTCTTGGAGTTCGGTGAACACTGCATGAACACCCCGCCGCTGGACTCGCTGGTGACAACAAAGCCCAGGTTTTGAGTGAAGAAGGTTGCGGTTCGCTTGGCGTCACGGACGTAAAGCACGGCATGGTTCAATCGATTGATGGTCATCCTCTTGGCCAACCCCACCTTGGCGGTCATTGTTCCACCGAGCGATGGTGTTGGGGCTTTGACCCTGCATTCGAGTCAGGACCTGCTGGCGTCTAAAGTCCCAAGATGAGCGAATCCGCATCACCGACAACACCGGAGTCTCCGGGCCGTCCCCGACCATCGGTCCTGAAGTTGCCCTCCTACAAGCCGGGCAAGTCGGCCTCGTCCGCCGCCGAGCAACACGGGGTCGCCAACGCCATCAAGCTGGCTTCCAACGAATCGCCCTGGGGTCCGCTTCCCTCCGTAGTTGCCAAACTGAACGACTCCAGCAGCGGGATCAATCGATATGCCGATTCCGGTGCTCGTGAGGTTCGAACAAAGATCTCGGAGTGGATCGCAGTGAAGCCTGAACAGGTCACGGTTGGGTGCGGCTCGGTCGG
The DNA here is from genome assembly GCA_024276425.1 of Actinomycetes bacterium. Taxonomy (GTDB): domain Bacteria; phylum Actinomycetota; class Acidimicrobiia; order Acidimicrobiales; family SZUA-35; genus JAJRQY01. Next base: position 2,989 of record JAJRXF010000068.1, on the reverse strand, counting down.
CTTGCTGCAACAGCTTTTCTTAACCTATGTAGACCCCGGAGATGAGGTGATCTACCCGTGGATTTCCTTCGAGGTATACCCGCTGTTCACCGCGCTGATGGGTGGCGTGGCGGTCAACCCGGCTCTCACCAACCAGGCCATTGACCTAGAGGCGGTCCTGACTGACATTTCCGAACGCACCAAGCTGATTATCCTTGCCAATCCAAACAACCCGACAGGAACGGCGTTCTCGGTGACCGAGTTGCGGTCCTTCCTGGACAAGGTTCCCGCCGAGGTGGTTGTAGTCCTTGATGAGGCCTATCGGGAGTTCATGAACCCGGCCCTTGGCGACCCGGTCCACGAGGCCCTCGCTGACTTCCCAAATCTGATTGTGCTGCGCACCTTCTCCAAGGCCCAGGGTCTGGCCGCCCTTCGTATTGGCTACGCGGTGGCCAGCCCAGAACTCATCGCCACCCTCGACCGGACCTCGCTGCCCTTCGCCATCAACGGTCAGGCACAGGTGGCGGCCCTGGCCTCCATCGAGGTGCATGACCAGATCATGGAGCGGGTCCAAGGCGTGCGAATTGAGCGAGATCGAATAGCCAGCGCCCTGGTGGAGGCTGGCTGGAACGTCACTCCGTCTGAGACCAACTTCGTGTATCTGGTTACCGGGGAACGAACAGAAGCCGTTGCCCTGTCGCTAGAAAAGGTTGGGCTAGTAACACGCCCATTCCCCGGAATCGGCCTTCGGATAACGGTGGGCGAAGCCAAAGAGAACGATCGCGTTTTGGCCGCCCTTGGTTTGGTCGGTGCCTAGCTGATAGCGGCGGTTGGCTCGCGATGCTGGGTTAACTCGCGATGCCGGGTTCTAGGTCATGGATGCGCTTGATGGCCGTAACCATGATCTTGCGGGCAATCGTTGGGGCTTCGTCCAACAAGCTGGAGAACTCGCGGCGGTTTAGAACCTCACAAACCAGGTCAGTTTCGGCTCGGACTGTTGCGCTGCGTGGATAGCCAGCAATGACCGACATTTCACCAATGAAGTCACCGGGCCCAAGAGTGGCGATGAGCTTCTTACCCCGATGAACACTGGCCTTTCCCTCCAGGATGATGAAGGCTTCGCGGCCAGGCTTGCCTTCGGTGATGAACTGGCGCCCCGCCTTGATGTCAATGGGCGTCATCAGCCGTTCGATCTTTTTCAGGTCCCCCTTCGAGAGCTCGTTGAAGAGCTGGATCTGTGACAGGGTTTCATGTGTGGTGGCCATGGGGTCATCCTCGAGTCGTTCGTGGTGCACAGCCTTTTCGGGGTGCAGGGCTATCTTGCCATGTTCGACCCGCGAAGGGGATGACCAACGGTCAGATGCTGTCTCGAGGTTAGGGCGCTTGGTTAGCGCTCGACTCGGCCCGATCGATGGTGGCCAGCATTCGTTCTCGGAGGGCCACAAGATCGACCCCATCGGTGCTTTTTTGGCCCATCAAGTAGCGGGCGTACACCCCGTGCAGGATGCAGGCAGTCTTGAAATAGTTGAAGGGTCGGTAGAAGTTCAGCATGGCGAGATCTGCTCCGGTCTGCTTGGCGTAGCGCCGAGCTAGTTCCTCACCTCCGATGAAGCCTGGTGCAGTGGTCGCCCCGCCGGGAAGTAGGCCGACATCTCCTTGGACCTTGGCGTCACCCCACGCGTTAACGGCGTAGCCTAAGTCGGCCAGAGGGTCACCGAGGGTGGCGATTTCCCAATCGAGGATGGCGCTAACTCTCCCACTCTGATCGACCATGCAATTGTGAGGGCCGAAGTCGCCGTGGACAACTCGCGCCGGACCCTACTCGGGAATCGAATCCACCAGGAAGGTGTTGAGTTCGTGGATGCGGTCGTCGTCGTAGTTGGCGCCTTCGGTCGAAGCCAGCCAGGACCCGTACCAGGTACGAAGCTGTCGGGCCACATAGCCATCTGGTCGACCGAGCCTGCCCAGCCCAACTTCGTCTGGATCGACAGAATGCAGGGCTGCCAGGGTGTCAAAGAAGCTGTGACCCATCGCCACACGGGCATCTTGGTCGAGCCACTCCTCGACGTCATCGGCGCTAAACATCGTTCGTCCCTCAACCATGCTCATGAGGTAGAAGTTTGCTCCCGTCACCGACTCGTCCTGACAGAAACCGAAAGCCTGAGGCACAGGCACCGAGGTCCCTTGAAGCCCTTGAATGACGGTGAACTCTCGGCCCATGTCATGTGCCTTTGGCAGTAGCTGGCCAAGGGGCGGGCGACGAATTACAGCCCGACGTTCGTTCTGGTCGACCAGGGCATAGGTGAGGTTGGAATGACCCCCGGTGAGTTGAGTCCAAATGAAGGGAGGGGATAGCCCCTCGACATTGTCAAGGACCCATGCCTCGACCTTGGACACGTCGTAGCCCGGAATCTCGACCATTAGTTACGAGGAACCTCAGACCACGGTACGGCCTTGTCCACTCGAGGTTCACCCGGCAAACCAAGTACCTGCTCGCCAATAATGTTACGCATTATTTCGCTGGTCCCACCCTCGATCGAGTTGGCTCGAACCCGCAAGAAAGCATGCCCGATCGATGTCTCCAACCCAGAAACCGAGAGGTCTTCGGGGCGACGGAATGTGTAGTCGAACCCGATGAGACCAGCGGGCCCCTGAAGAGAGACACAAAGGTTGGTAATTTCCTGGTTGAGTCCGGACATCGCCAGTTTGGATACGGACATCTCAGGTCCGGGGTTACCGGTGCGTCGGTTGTTGCTGGCTCGGATATTGGTGAGGCGCAGTACCTCCGCCCGAATCCAAAGCTTCATTAGCTGGTCTTGGGTGGCGGGTGTCTTGGCATGGTCTGGCAAGTTCTTCCAAATCTCTACTGCGGCCGAGATTGTTCCTGATCCACGCTTTGGGGCACCACCTCCACCCGCTCCATCCGTTATAGATATCCAGTAGCAATCGCCACGATGGTATCTTATTTGTTATTTGCTTCCAGATTATCTTCTGTTTTTCTTTTTTTGGT
>JAJRXF010000067.1 GCA_024276425.1 Actinomycetes bacterium | reverse complement strand
CAATGTTGATTCGATGTTGTATCACCGGCCGGATTCTCGGAATTATGGGGCGACGGTCGCGGAGGTTTGGTTTGATACTGCGGATCGGGCTGAGGCTGCTGGGTTTGGGTTGTCGCCAACTCATCCCAAGGCATAGCGACTCAACAATCACTACGCGTGAGCCACCATCTAGCTCGCCTTTGCCAAGGCCTTGCCCTCGGACTCTTGTTGTCTGGCAGCCTGGCCGGAGCCGTTTCTGCTCAGAGTATTGAGCAAGACGCTGACGTCGCTCAGTTGGTGGTGGCAACGAAGCCTCTTGAGCCTTTCGTGTTCTTGGAGCCCCAACTACGAGGCTTCAGTATTGACGTTTGGAATGAGTTGGCTCAGCGGATGGGAGTTGAGACGATATGGCTCCAAAAGGACACAGTTCAGGAGATATTGGACGCAGTGGAAGCCGGCGAGGCTGACGCCGCTATTGCTGGCATCTCCATCACCACTTCACGCGAGATTGTTTTGGATTTCAGCCATCCGTACTTTGACTCGGGGCTACAGATAGCGACAACTGGCTCGCAAGAGGGCGGCACGTTTCGGTCGCTAACGTCCTTGGCCGCTCGCAAGGACGTCCTGCTTCCGCTTCTGGGACTGGTTGGATTGATTGCAATAGTAAGCCACCTTGTTTGGTGGGTCGAACGGTCCGACAATCCGGATTTCCCCCACTCCTACCGTGAAGGGATTTGGGAGGCTTTTTGGTGGTCGACGGTCAACGTGGTCACCGGCGGCGAAGCCGTCAAAGACATTCGTCGGCCGTTAAGTCGCCTTCTGGCCCTGATGTGGATGATCGTCGGCCTTCTTCTTATGGCCTACGTAACCGCACGAGCCACCACGGTGCTCACGGTCCAGGAGTTGGAGGGCAGCATCGCCGGACTAGAAGACCTGGCCGACGCCAACGTTGTCACGATCGAAGGAACTTCCGGGGCCGAATTCTTATCGAGTCGCAATATCGACTTCAGAACGCGGCCGAATGTGGACGAGGCATTGAACGCTCTGGTGACGGGAGATGCGGAGGCCGTTGTCTATGATGCTCCCGTCCTGGCTTATCGGACCAACACCGACTTTCAGGGCCGGGCCGAGTTGGTGGGGTCGGTCTTTGCTCCAGACCCCTACGGGATTGCGGTTGCGCAGGGAAGTGAACTTCGAGAGCAAGTGAATGAGTCTCTGCTTTCGATGGCAGCTGATGGAACCCTTGACAGTATTCATCTCAAATGGTTCGGAGAGGAGCGCTAGCGGCAGTTGCGTGTTGCGATAACGACCCCCTCCTGGGTCGCTGAGCGCGAACCGCGTCCAGGTTGGCCGAGCTGTGTTGTCATGAGCAATCCACGATCGAGTTGCAGCATTGCCGAATCGCTGGTTGACTATCGGTAATGAAGAACGGTCTTACCATCGTTGTAGTACTTATCGTGTAGCACACGCTGCCTCTCAGACGCGTGTGCAAAGCCTCCCACCGGGGAGGCTTTCTTGCTTTTCTGATCCAGAATGTTCCAGGCGATCGACCATCTTGAGCAGGTGATCGATTGACTAGTCAACCAATCAAGCAGTGGAGAATGCCATGACGGCACCAGAGCGACTCAACGGGGCCGAGGCTCTCATCAAGAGCCTCGAGATGGAGGGTGTAGAGGTTGTATTTGGCTACCCCGGCGGCGCTATTCTCCCGGTCTATGACCCCCTGCTGGACGGCAAACTACGGCACGTTCTGGTTCGTCACGAGCAGGGTGCTGGCCACATGGCCGAGGGTTACGCTCACGCCACCGGAAGACCGGGCGTCTGTATCGTCACTAGTGGGCCCGCCGCGACCAATATCGTTACCCCATTGGCGGATGCCATGCTGGATTCAGTCCCCATGGTCTGCATCACTGGGCAGGTTTCCCTTGGTGCCATTGGTACCGACGCATTCCAAGAATGTGACACCACCGGCATCACCCGTTCCATCACCAAACACAACTATTTGGTGACTCGGGCGCAGGACATTCCCGGCGTGGTTCGGGAAGCTTTTCATATTGCCACCACGGGACGTCCGGGACCGGTTCTGATCGACATCCCAAAGGATCTGGTCGATGCCAACAACCCCGATTCCTACTTTGACTTCGACTGGCCTGAAGTTCCCGAGTTGCCCGGATACAGGCCGGTACTTACTCCAAGGGACGACGTTGTCACCGAGGCCGTCGACCTGATGCTGGCTGCCAGGCGGCCTGTTCTCTATGTTGGTGGCGGCGTGCTAAAGGCCCGTGGTGCAAACGTGGTTTTGGAGTTGGCCGAGATGCTGGGCATTCCGGTGGTGACCACACTGATGGCCCGAGGCGCCTTTCCTGATGACCATGAGCTTTGTTTGGGTATGCCGGGAATGCACGGCCAGTTCACCGCCATAACCGCCATCCAAGAATGCGACCTGCTCGTTGCCATGGGTAGCCGGTTTGATGATCGAGTCACCGGAAAGGTGGCAACGTTCGCCCCCGACGCCAAAGTCATCCATGTCGACATCGACCCGGCCGAACACGGCAAGGTTCGATTGCCTCAGGTTGCGGTCGCGGGTGATTGTCGAATCGTGATGGAACTAATGGTTGAGGAAATAAAACAACGCGGCCCGGAGGCCCAGGCAGACATAGCACCATGGCGACAAAAGGTGTCAGGCTGGCAAGAGAAATACCCTCTAACCTACAAACAGTCGGCCCCGGGTGAAGGACTCAAACCCCAATATGTGGTGGAACGTCTTCGAGATCTGTCTCCGGCTGACACCATTGTTTGTTCGGGTGTTGGGCAGCATCAAATGTTCGCCAGCCAATACTGGAAGTTCAATTACCCCTACACCTGGATCAACTCTGGGGGGCTCGGGACAATGGGATTTGCCGTTCCGGCGGCCGTGGGGGCCAAGGTTGGAATGCCAGACCGGACGGTTTGGGCCATCGACGGAGATGGTTGTTTCCAGATGACGGCTCAAGAACTCATTACTGCCTCGATCGAACGGATCCCCATCAAGGTCGCCATAATGAACAATGGAAACCTTGGGATGGTTCGGCAGTGGCAGCAGTTGTTCTATGACGAACGCTACAGCGAGGTTGAGTTGGGCCAAGATCTTCCGAACTATGTCCAGTGGGCCCAATCGATGGGCTGTGTCGCCTTCCGAGTGGAGGAGACGAGTGAGGTGGACGAGATCATCGAACGGGCCAATGCGATTAATGATCGACCAGTTGTGGTGGAGTTCCGCCTCGTAGAGGAAGAGAATGTTTATCCCATGGTCAGTGCGGGTGCCTCCAACAGCGACGTCATCGTTGACCCAAGCCAACAGGCTGCTTTAGAAGCCGAACGCGCAGCCAAGGCAACTGACCAATCATCAGATGGTTTCCCAACATCAATCGCCGACACACACCAGAATGCATCCTCATGAACCCAAATCGAGAGCTAAGCCACCACACTCTTGTGGCCCTGGTTGAAAATCGTGCCGGGGTGTTGGCGCGGGTTACGGACCTGATTGCCCGACGCGGGTACAACATCATTTCCCTAGCTGTCGCTCCAACCAATGACGACAGCCTGAGCCGAATCACTATTGTTGTTGACGTCGAAAAAGCTCCGTTGGAACAAATCGTCAAACAACTATTCAAGCTCATCAATGTCATTGAGATCGCCGAGTTGGCGCCAGCCGATGCCATCACGAGAGAGTTGGTTCTGGCCACGGTCGAGTTCACTCCCGAGAACGCAGCGGCCCTTGATGATGTGTTGGCTCGAGCTGCCGGGCATGTGTTGGTGCAGGAACGAACGGAGACATCCCTCACAGTGAGTGCCGGCGGGTCATCGGCCCAAATCGATGCCTTAGGAGCCGCCCTGTCGGTCTTCTCCGTCGTGCACTTTCAGCGGACTGGACAGGTTGCACTCCCCAAGCTTGGTCAGTCCGTACCCATCATGAGAGCCCGATAGTGTCGGGCAAGTTCAAAGCTAAACCAGACTCGGACGCAACTAGAACCGCAAGATAACTAGAACCGCAAGATAAAGGAGCCACTCGTGGCCAACATTTACTACGAAGCCGATGCCGACCGATCGCTTATCGCCGATCGCAAGGTCGCCGTGCTTGGCTATGGCTCCCAGGGCCACGCCCATGCCCTCAACCTGAAGGAGTCCGGGATCGACGTTCGAATCGGTCTGCGAGAGGGTTCATCCTCGGAGGCTAAGGCGAGCGAGGCGGGCCTCCGGGTCTTGCCAATCGCCGAGGCGGTAGCCGAGGCCGATGTCATCATGATGCTGATGCCGGACACTGAGATGGGAGCCATCTATACCGAGAGTGTAGAAGGGAACCTTGACGATGGTGACGCACTGTTCTTTGCTCACGGTTTCAACATCCGTTTCGATCTGATCTCTCCGCCCACGAATGTCGATGTTTGTATGGTGGCGCCGAAAGGCCCCGGACATCTCGTACGTCGGACTTATCTTGAAGGTGGTGGGGTTCCAGCGCTGATCGCGGTAGAAAACGATGCTAGCGGCCAAGCAAAGGGCCTGGCACTGGCCTATGCCGACGCTATTGGTGGCGCCCGTGCTGGAGTAATCGAGACCACCTTTACCGAAGAAACCGAAACCGATCTCTTTGGCGAACAGGCGGTGCTCTGCGGGGGTACGACGGCGTTGGTGCAGGCTGGATTTGAGACACTCATTGAGGCGGGGTATCAGCCTGAGGTCGCATACTTCGAATGCCTGCATGAGCTGAAGCTCATTGTCGATTTGATGTACGAGGAGGGCATTGCTGGCATGCGCTACTCCGTTAGTGATACGGCTGAGTACGGAGACCTCGTTAGCGGCCCGAGGCTGATCAACGCCTCGGTTAAGGCAGAGATGAAGGACATCTTGACCGACATACAGGATGGAACCTTTGCCGACAACTGGGTTGAGGAGAGCCGGACCGGTCGCAAAAACTTCCACCGTCTGGAACAAGCTGGCCACGACCACCCAATCGAGAAAGTTGGAGCCGAGCTTCGGGCAATGATGCCCTGGATTTCTCAAGGCAAGACCAGCGTTCGTGATACATCCGGAGGCCAGGGCTAGCGAAATAACGTTCTCGATTGGGGTTCATGAATGAGCCCTGCGCCCGAGAGTAATCCAACCATCTTTGGTCTCACGAGCCAGCCTCTTACCTCCACCGAATTCGCTCCCTCTACGAACTCCTTGCGACACCCAGGAGCCCGTCGAGATCGACTTTGGCGTCAGCCGAGTTTAGTCTCTCAGGTTCGATGATGAGAGCCAGTTTGGTTCGCCGACGAAGGAGGTCCTGGGGGTGGACGATCATTTCGCGTTCACCCATTAGTACCACCTCGGCTCGTAAGACATCGCTGGCTTCAATGAACTCTCGACCGAGTGAGGGGTCATCTTCGATGAGATCCAGAACCATGTCGGAAGCGTCTGCGTGTCGCCTCCAGATCACCTCGGCCATGGTGACCGCTCGCTCAACGGACGGTGGTCGATCGAGGCCGAATTGCTTGGCCCGTCGGTAAAAGGCCTCTCGTTCCTCATTGCTTGGCTCACCAAACCATGAGTCGGTGTCGGGGCCGAGGGCCAGACCGAGTTCTTCGACGGCCTCCATCAACTCTTCGCCAATATTGAGGCAATCGGTCAGCTTGCCGCCAAAGAGGGTGACTACTCGTTGTCTGGGATCAACTTCTAGTTCGTGTTTGCGAGATAGCGAGGTCCAGTCGGTTTCAGTCTGGTCGTTCCCGTCAGTTTCCACCACCAGGGGTCTAACCCCGCAGCGCTCGGAAATGATGTCGCTGGTCCCCAGCGGTTGGTCGAGTTCGAGGTGGGCGTTGATCTGATCCAAAAGGAACTGGCGGTCCTCATCAGTAACACCTTCGTCGGCTCTTTCGGTTCTCGTATCGGTTGTGCCGACGACGGAGCGGTTGGCCATTGGGATCACATAGAATAGACGGCCGGTCTCGTCGAAGAAGGCCAACACCCGCTCGGACTCGGTCAGTTTGGGGACGACCAGGTGGATTCCCTTGGAGTAGACGATGCGATGATTGGTCTCGATTTTCCAATCTTGGTTCAGGCCATCCACGAATGGGCCTGCGGCATTCACCAGTACCTTCGCTCGCACGGTGAAAACTGACGCCTCGTTCGTCGGACTGGCTGTATCACGCAGCGTTGCTGTATCACGCAGCGTTGCTGTATCACGCAGCGTTGCTGTCCATCCAGAGTCGCTGTGGGTGGCAGAGTCAAGGTTCACATAGTTGACGGCCACCGCCCCGGCGTTGAGGGCGGAGCGCACAAAATTCCAGACAAAGCGGGAGTCGTTCTCGCGCAAATAGGCGTCGGCATACTCGATACCTCCCTTGGCGGTGGAGACATCGACGATTGGTTCGGACTTCTTGATGATCTTCGAGGTCAGAAGTCGAGGACGTTTGGTGAAGAATCGGCCAATACCCCAGTAGCCAAAGGCCCCCAGTCCAGCTAGCCAAGCCGGAAAGGGAGCCGTTTTGTCCAGAGTGGCCAGAAAGCCCAACTCGGTGATCTGAGTTGGGTAGGTTCGCATCAGTCGGTTTCGCGACGAACAAAGCTTCCAGACCAAGGGAAGTTCGTAATTCTCCAGATATTTGAATCCGCCCCAGACGAGATTGGAGGACTCCTGGCTAGTGAAGCTGGCAAAGTCGCCCCGGTCGACAATGGCAACGCTTAGGCCGCGCCCGCTCAAGGCTGCAGCGGAAACGGCCCCGTTGATTCCCCCTCCGATGACCAGGACGTCAAAGTCCCCATCACGGAGACGATCAAGATTGTCCGCCCGCAGAGTCATACCAGCACACTACCGTGCCGGTAGCGGCACCCCCTGGGGCCGGAGGCCTGTTTTTGTTCGACGCTAGAAGGACTCAGTGGCTTCCGCTGAGGAGTTGAAATCCCTCGTCGCTCCAGCCCTGGATTCCGCCCAGCATCTTCTTCACCGGACGACCGAGTTCGGCCAGTTTCAGGGCCGCCTTATCTGCGCCATTGCAATGCGGACCGGCACAGTAGACAACAAAGAGGGTGTCGTGGCTGTAGGGGGCGAGGTTCTGTTCTGTGATGTTGATGTGAGGAAGGTGGATGGCGCCTTCGATATGACCAGCGTCCCAACTGTCCCTACCCCGAACATCCAGGAGGACGAAGTCCGGATTGGTCGATGTGAGCGACTGGTGAACATCCCAACAATCGGTCTCCAAACTCAACAGCGAACGGAAATGACTCGCTGCGGCCTCCGTATCGGCGGCTGGCGTGTGGCTCACTAGTGTGGTTCCTGCTTGAGTGTCGCTCATGAGTCTCCCGTTGGTGCTTGGGCTTTGGGGATGAATTGTCCGCCTCCCAATAGGCGAGTTTGATCCCTCGATCTTTCGCGGGCGAGAGAGAATTCGGACAGCTTTCGACGAAATTCTGCCACCAAGCACCTTGGCAGGAATAGCCATGGGCCTTAAGATTCGGCCATGACCGGAGTGTTTAACCGACGGCTGGTTGCCGTTGCCTATGATGGACTTTGCAGCTTTGAGATCGGGGTTGCCAGCGAACTTTTTGGTTTGCCACGGCCAGAACTCGGTGTTGAATGGTATGACTACGAGGTCGTTTCTGTCGATCCTGGTCCGATACGGACCCTCGGCGGCATGACCGTTTTTGCCCCCACCGACCTAACCAGGATCGAAGCCGCCGGAACCGTTGTGTTGCCTGGATGGCGTGATCCTCAAGAGTTGCCACCACCTGCTTTGCTGAAGGCCCTTCAAGTGGCGAACGAGCGTGGTTCCAGAATCATGTCCATCTGCTCGGGAGTCTTCATCCTCGCTGCCAGCGGTCTCCTCGACGGACAAATGGCCACCACTCATTGGCACTACACCGACCTTCTAGCCTCAATGTATCCCGACATTGATGTGCAGCCCGATGTTCTCTATGTCGACAATGGGGCAACGCTCACCTCGGCCGGAAGCGCGGCTGGAATCGATCTTGGGCTTCACTTGATCCGCCGTGACTATGGTGCGGCCATTGCCAATCAGGTAGCTCGGCGACTCATTGTTGCGCCCCACCGTTCGGGTGGCCAGGCCCAGTTTGTCTCAACGCCAGTACCGCCGACAGGAGAGGTCTCGATGGCATCCACTCTGAGCTGGGCTATTGAGCACCTGGCGGAATCCTTGACCGTCGCCGACTTAGCGGATCAAGCTGCAATGTCCCCCCGGACGTTTGCCAGACGGTTCCGCGACGAGATGGGCGTGGCTCCTCATCGGTGGCTGGTGCAACAACGGGTGGGTCTTGCCCAACGTCTGCTTGAAACCACGATGAAGCCTATTGACGTGGTTGCCGCCGAAAGCGGGTTTGTGAGCGCGCCGACATTGCGACACCACTTTCTGCGGGCAACCAAGACCACGCCTACGGGCTATCGGGCGAGCTTTCGGGTCCCAAGTTAGGCCCGATGACTTGGGGTGACTAGGCGCGGGTAGCTAGGTGTGATTCTTGGGGTGGCTAGGCCCTATGACCCAGTAGATCCACCCACGCGGCTACAGTTTTGGGCGGGGCAGGGTCGAAGGTAGTTCACTACCGCCGTCGGCGAACTTTTTGCTACTCCTGGAGGTCCCCGCATGAGAATACGTTCGCTGCCAATCAGGGCAGTCATTTCTCTACTTACCCTTAGCATGTTGGCAGCGCTTGGAGTCCCCTCTCCGGCCGGAGCCGTTGATGGTACCAACACCATTTCTACCATTCTCGGTACCGGAACGGCTGGTGATGGTGCGGAGGGGCTTGGTGGCCCGGCCACCGCCGTTGCGTTCCCCTCCGACGTCGCCGTCAATAAAGACGGCATCATCTATGTAGCAGACCCCGGGAACAATCGGGTTCGCCAGATCGCCCTTGACGGAACAGTCACCACTATTGCTGGAACTGGCACGGCCGGCTTCTCTGGTGATGACGGTGCGGGCTCAGCGGCTCAGCTTGATGCTCCCGTTGCCGTCGCCGTTGACAAGTTTGGTGTGCTCTATATCGCTGACTCCGGAAACAATCGAATCCGCAAGGTTGCTCTCGATGGGACGATTTCGACCGTGGCTGGAACCGGAACGGCTGGTTCCACCGGAGACGGTGGGCAGGCGAACCTCGCCCAGGTAAATGGCCCGGTGGCCCTGGCGGTGAGCAAATCGGGTTTGGTCTACTTCGTCGATGCGGCGTCGAACAAGGTTCGGGTCATTGCTGCTGACGGTGTGGTTTCAACCTTTGCTGGTATTGGTACGGCTGGCTATTCCGGGGATGCTGGTCCTGCCACCAGTGCTGAACTAAATGCTCCTCAAGGTTTGGCGGTCGATAACGCAGGTTTGGTCTATATCGCCGACACCGACAACCATCGAATCCGCAAGGTCGCACTGGACGGAACCATCATCACCATTGCGGGCACCGGCATTGCTGGATACAACGTGGCACAGGACGGATCTGCCGCCACGAGTGCCCAGCTGGACTCACCATTCGACGTTGCCGTCGATTTAGGCCAAGCGGTGTACATTTCCGATAGCGGGAGTTCAAGGATTCGCCGCATCAGCCCAGCGGGCATCATTTCGACCATCGCCGGGTCGGGAGCAAGTTTTGCCGACAATGGGCCCGCCGCTGACACCTCGATGTCGGGACCAGCCGGCATGATCACCGATAAGCACGGCAATCTCTATATTAGTGACAGCCCGGCCCAACGAGTTCGCAAGATAACTCAGCCCGACCTTGTTGATCCGGTAGTCACCATCACCTCTCCTGCCCCCGACGTCAGCGTGGACATTGATGAGGTGGTAGTCGCCGACTTTGCCTGCACCGACTTTTACAGCGGAGTCGATACTTGCGTGGCCACCTTCGACGGCAAGCCGATATTTGCGGGAGACAATCTGGACACCTCCTCTGCTGGGGTCAAGACGCTCGTTGTGACTGGCTTGGATCTGGCTGGAAACGAGTTTGCTGTCGAGGTGGCTCTGACAGTCAAAGAACCCGTCGTTGACTCTCGCATTCTGCAGGGCGATTACGCCAACTCCTCTGGCAACGTTGCTGCCGTAGCTCGAATCTATGTGGCCATCATGGGGCGACAGCCAGACAAGGCCGGTCACGATTACTGGATGAGCCAGATGGATTCAGGCAAGCCGCTGAGTGAAGTCGCCGCCTTCTTCATCGTTAGTCCAGAGTTTGTTGGAATCTACGGAGACGCCACCGATTCTGAGTTTGTTGACCTGCTCTACCGCAACGTAATGCAGCGAGACAGCGCCGCGGACCCAGAGGGTCGAGCCTTCTGGAACGACCGATTGGCGGGCGGTGACTCTCGATTGTCGGTAACCCTGTTTTTCTCTCAATCTGAGGAGTTCAAGGGTTACACCCAAACCTCGTAGTGACTGAGGGTTCGTGCCTCCACGCTGGGGGCACGAACCCTTACCAGGGTTCGATTGATTGGGTCTGGAACCACTGGGACAAGCGTTCAAAACCCTCTTCCAGAGGAATGTGCGGCATCCATTGCAGTTCATGTTGGGTACGCCGCTGGTCGAACCAATGTGCGGTGGAGAGTTGCTCAGCCATGAAGCTGGTGAGCGGCGGGTCGTTCTCTCGGTGGCCTTTTTCCCAGAACCGCTCCATCGCTAGGCCCCCGCCAAAGGCCAGCCGACGCGGTACGTGCCGGGTGGGTTCATTGAGGCCAGCGGCGCGAAGAATCCGGGAGATGAGTTCGACAACCGTGCGTGGTTGACCGTTGGATACCACAAAGACCTGGCCCGACAGGATGACCGATCGGTCCAAGGCCGATACCAAAGCCGCAGCGGCATTGTCGACATAGGTAGAGTCGATCAAGGCGGCCCCGCTGCCAATGATGACCAACCGTTTTGCTCGGGCTCGTTCAACAATACGGCCGACAAGTTGAAGGTCGCCGGGGCCCCAAACGAGGTGAGGACGAATGGCCACTACAGCCATCTCGGCCGAGGACGCCCAAAGCGCCTTTTGTTCAGCTATGGCCTTGGTGGTGGAGTAATGGCCTCGGGTGGATGATGGATCGGCTGGCTCAGCTCCGCTGCCAACCAAAGAATCTCCGGCATGAGCAACCGAGGGGGAGGAGACGTAAACCAAGCGGGAAACACCACTTTGCTGCGCTGCCTCCAGGACGTTTTCGGTACCGGTCACATTAATCCGTTCAAACTCGGCCCGAGGTCCGCTCACGCCGACCTTGGCCGCGAGATGCAGCACCGCGTCTTGACCCTGCATTGCAGCTTGAACTTGTCTTCCTTCACTGATGTCACCGAGTACTTGGCGGTATTCAAACGTCGCTGGAAGCAACCCGGCATCGTGGCGTTGAAAGAGGGTGACCTCGTCTCCCCGACTAGACAAGAGCCGTGCGGTAGCCAACCCGAGCATGCTCGTCCCACCGGTCAACAACACCCTCATGGCGAACTCATTCGCTCACCGGCAAGAACCCCCTCGGCCCATGCGGCCAAACGAGTTCGGTCGATCTTGGAGTTGTGACGCCGATCGACGGGCAGCCGGGGAACAATCAGGACCGAGCAAAGCTCCTCCTCCACTACCAGCAACGCTGCCAAACGAACCTGGTCATGTTGGTCGAGGTTGGCTACCTTTGCCCGTCTTGTCGCAGGAGTAGTCTCGATGATCGCAACGAGTTGTTGTGTTCCCACCGGACCCACTCCAACCACCGCGGCCGCTGAGATGTCCGGCAGTTCCTCGATGGCTTGTTCGATCCCAACCGGAGTGATCGGCCCCGATGAGGTGGTGACAACATGCCCAATCCGGCCTCCAACCCAAAGGCGGCCCTGCTCATCCAACACCCCCACATCTCCACTGCGGTGCCAGCCGGGTGGTCTTGATGCCAGATGCTCAGTGAGCCAGAGTCGGTCATATCCGTGTCGCAGATGGGGAGCCCGAATTACAATCTCTCCCACAATGTTCGGATTGTCAGTAAGCTCACCAACGGCGACTCCGCTCGGATCGAGACCCGAAATCATTACTTGAGTCTTGGCGACGGGTCGGCCAACACACACGCCACGGGCCCTGCTCTCCGGGGTGGTTCTGTTGCCAGCCTCGGTAGTCGTCTTTTGGATTTCGTCTAGTGAAATGGATGAAGTTGGTAGAGCTTCGGTCATGCCGTAGGGCGTGTGGGTGGTGGCGTTTGGAAACAACTCGGCTGCTGCGGTAAGGAGCGGTGGTCTCAAGGGAGCGCCGGCAGAAAGCAAAAGTCTGACCTTGTCGAAGGCTCCCCGATGCTCTGGAGCGAGTTCGCCCTTGGTCTGGACAACATTGCGTAATGCCGCAGGTGAAGCAAAGACCAGGGTGGCTTGACCGGTGGCGACTGCGTCCCCGAGAGCACTGGCTGTCAGGGTCCCCGGCGCTGCCACGTTCATGTCCGGGACAACCGAGGACACCCCAAGGGCCGGTCCGTAGAGGGCAAAGGGGGCAAAGGCGGCGACCAGGCGATCCCCGTCTTGGATTTGGTAGGTCCTGGCTAGAACATCGCGTTGTGCTTCCAATTCCTGATGGCGGTAACAGACGCCCTTAGACGGGCCGGTAGCCCCGGAGGTAAACACCACCGCGGCATCGGCCGAGCGCATTGGGAGATCGGGAAGCGGAGCGGTCGAACGGCTGAGCGATTCAAGATTGTTGGTCACCCCAAGGGCACGAGCTTGGGAGGGGGGTAGAGGTTTGGTAGAGATGCGTTGACCGGGCCACCGCAGGGTTCGACTGGCCACTAAGGCCTTAGGAATGCCAATAAGATGCTGAGGAGAAGCGCTAGCGAGGGCTTGGGACATGCCTCGGGGGCCAAGACCGGAGTCGATAAGGACGGCAACCGCACCCGCTCGCCAGCAGCCGTAGAGTGCCACGGTCAGATCGATGCCGGGTGGAATCATGAGTGCGACCCGATCACCGGGAGCGACCGCGGCTGCTCGAAGTCCAGCAGCGGTGGCGACGACCCGGTGGTGAAGCTGGGTGAAGGTGATGCTCGGATGCCCGACACCCATCTCGATGATGGCGGGTTCGTTGGTGTCCTTCAGCTGATCAAACGTCGCGAATAGAGTGGTTGGTTCTGGAGATCTGTTGGGCTCATTCGAGGCGTCACGAGGCGCGGTGCTGTTTGCGCTCCGGAGTACTCGTTGTTCGAGCCATGCGTAGATGGCGGGCGTGGTATTGGCGTCTTCGGAAACGAAATGGCTGGCAGCGGCGAACCGGTGCACATCAGCGCGGGGAAGTCGCCGTTCAAGGTCGTGAAGGTACAGATCGGAAAAGACCTTGTCTCGCGCTCCCCACAACAAGAGGGCGGGTAGGTCCTTGAGTTGGTCGAGGTCCCTGGCGATCGCATCGAGCGTACTGTTGCTGGGGTGGGCCGGGTCGAGTGGAATGTCTTCCACAAAGTCGGCGATTGCTTGGCGGCGAGCGGGCGTCTCATAAGGAGCCAGGAAACCAGCCCGGACCCCTGGATCTAGCCGGGGTCGAGACATTTCGATGGCGCCGTTGATGAAGGCTTTCGTGGAGACCGTTGCCTTCCGCAGGATTGATCTGCTTCGAATTGCACGAATAACGGCTGGCGCCGGAGAGCCGATGGGTTGATGAACCGCAGTATTGAGGAGAACGATTCCGGCAATCTGACCAATATGACGTTGTGCCCAGCCCAGCGATATCGGGCCACCCCAGTCGTGGGCGACGGTCACGACTGGTCCGTCGATGTGCAACTGGCTAGTTAGATGGCAGAGGTCCTCTACCCGGGTGGCCAAGCGTCGAACCGTACCCGCACGCTCCGAAAAGCCCATCTCGAGTTGATCGACGGCGATCACCCGGATTCGTGCTGGCCTTGCGGCCAACAACTGACGCCATAGGAATGACCAGGATGGGTTGCCATGAACGCAGAGCAGGGTCAGGATCGGCGTGGGCTCGGCCGTTTCGTGGTGGTTGGCCGAATCAAGAATGTGCCAGGTTCGCCCGACACCATCGATCTGATCTACCCGGATCAGACGAGACCAGGACGGGTCCATGCCCTCGATGCCGGGGGGAGGTTTGGAGGCTGGATCTACCAACGAATTTCAAGGGTGGCGACGTTGAGTCCGGACCCGATTCCCATACACAAAACTCGGTCGTCAGGCTGGAGCGTTTCGGCGGCAACGGAAAGCGTGAAGGGAATCGCGGCCGGCCCCATATTGCCAAATTTGGGGAATGTCATTGGTGCCTTGTCCGGATCGAACCCGAGTACGTCAATCATGGCTCCGGTGTGGACTTGTGATACCTGGTGAATGACATAGGCATCCATATCAGACCAATCGTCCTTGTCGGCATCGTCCCAGGCTCGTTTGGCCAGGCTGGTCCCTGCCTCCAGAAGGGCTCGGGTGTCGGTACGCATGTTCTCTAGGCCCCCAACACACAAATCGTGATGGGTGGTCTCGGCTCGGAAGAAGCCGCGAACAATCTGATGGCTTCCCGGGTTGTCGCTGTGGCGACCTACAACCATTCCAGCCGAACCCGAACCCAGGGTCAGGGAGGCAAAGTTTGAGAAGAGGTCCTCGGTCGTTGAGTTTGGATCTAGCAGGGCGTCGATGGTGTTGGCCTGGATCTCTCTCGTACCCTCGCCATCGACGATCAACGCGTAGTTGATCTGCCCGCTCTCAATCATGCAGCCAGCAAGGTGGATGGCGTTGAGAAAGCCAAGGCAGGCGTTGGACAGATCGTAGTTCATGCAGGTGCTGGGTAGACCGAGCTGGTCATGGACGGTGACAGCGCTTGAGGGCTCGAGGCGATCTCGGCAAACACTGGTGTCGATCAACAAATCGATCTGGTTGGCCCCAATTCCGGACTCATCCAGCGCTTTTTGACCCGCTAAGGCCGCGGCATCAATGAAGGTGACGTCGGTGGGCCATTGCCTCCGCTCAGTGATTCCGGCCAGCGCAGCGAGTAGTCCGGGCTGGGTATCGACGCGATCATAAAACGGGGCCAAGAGTTGATCGATGTCGCTGGAGGTGACGGTAATCGGTGCAACGCACCGAGCAATGGAGACAACAGCAACATCTGCAAAGCTGAATTCGGCGTTTCCGCTCATAGTTTCCTTCGTGTGGGCCTCAGAGCTAGATGGAATCCGTCTAGCCAGGCGAGATCCTTGAGTCTCGCACTTTCTGGGCCGGTTAGCTCACTTAGTCCGGTCAGAGTCGAAACCCGGTCGCGAAATCCAATAGCGCTATTCGGTGTGATTTGACAGACTACTTCCATGTTGGCGGCGAGCGGTGTTACAAAATCCTACGGGGCCATCGAGGCTCTTCGGGGCGTCGACCTGACGGTCCAAGCGGGCCAGATCGTCTCGCTGCTCGGCAAGAATGGGGCCGGGAAGACCACCCTGCTTTCGATCATTGCTGGCCTCATTCGACCAGATTCGGGAACGGTGCAGATTGCTGGCATCGACCGGTTCGCCTCGCCGGACTCGGTCGCTTCCATGGTCGGGATTGCTCCCCAAGATACCGGTGTTTACCTGGTTCTAAGCGTTCGGGAGAATCTGGAGTTCTTTGGAGAACTGGCCGGAATGGGACGACGGGAGCGACGAGCCCGTGCCGTCGAGGTAGCAGAACAACTTGGTTTAGACGACATGCTGGATCGAAGAGCCTCGGCGCTTTCAGGCGGTGAAGTCCGGCGGTTGACACCGCGTGTGCCTTGTTGCATCGCCCACGTTTGCTGATGTTGGATGAGCCGACTGTTGGTGCCGATGTTGTTACCAGAGCCCTGCTCATCGAGTCGGTCAAGGAGTTGGCTGCTGAAGGAGCAGCAGTAATCTATACCACCCACTACTTGCCTGAGGTTGAGGCCCTTTCTGCGGAGGTGGTGATTATCGATGATGGTCGGATCTTGGCCAGGGGCTCACAGGCCGAACTGGTTGAGGCCCAAGAACTCCATGGAGTGTCTTGTAGCCTCGATGGGGAGTTGCCTTACGAGGCATTCGCCGATCTTCGGGTCACCCAGATGGAACGGTCTTCTGGTGAGCCAGATGGTCAGGCGAACACCGTCAACCACTATCGAATTCTGGGCGATCTGAGCATCCCGGAGCTGATAGCTCGATTGGGGTCTCAAACTTCGGATCTTCGGTCGGTGGAAGCCCTCCGGCCCAATCTGGAAGAGGTGTTCGTGGCAATCACCGGAGGGCGTATATCGGCGGGTCGCCGCGAGGGAGGTCGGTCGTGAGCGCAACTCTGGCCGTAGCCAAGCTCCAGTTTCGCATTCTGCGACGAGACCCCTGGTTTCTGGTCATCATGTTTGGAATGCCCCTCGTGGTGATGCCGCTGTTCAAGCAGACCATGGGCATCTCGCTCAATGCCAGTGGATTTGAGAACGCTACTGGGGCTGAGCAGGTGGTCCCCGGTTGGGTGGTGATGTTCAGTTTTTTCGTGGCTGGCTCCACCGCCTTTAGCGTGTTCCGGGAACATGGCTGGAAGACATGGGATCGGCTGCGAGCTTCCTCGGCCACACCCGTGGCGCTACTTTCCGGATTCGCCCTGCCTTGGATAGTTGTCCATGTGGCCTACCAGGCTGCCCTATACGGGGTGAGCGCTGTCCTGCTCGGGCTACGGCCCCCGTTGGGGGCGATTCCAGCGCTGTTCGCACTCTTCATCGCCTATGGCGCCTGCGTCGTTGCGCTCATCTTGTTGGTGGCAGCGTCATTTTGTTGGTGGCAGCGTCATTTCGAACGGTGGCCCTGGTTTCGGGCTTCCAGAATGTTGGCGCCATGGTGTTCGGTGGTCTTGGCGGAGCCTTGGTACCAATCGACCAACTTCCGGGATGGGCCAGGACTATCGCACCATTCACGCCGGCCTACTGGGCCATGCCATACTTAGCGTGCTGGCGATTCGTCGTTTTCGGGTTGATGAGACCAAACAATTTTTCGCCTGAGGAACTGGGCTGTACTCTTGCTCCAGAACCAAGGCTGCCCTGGACAATCCAGGCACACGAACAAAGGTCTGATCACACGTGGGTGAGTTCATCAATCTCGAAGAGTCCGCCGTTGGAAATGTGGCCATCATTCGCCTGGATCGACCGAAGGTCAACGCCTTGAATTCTCAGGTCGGGCATGAGTTGCTCGGAGTCTGCAACGAACTGGCTACCAGGACAGACATCCGTGGCGTGGTCATTTGGGGCGGACCACGAATTTTTGCTGCCGGGGCCGACATCTCTGAGTTCCCCATTGAGGGTGAAAGTCGCGACCCTTCGGCCATGGTTGACTTACTCAATGAAGCCAACTTTGCCTTGGAGAACCTCTCACAAATTACGGTTTCGGCTGTGAACGGGTTTGCCCTCGGTGGCGGCTGTGAGTTGTCGATGTCCACTGATTTTCGAGTCTGTGGAGAGGGGGCGGTTTTCGGCCAGCCAGAAATCCTTCTGGGAATCATCGCTGGCGCCGGTGGTACCCAGCGAATGACTCGCCTGGTTGGTGTGACCAAGTCTAAGGAAATCAACTACAGCGGTCGTCAGGTGAAGGCGGCCGAGGCGCTGGAGATCGGCTTGGTGTCTGAAGTCCAATCCGATGAAAAGGTGCTTGATGCCGCGGTGGCGATGGCTGCCAGGTATGCCGCGGGACCTGCCGCAATAGCCAACGCCAAGAAGTCGATCATGGACGGGCTCCATGTTTCGATCGAAGAGGCCATCGCCATCGAACGGCGCGAGTTCATTGCTTCGTTCCAGACCGATGATGCGGTTACGGGAATCAAAAGCTTTCTAGAGCATGGTCCGGGCAAAGCAGAATTTTCGGGCCAGTGAGTGGGCCTTGGGCGTACCCGCCTGGAGATGAGATCGGCGAGATTTTCGTTTCGGAAGCCGAAATCCAGGAGCGGGTCCGGGCGCTGGGAGAACAGATAGCCGCTGACTGCGACGGGCGAACGCCGCTGTTGATAGCCATCCTCAAGGGAAGCGTGATCTTTGCGGCCGATCTGATGCGCGCCATATCGGGACCGGTCGAGATCGACTTTATGGCGGTGTCTTCCTATGGAGATGCCACCCAATCCTCCGGAATTGTCAGGATCGTCAAGGATCTCGACTCTTCGGTGGTTG
>JAJRXF010000066.1 GCA_024276425.1 Actinomycetes bacterium | reverse complement strand
TAAGTCGATAGCTGATGCGACCCTCGCTGTCGGTTTCGACCGCTCCGATGAACCCGTCACGTTCCAGACGTTGAAGGGTGCTGTAAACCTGGCCCTGGTTGAGCGGCCAAGCGGCGCCGGTCGCAGTCTCGAACTCGATCTTGAGTTGGTAACCGTGTTTGGGTTCATCGAGGAGCAGGGCCAGGAGGCCTTCCCGTACTGCCATCGTGCAATCCTCTCGTCCCCCATAGGTACTGGGTATCTATTGGGTGTGAGATTATAGATACCCAGTACCTATGTCAAGAGTAAAATAGGAGAATATTCCGCTATACAAAGTAGTAATAGATGCTACCCCCAAGACATTTGCCTCCTGTTCCAAGAGCTTGGCGCCAAGGTCTCCATCGTGAAAGGCCTAGCTTGGGAATCCCCCCACGAAGTGCCGTCAACATTTGGTTGACACTTTGATTTTGTCAATGTATTGGCACCCAAGCCAGTTTCTGGCATGGTGTGAGCATGCTTGCGGGAGTTCCTCCGGAAACCATCGAGGTTCCGAGTGCTGTCTTGGCCTACGCCGCTGGCCGCACCCTCACGCCGGTCTGGCTGAACGAGTTGGGTGGACTGACGTTCGAGATCGACGGCAACACAAGTCGCGACTTCGTCAAGTGGAACCCCCGGGCCTCGAGCATCGACCTTTCCCAAGAAGTGGAGCGCCTCCGGTGGGCGGCGGCATTCACGACCGTTCCCGAGGTCATCGACCAGGGTTCGGACGCAAACGGCCAGTGGTTTGCCACTCGCGGGCTTGAGGGTGAGAACGCCGTCGCCGAGCGATGGCGGGCATCACCTGGTGAAGCAGTCGTCGCTATTGCCACCGGACTCAGGCATCTTCACGACTCTCTTCCAATTCAGCAATGCCCGTTTAGCTGGCAGGTCGAGGATCGCCTTGCCGACATTGCTCGTCGTGGGTCTGAGTTGGAGCCAGCCGACTGGCACCCGGAGTTCCGTGACCTGTCGGTGGCCGATGCTCTTGCCCTGGTGTTGGCGGTACCCGAAGTGGATCACCTAGTTGTATGCCATGGCGATGCCTGTGCTCCCAATACTCTTCTGGATGAGAGTAGTTCCTGGGCAGGCCACGTCGATATGGGATCCTTAGGAATCGCCGACCGCTGGGCTGATCTGGCTATTGCCAGCTGGAGCCTGGACTGGAACTACGGAAGCGGCTGGCAGGACACCTTCTTTGATGCCTATGGAATCGAAGCGGACGCTGAGCGGATCTCGTACTACCGACTGCTCTCCGAGCTTGGTCCCTAGCTCTTGAGCGAAAACGAGCCAGCTGTTCTGCACTTTGGTGTCGGCTAATTCGGTTGACGATGATGCTTGAGTTGGCGAGCATGTCGGAATGGCCAGGGCGAAGATGCATGCCGATGAGGTGCAAACCGATACGGCTCTGGTGCATCGTCTTCTCAAGACTCAGTTCCCCGCGTGGGCGGAGCTGTCGGTCGAGCTTGTTGATTCATGCGGAACCGATCACCACATCTATCGGCTGGGGGACAGTCTGTCCATCCGCATGCCTCGGATCGAACGGGCAACCAACCAGGCTCGGAAAGAGCGGGAGTGGCTGCCAAAGATTGCGCCTCACGTACCGCTGGATGTGCCGGTGCAGGTGGCGATGGGCCAGCCTGGTGAGGGTTACCCATTCGAGTGGTCGATCTACCAATGGCTACCGGGTGACAACTCCAACAGCACAATCGATGACCTCGATCAGGCAGCCATTGACCTGGCGGCATTTATCAAAGCTCTTCGGTTGGTGGAGGTGGCAGGAGCCCATGTCCGCCCAGTCGGGGCTCGGGGTGGCCCGTTGGTCGAGTGTGACCGACAGGTCCGGCGGTCCATTGTCGAACTTGGGGACCGGATCGATGGGGTCGCGGCCACCCAACTGTGGGAAGAGTCATTGGCCGCTCCTTTATGGGACGGCGAGGGGGTGTGGGTTCACGGTGACCTGTTGCCGGGGAACCTGTTGGTGGTCGAGGGTCGACTTTCGTCGGTGATCGACTTTGGTAGCTTGAATGTCGGTGACCCCGCCTGTGATCTGCAACCGGCGTGGAACAGTTTCGCCGGTTCGAGTCGCCTTCGCTTCCGCTCCGAACTCGGAGTTGACGATGCCTCTTGGTTGCGCGGTCGGGGCTGGGCCATCTATCAGGCACTGTCGGCCTTGTCCTACTACTGGGATTCCAATCCCGGAATGATCCGCCAGGCCAGCAACGCGCTGAACCAGATCCTCAGAGCGTGACCACGTAGTCCATGAGAGTCAGTTCTCGCACCCAAGAATCATCGCTATTAGGCTCGCCAAGATGACTCGACCCTTCCGATTCGGTATCCAAGCTCAGAACGCCTCAACCCGCAAGGAATGGGTAGACCTGGTCAAGAAATCCGAGGACCTTGGCTACTCGTCCATGACCCTGCCCGACCACTTCGATGGCCAACTGGCTCCAGCGATCGCCCTCCAGGTGGCCGCCGACGTCACCACCAAACTCCGGGTTGGCGCCCTGGTTTGGTGCAATGACTACCGGCACCCGGTTGTCTTCGCCAACGAGATGGCGACCCTGGACATCATGTCCGAAGGCCGCCTCGAACTTGGCATCGGAGCAGGTTGGATGAAAAGTGACTACGACGCCGCCGGTCTCACCTATGACCGTCCAGGCGTCCGGATCGAACGCCTGGTCGAGTCGGTCACCGTTCTCAAAGGGCTTTTCGGAGACGGCCCCTTCTCTTTCGAGGGTGAGCACTACACCATCACTGATTTGGATCTTCAGCCAAAGCCGGTGCAAAAGCCTCACCCCCCAATCCTTATTGGCGGTGGCGGCAAACGCATGCTCCGAAACGCTGGTCGCCTGGCCGACATTGTTGGCATCAATCCCAACCTCAAGGCCGGGCTAGTTGACGCCACCACCGCCTCGGACGCCACGGCTGCTCGCTTCACCGAAAAGCTCGGATGGGTGAAGGAAGGGGCCGGAGATCGTTTCAATGACATCGAACTGAACGTCCGGGTTTTTGTCATGGTGTATACCGATGACCGCACCGGAACCGCGGAGGCCCTGGCTCCGGCAATGGGTATGTCTGGTGCCGATGCGTTGGAGTCTCCCTTGGCCCTGGTGGGCGACACCAAATCCATGATCGAAGATCTTCAAGCCAGAAGAGAGAGTTACGGGTTCAGCTATATCGGCATTGGTGTGGAACAAATGGACCAGTTCGCTCCGGTCGTCGCGGCCCTGGCCGGGACCTAGTCTCAACTAGTCTGGTCCGCCCAAGGTCTTGAAGGGACGCAGATGCCAAACGAGCAGTACGACCCACCAATAATCCCGCCACAGGCCCCACTTCCCCCGGCCCCACTTCCAGCAGCCTCAGTTCCAGCAGTCGGTCCGGTGCGCCGACTAGTCAATATCGTGTCGGGTAGCTTCCTGATCCTTGTTGGCGTACTGATGATCTTCATACCCGGACCTGGTATCGCCGCCATCCTTGCTGGTCTCAACCTCATCAAGCCCGATAACCGAATCTCCCAGTACATTCGTGGTCGTATGGCAAAACGGAAGCAAGCTCGGGCCGAGACACATCCTCCACCAGCCCCTCCTGGAAACCCAACCCAATGAAACTGGACTACGAAGATCTTCAGCCTGGCATAAGCGAGAGCGAAGACGTCCACGGGATTCGTCGTTTCAAGAACATCATTATTGGGGTCTTTGTGGTCATCATCGGCATCATCTTGATGCCACTGCCTGGCCCCGGCATCGCCATTGTCCTGGTTGGCCTCAACCTAATCAAGCCCGACAACAAGTTGGTCCGCTACATCCGTGCCCGCACTCCCGGCATCCCCGAAGAAGGACAGATTCCCCGCAACACGATCATCTTCGCCGTCGTGATGATGATCGGAGCATCCATCATCTCCTACTTCTATGGCGACCTCATCTTTGGCCCATTGAAGGAATTCGCAGCACCAGTTCTCGATCCAACCAGAGCCTTCTTTGCCAACATCTGGAGCGCGATCAAAGGCTGGTTCTAGCTCTCATCCCCTATTCGCGAACACGGCTACAGATCTCCCAGTAGGTCATCCATCGACATCTGGGTTGGGGCCCCTTGAAACTCTGCCACACTGGCCGCCACCGCCGCCGCATCGTCACTGACTAAGAACTCCGGCAGTGGCTTGGCGTGCACAATCACCAGGCGTTTGGTCGAACGGGTGACCGCCACATACAACGAGCGAGCACCCTGAAGTTCTCGTTCGATGATGTCACCGGGCTCCACCACAATCGTGGTGTCAACCTCCAACCCCTTGACCAGACTTACGGGCACCAGGGTGATCGGATGGTCAAAGCCGTCACGGCGGGCACGGCCATAGGCGACCCCGGATGCCTCCAACACAACCGCCAGGGCCTCATAAGACTCGGTGGCACAAACCAGAGCCACATTCCCTTGACCCAGGCGAACTTGTTCGGCCTTGGCCTCGGCTACAGCCACCTCGAAAAGGCCTCTAGGTGGCTGGTTAAGGTCCCCAGAGTTACCTCCGACACCCGTAACCGAAACGAACCGAGGCGGGTCACCGTCGGAGCGAACAGCATGGGGAGGATCGAGTTCGGGAGCGGCCACCCGCAGCACTCGGGCGGCCAAGTCCATCGTTGGACCAGGGATGCGATAACCAACGGTCAACTCGGCCCGCCGCGCCGGTCGGCGATCGGGAAGATGCTCCAAAATCTCCGACCAGTTGGCGTGAGCCCACGCCCCAGTCGACTGGGCGATATCTCCAACAATAGTCATCGAACCATTGAGAGAGCGTCGTGTCAGCATCCGCAACTGCATAGGCGAAAGGTCTTGGGCCTCATCAACCACAATGTGCCCATAGGTGCGAACATCGTCGGCCTTCTTGAACTTTGGTCGAGGGCCGAGCCGCTCAAACGCCTCATCGAGAACCGGTACATCATCAACTGTCCAGATCCGCTGGGAGAAATCATGGTTCGGCTCCCAAGGACGGAACATGGCACCCCTCTCCGCGTCGCCCAGGCGACTTCCTCCAGCCGAACGGATGAGGGCCGGTGATCCGTACAGGTCATGAAGCAGTCGAGCGGGACTGAGCACGGGCCACATCCTGAGGAGAGCGGCCCGAACCTGCTCCTGGTCCCCCAACGATTCTCGGATCTCGACCGGATCTGCCGGGCCATCAGGATGAGATTCCGCCAAGGTCTCGAACACTGCTCGGACCACAAAACTTCTGGCCGCGTTGTGGGTTCGGAAACGGCGACGGGCCTGACGAATGATCTCTTCGGATTCGGCCACTGTCATCCTCAGGTAGCGGCGACCATAACCAACACGTAGATCTTCCAGCAGTGGCCGTTGGCGGTCGGCCACGGCTCGACGAATGACATTGACCATTCTTAGGTCGCCCTTGATCCGACCACTGGCCGGAATATCGCGGCCCTGCACCCGTACTCCAGGAACGAGGTCGGACAAGACAGCCATCTCAATGCCAGCCTCGCCGAGAGAAGGCAGCACCTGCTCGATATACCCCAGGAACAGCCGGTTCGGCCCAACAACCAGAACTCCCTGGCCTTCGAGGGGAAAGCGATGGGAGTACAAAAGGTAGGCGGCCCGATGCAGAGCCACCACCGTCTTGCCTGTTCCCGGTCCACCCTGAACGATCAGGACGCCGGGAAGCGGAGCACGAATAATCTCATCCTGTTCGGCCTGAATGGTGCCCACGATGTCGGACAGTTGGCCAGAACGAGACGTTTCCAGCGCGGCGATGAGCGCCCCTTCACCTCGGAGCTCACGACCATTGACCATCACCCGATTTGACCCGGCAGCCTCACCAAAAAACTCATCTTCGAGACCGAGCAGAACTCGACCCCGAGAAATGAAATGCCGACGACGTACCAACCCGTGGGGGTCACGACCGGTGGCCCGATAAAACGACTCGGCAATTGGGGCCCGCCAGTCGACGATGAGGGGATCCTTGTTCTCGTCCGACACGGCAACCCGACCAATGTGATAGCTGGCGCCTCCAAACTCTTCGTTCTGGTCGATCCGCCCAAAACACAAGGAACGAGACCCAATGTCTAGTTGTTCAAGCCGGGTCGCGATATTGCCAATGATGACCTCACGCTCGTAGCGAGCCTGCGTTGTGCCACCTTTGCCAACCTCGACCATTGACTGAAGCTTGAGAGCTTCGTCGCGGGTCTCCTCCAGGCGTCGGTAGGCATGGTCAAGATGAGCTTGTTCAACAATCAGTTCCGGATCACGCACCTTTGGGTCATTACCCGTGGGATCCTTGGCGGAGTTGTTTTGACTCAGTTGGTCCACGCCGTTCCCCTTCCACCCAGAATCTCTACCACCGGCCTCGACACAAACTCGACCAGTGGGACAAGTACGGCTGACTAATGGGCCAGGTAAGGCTATTGGGAGAATGACGACATCGGTCACTTCTGGGTGTCAAAAGCATCAGCCAGCAACCGCAGCGCTAACGTCTCGGGTGTGACCGACCGCTTTGCCAACTCGGCCCTGCTCCGAGCCCTCCGTCAGGAGCCAGGTGATGGCGTCCCTGTGTGGTTTATGCGACAAGCTGGCCGATCACTGCCCGAGTACAAGACGGTTCGAGGACAAGGCACCATCCTCAATGCCATTCAGGACCCAGAACGAGCGGCTGAAATCACCATGCAGCCCATTCGACGTTATGGGGTTGATGCCGCCATCTTGTTCTCCGACATCGTAACCCCTGTGTTTGCGGTCGGCTTTGGCATTGACATCACCCCCGGTGTTGGCCCAACCTGTGAGCGCCCATTCGCCTCGGCATCCGACCTGGACCGACTCAGACCACTGGACCCCGACAGCGATCTTGGCTTCCAGACCGAGACGGTCGAACTCCTTGTCCACGAGCTAGAGGTTCCTCTCATCGGCTTTGCTGGCGGCCCCTTCACCCTGGCCTCCTACCTCATCGAGGGCAAACCTTCCCGGGACTACGCCAAAGTCAAGGCCCTGATGATGAGCGATCCCAGACTCTGGCATCAACTGTGTGACCGCATCGCCGACCTGGCTATTGGGACCCTCACCAATCAGGTTCGCGCTGGTGCATCAGTGGTCCAGCTTTTCGACTCCTGGGCTGGCGCCCTGCGACCGGAGCACTATCGGGAGTATGTGCTTACACACTCAACCAAGATCCTGTCAGCCATGGCCGATCTTGGTGTGCCCAGAATCCACTTTGGGATCAACACTGGCGAACTGCTCCCCCAAATAGCCGCTGCTGGTGCCGAAGCGATCGGGGTTGACTGGCGAACTCCGCTTGGTGATGCTCGCCAGCGAACTGGTGGTCGGGTGGCCCTTCAGGGAAACCTTGACCCCGCATTGGTATTGGCGCCCTGGAGCGTGCTGGAACAAGAAGTCCATCGTGTTCTGGCCGACAACGCTGGACACCCCGGTCATATCTTCAACCTCGGCCACGGCGTGCTCCCTCAAACAAACCCCGATCAACTCAAGCGGATTGTTGATCTTGTGCACGCTGTTGGTTCCGCCGATGGTCAGACGAAAGGGACTTCATCATGATCTCCGTCGCAGTTGTGGGTGGGGGCATCGCTGGTCTCTGTGCCGCATTCGATCTGCACAAGGCCGGATGTGATGTAACCGTCTATGAAGCCAGCGATCGGTTTGGGGGCAAAATCCACTCATCCAACGTGGGAAATCGGGTGGTTGACGCCGGGCCAGATACGTTCTTGGCCCGAGTCCCTGAGGGCCGCCAACTCTGTGATGACCTTGGTCTTGGATCAGAGCTCACCAGCCCAGCCGCTCCTGTTCCCGCCTACTTTCACCGAGACGGAAAGCTCTATCCGCTGCCTAAAGGAACCGTTCTTGGGGTCCCAACCGATCTCGAGGCCCTGGCCGAATCGGGCCTGATTTCCCCCGATGGAGTAGCCAGAGCAGCCGAAGACTTCGACCTTCCCAGTACTACGGTCGGGGACGATATATCCGTGGGCGCATACTTTCGAGCCCGGCTCGGAGATGAAGTCACCGACCGACTCATCGACCCGATGATCGGCGGAATCAATGCTTCCGACATCGATCGGTTGAGCCTTCGATCAAGCTCTCCAATGCTGTGGGAAGTCGCAACGTCGAACCGCTCGGTTATCAAAGGGCTCCGCCAAGCTCGGGGCGGAGTTGGGGCAACGCTGGGGTCAGCCGGGGCGAATGAGCCCGTCTTTTACGGATTGCCCGGAGGTATCTATCGCATTGTCGAGCGCCTCGTCGAAGAACTCCAAGGCGCCACTCTTCATCTCAATTCCCCGATTGAAGAGCTTGGCATGATCGAAGCCGACCACATCATTGTCGACACCCCCGCGCCTGTGGCGGCCAAGATTTTGGAGCCGGTGTCGCCCAACGCGGCCAGCCTCTTGGCCGAAATTGAGTATGCCTCCGTCGCCCAGGTCACGGTTGAGTTTCGAGAGTCCGCGGTCGATCCGGCGCTGGATGCCTCAGGCATCTTGTTTCCGCGAATTGACGGAAACATCATTACTGCCTCAACCTGGTTCAGTACCAAATGGTCTCACTACAAGGGTGAAGATGGCACCGTCCTAATTCGCCTAACCTCCGGTCGCTTCGGCGACACTCGAGCCATGACGCTCGATGACGAAACCCTGCTCAGTCGACTGGTATCTGACCTGCGCCAGGTCGTTCAGATTGATGAGGACCCCTTGAACACCAGAGTCGTTCGCTGGGTTGATGCTCTTCCCCAATATGTTCCCGGACACAGCGCCCGAGTTGACGCAATTTTCGAGGCAGTGGGCAAGGACGCTCCCACCATCCATCTGGTTGGAGCCGCCTATAGAGGAATCGGCCTACCGGTATGTATTGGTGGTGGGCGGGAAGCCGCAGCCCGGATTGTGGATTGATGCCATTCAAGCGAGGGCGCACAACCCTACATTGTGCTGCCACCGGTATCTGCATCGCTGGATCCCTTCCTCCCTGGGGCTGGTGGCCACTGGCCTTTGTTGGTTTCGCTCTTTTTGATCGATTGCTCCTCGACACCACGGGCCCACAACGGTTTAGGCGGGGGTGGATGGTTGCCGCGTGGTGGTTGTTCCCTGCCATGTTGTGGATGTTTGACCTCACAGCCCCCGGATACTTCCTCGCGGTGGCCATCTTTGGGGTCTTCTTTGGGGTGGCCGCGGCGGCGACCCCACCAGATGGCCCGGCCAAGCTGGCGATCTTCCCTGGCACGTTCGCCCTGGCCGAGATTGCCCGCTGGTACTGGCCCTTCGGTGGGGTTCCTCTGGCTAACGTCGCCTTGAGCCAAGTCAACTCACCCTTAGGTCAAGCGGCTCGGTTAGCCAGCCCTCTCCTGGTCGTGATCCTGGTCGTCATCGTCGGCCAAGCTCTAGTTTCACTCCTTCTTCGTCGGTACCGGGCGGCGGCTATCGGTATTGGTTTTGTCGCTTTAGTTCTGCTCGGCGCCGCTGTCCATCCCCGGGCTCAGGTGGAACGAACGGCCAACGTCGCGGTTGTTCAGGGCGGGGGCCCAACGCGAACACGAGCATCCAGGGCTCAGGAACCGGTAGTTCTGGCCCGTCACATCGAAGCCACAAAACAATTGACCCAGCAGGTCGATCTCATTCTGTGGCCAGAGAACGTCGTCAATCCGGGAGGCATCCTGGACTTCGATGAAGCGGCCGACCGGGTTAGCCAGGTGGCCAGAGAACAGAATGCCAGCCTGCTTGCCGGATGGTTCCATCGAGCCCCCAACGGTGAGAACACGGTCAACTATCAGAGTTCCATCAACCCGGACGGAACCGTGGTTGGCCGCTACGACAAGGTTCAGATCGTTCCCTTTGGTGAGTACGTCCCACTCCGGGGTTTGATCGAAATGTTCAGTGACGAGATTCCCAATCGTGATGTTTTACGGGGGACCGAGCCACCCGTACTCGATACTTCGATTGGCCCTGTCGGTGTCGCCATTTCCTGGGAAGCCTTTTTCGACCATCGCTCCCGTCATGCGGTGCGGTCAGGGGCGCAGCTTTTGACCAATCCAACCAACGGTGCTACCTATTGGCTTACCCAGGTCCACACCCAACAGATTGCTTCCAATCAGCTTCGTGCAATCGAAAACGATCGCTGGCTACTCATGGCCGGACCAACCGGGCTCTCAGCCATTATTTCTCCTGACGGTGAGGTGATACAGCGCAGCGATATCGGCGAGCGGCGGGTGCTGGTCGAGACCATCGAGATGCGCAGTGGCCGAACCATCAGTAGTAGGGTTGGTTCGTGGCCAGGACTGATCTATGGGGTCCTTGCCTTCACCGGCGGATCGCTGCTGGTTTCACGGCGTCAGGCGACACCGAGCGAATGATCGGCCTCGGTCGGCTCCGTGAGGTTGCGGGTCAAGAAGACAACAATGCCCATCACAATCATGAGTCCACCACCCAGTAGGCCCAGGGTCGCCGAGGTGTAGTTCTGGAGGATGAAACCACCGGCCAAGGGGCCAAACACCCGCCCGATCGCCATAACAGCCTGTGCATCCCCCGCCCGTTCCTCCGGGTAAGCGGACCGCTCGGCCAGGATGGTAAACACACCGGGCACACCCATCCAGAACGCAAACCCCCACCATCCGGCGGCCAAAGCGAACACCAAGGTCGAGCCAGCAGTTGCCAACGCAATGGCGGCCATACCAGCGCTAACCAGCCAAGGACCGGGGATGCCACGCTTGCCGGTACGACCGGCACTGATTGTTGAACAGAGGGCGTTGAAGCTGAAGACCCATGCCACTTGGGAGGGGGACAACCCCAATCGGTCCGAGCCAATGACCACAGCGAACATGAACACTCCCGACCCTCCGAGCGTGAAGAGTCCAAGGCTCAGAAGCAGGACTCGGGCAACGTTTACCGCCTTATGTCGGATGGTGTTTGTTGGACGGGCCCCAGCCACGCCGGTACTTCGGTTAAGGATGAGGGGACCAATGGCCAGCAGGCCGAGGAACAGGAAAACAGCCGATGCCCCACCCCGCTTAGCTACCACCGCAATCAGGGGTGAGGTGAGCACCCCAACGATGGGACCAATGACTGCGATCTCCCCCATACGGGCCTCGTCGCCGAAAACTTGCACCCAACCAAACCAGCTGATCATGCCTAGTGAAATGCCGGAGAGGAACCGCAACCCAATCAGAATCGGGTAAGCGGGCAAGAAAGCCGAAAGTAAGTTCGACACGACCGCGAGAAGAAGGGCAAAGAAGAAGACTTTGCGCGTTGGCTGAAGCCTTCGTCCAGCTCCCCAACTTCCCAGGACAAACCCCCCAAGCTGGAAGGTTCCAATGAAGGATGCGAACCCAAGACCAACCCCGTAGTGCTCGGCAATGAGGGGGAAGAGGAATGGGGTGGAGACAAAGACCAGGGTGCTCAATCCGGTCGCCAGCAAAATCCCCACCGACACGCTCGGATGAAGGAGAAGACTGACACGAACGGGGAGCTGCATAGAGCGACAATGCTAGGCGCGACCTTGCTGGCCAAGTCGAAGGTTTTTCGGCTCGGTCATCAGTAGGGGAGTTGGCTCCATCAGATCTCAATGCTGAGGGTCACGGGACCCTGATTAACCAGTTCTACATCCATATCTGCGCCGAACACGCCCGTTGGGATCGACAGTCCCCGAGTTCTCAGATCCTCGACAAGATGCTTAATGAGGGGTTCGGCCACTTCTGGTCTTGCCGCTTGCACATAGGAGGCTCGGTTGCCCTTTCTGGCATTGCCATAGAGCGTAAATTGGCTGATTACCAGAATGTCACCACCGACATCACCGACCGACAGATTCATCTTGTCGTCGGAGTCTGCGAATATCCGAAGCTTGTAGAGCTTGTCCGCTAGTTTCTCCGCCTGCTCTTGTGAGTCATCGTGAGTGACTCCGACAAGGACGCAGAGGCCAAGACCTATCTGTCCAACGATGTCACCATCAACTTCTACGCTCGCTCGACTCACTCGCTGGACCAATGCACGCATAGCCCGAACGCTATCGAGTCGGGGAGTACCGAGTAACGGTTTCCGGACAAGGAGACGTCTGGACGTGGACGTATCCGAACTCGGAACCGAACCGGGCTAAGAAACGCACCACCCGTATCGTCCTCTTTCTCTTATTGGCCCTCGTCTTGGTCTGGCTCATCTGGGCCATAGTCAGCTCGTCGGGCGAGAGCATTCGCACGGCTGCTGTGGTGACCATAATGATCGGCGGCATCTTTGCCCTGTCCGAACGACAAGGCCGTCTAGCCAAGGCCACCAATCTCACCCTCCGCCCGACCGGCGAACTCACTTTGTCCAACCCAAGTCGACCGCCTCCCTCGATCTAAGGACCAGTTCGGTTCCGATACTACGGCGGCGTTCCTCATGGCCAAACTGGTACTGGTCCCTGGAAGCGACAACTCCAGAAGGTGGCTGGAGCCAGCGCCTCCCCGGCCTCACCCTTTACAGCAACCTTGCCGAAGACGATGTCCGGGCACTCGAAGGGGACCTTCAGCGGTGGACCGCCTGGGCCCAGACCAACCAGCCCGGCACTTCTCCTGGAGCCGTGGTTGGAGCGCCAACACAAGCTGGCTCGCCGGGAGCAAATCGACCGGGCGGAGGGCCGAATAGGAGCAACGAGCCGTTCGTGTGGATGCCACCCAGGCACCCCAATGCCGCACGAAACAGAAACCGCTTCCGCGTAGGTTTTGGACTATTCATTGTCGGCGTGATCGCACTCATCCTGGCCACCCAGTGGAAGAATGGCCCAAGCGCAGTTGTCTTCTCCATGCTTACACCGGCACTCATCGCGCTCCTAACTCTGGGAGTAGATTACGCCTATCGCCCGAAAAAGAACTTCCAAATTGGTGTCCGGGGTGGCACCATCACCATTGACCGATGCCGCCAACCTGCGGTTACCTATCCGCTGTCGAGCGTGCATTCGGCGAAGGTGGTGTCCAGCCAACACCATTTACACACCACCAATGGAAGCCACTACAATACCATTTGGACCCTTGTTTTGGACCTAGATCCGGCCGCCACCGACCCTGT
>JAJRXF010000065.1 GCA_024276425.1 Actinomycetes bacterium | reverse complement strand
GGTTCGGAGGTCTATTGGGTGCCGACATCAGGTGTTCGCGACAGCGAACTAAAGCTCAATGCGTGGGACAAAGAGAGCGGACAATTCACGGTACGTACCATGGGCACCATCAATCGAATCGCCAAGAAGTTCGGCCAATGACGCTACCCCGTTCGACCATACGGATCCCCCACTGGTTCCAAGGTCCAACCGGTTCAGGCCAGGGTGGCTGGACCACGGCCCGCTTCATCGACATCATCGGTCAACCATCCACCGTGGCAATACGATCTCCCATACCGTTGGACACCGACCTCGTGGTTGAGGAGATCAAGCCCGGCCAACGCTGGAACCTCCTCGATCCGACGACGAGCCCCGCCACCGTGGTTATGCAGGCCCAACGGTGGGAGCCCGAATTCTTCTCAACCACGGCATTGTCAATCGTGGATGCCCAGGCCGCACGAGCCAACTTTCCCGGCGACGACCACACTCACCCAGTTCCGCACTGCTTCTCTTGTGGCCTGGAGGACGACTCCATGAGGGTCCATGCCGGTCCTACCGGTGACGGTCGTTTTGCCACCGATTGGACCCCACCGGCCTGGGCCACCGGCGTCGATGGATCCGTCGATGGTGCCGTTCTGTGGGCGGCTCTGGATTGTGCTGCTGCTTGGTTTGTTGGCTATGAGGGTCGACGCCGACCAGCTTTTACTGTGCAGTACGCCGTCGAAGTAGCTAAGGCGATCCAACCGGGCGAGCAATACGCTCTCGTGGCCTGGGGCGGTGATACCAACGATCGTTGGGATGGACGGAAGCGAGCCGGGGCATCGGTCGCTTTCGACGCCAACGGCCTTTGCATCGCTCGGAGCCGCTCGCTTTGGGTGGCTACTCAGTAGTTCGTTCGTATTTGGCCCCATCAACTGGGTGGCCTGATCTCGCTTCCCCTTGGTTTCTACCTTGTTCTGGGTCTCGGATTGCTGGTCACGGCCCAGCTTGCGAGCTAAATATCACGCCGGGTGAACAGTCCCACGCAAACAACACCAAGGCCCCCAAGGATGAGAGCCAAACCGATTCCCGCCGTTACATGACCCAACTCCCCAACCGAAGCCGGGTCCTCGATCCGATCAGCGAGCTGGCTGGTCAGAGCTGACGGGGTGTATTTCCCCACCCGCGGAACGAGGGACAACAACGGACCGAATATGACCATCACCCCCAAGGTCGTGATGATGGCGTAAGTAGAACTCCTGGTCACAATGCTCAATCCAAGACCGATCAGAACTGTCACCATGGTCGGGAAAGACACCGACACGAGGGATCGAAAGAGACCGTCGAGGTCAAGGGACATCCCACTCAGTTGGGCGCTGAGCCACGCGGCAAACACACCACCAGCAGAAACAACTGCCAACCCAACCACCACAGTACAAACGCCGACAACGAGCTTGGCCCCCAGGAGACGTGCCCGTCGAGCGTCCGTAGCCAGCACCCTCCGAAGCGTTCCCTGCTGATACTCATTGCCCACAATCCACGATCCATACACCGCAGCCAGAATCGAACCAATCACAAGTTGAACAGCGAGGGCGGCCTCACGATAGGACCCCGCGTCTGCCGGTGGACGGAACAAAAAAAACACCGATGGTGCTACTACAAACAGGGTGCTGATACCAAGCAACACCCACGGTACGCGATGGTGAATGACCTTGTAGAACTCAGCTCGTATCATGATGGGTTGCTTTCAGTAGGTGAGGACGCAGGAGCAGCCGGGAGTAGCGATGACGGCGACGAAACCAGGTCAAGAAACGCGTCCTCAAGCGAAGCCCGGGGCTTAGTGATTTCTGACAGCACCAATCCCGCATCAAAGAGCATCTGATTGATCGCCCTTCCATCAACCTCATCGGGGGGCGAAACCAAGAACGAGTCAGGACCAACCACCTCAACCCCAAAGCCGTGATCTCGACACGTGGACATGGCAAGCTCAACCATTGTCCCATCAACGGAAACCCGGAAGTGGTGGCTGGTGCCGGCTCCCAGAATTTCATCCACCGTGCCTTCAGTAACCAGTTTTCCTTGGGCCAAGATCACCAATTGATCACAAGCCTGTTGGACCTCGGCCAATTGGTGAGAAGAAACCAACACGGTGGTCCCCGACTCAGGCAGACGACGAAGTAGGTTGCGAATATCAATTATCCCCGCCGGATCTAGCCCATTGGCCGGCTCGTCCAAAATGACAAGCTCAGGGTTACCCATCAGACTGATTCCGATCCCGAGTCTCTGCCTCATGCCCAGCGAATATGCGCGAGGCCGATCATCGGCTCGATCGGCCAGGTCAACCAGGCGCAAGATCTCCTCGATCTGACCATCATCAACTCGACCGGTGACCGCCAATGACTGGTAGCGAAGATTCTGGCGAGCCGTCATCCGGTCATAAATCGGAGGATCCTCAATCATGGAACCGACCCGTTTGAGGACTGTCCCCCACTTTGACCCTCCGACGGAAACCCCGAGTAGCTCCATCGAGCCAGCCGAAGGCGAAACCAATCCAAGAAGCATTTTCATGGTTGTGGTTTTGCCCGCTCCGTTGGGACCGATCAGGCCAACAACGCTGCCCTCTGGAATGAGGAAAGAGAGATTGTCTACCACCGTGGCTGTGCCATAACGTTTGGTAAGTTTGTCGGCTTGGGCCACGATGTTCATGGACGAAAGTGTGCTGGAGCCCTCCGCCATTGCAATCATCCAAACTACCAGATCAATCGTGGCCGAAAGACCAATACCAACCCCCTCAGATCGTCCTAGGTTTGTCCTTAGGATGAAGCCTCAACGACGAGATTGGTTGGCGGTAGCGGGAATGCTGGGCCTTCTCGTTGGTGAAGCCATCTTCGACCCCGGCCCTTGGCTGGCGGGCCAGGTTCTCGTAGCCTCCATCGCCGTCGTCGGCATTCCTTGGCGACGAAGCCTTTCCCACTTGGTGTTGGGTTTGGTCAGCGGTGCGGGGCAGACCGTGTCGCTCGTGGCCTACCTGAACGGCGTCGAATACTTGAACTTCGGGATGACAACCGCCCCCCTGGCCTTGCTGGTTTATGCCCTCCACCGGTGGGGCACTCACCGGCAGGTCATCCTCGGGACAACATTGTGGCTCGGCCCACTTGCGGTCCGACTAACGATCCTCCAGCCAGACCCAGATCCCTTGACCGCTGTCCTGGTGGGATGGGTTATTGTTGGGCTGCTTGGCATCGCGATGCGATACCGAGCAAGCCTGTTGGATGAGCAACGGGCTAAGGTTCGCCTGGCCGAACGTCACCTCCTCGCACGAGAACTTCACGACACCGTCGCCCATCAGGTCTCCGCAATCGTCGTTCAAGCGGAGGCTGCCCGTTTCGTCAGTTCACAGGACCCCGAGGCATTAAGCGACGCTCTGGCCAATATCGTCGATCTAGCCAACGAGTCCATCGCCGAGATGCGGCGCATGGTTGGAATTTTACGAGAGGAACCGTCCCGGCTTCCCTCCCCCTCCAACCACTAGTGTGACTCCTAGGAGGGCCCACCGGTGAGCATTCGAGTACTCATTGCCGATGACCAGGAACTGATTCGAGCAGGGTTCCAGATGATTCTGGACAACGCCGAAGGCATCGAGGTAGTCGCTGATGCGGATAACGGTCGTGATGCAGTAACCAAGGCCCTCCACCTCCGCCCAGACGTCTGTCTCTTCGACATTCGCATGCCGGAACTTGACGGTCTTGAAGCCACCGAGTTGGTAGCCGGGGCCGATGTTGCAGATCCCCTTCGGGTCGTGATCATCACCACATTCGATCATGACGAGTACGTCTATGGGGCACTCCAAGCTGGAGCGATCGGCTTTCTCCTCAAGAACGCAGGACCAGCCATGCTCATCCAGGCCATTCGTTCGGCCGCAGAGGGCGACTCCTTGATCTCGCCGAGCGTCACAACCAGGCTCCTGGAGCACGTGCAACACCCTCGTTCGTTAGGCCACGAGAACAACCGCCCACAACCCCAAGGAGGCGAACTGACTCCACGAGAAGAAGAGGTCCTCCGAGCCGTGGCCGACGGCCTCACCAATCAGGAGATCGCCAAGCTACTCCACGTGTCTTTGGGAACGGCGAAAGCCCATGTTGCGAGCATCATGACCAAGCTCAATGCTCGCAATCGGGTGGAGATCGTCATCTGGGCCTTCGACACAGGACGTCGCTAGGAACCCACCGTCCAAGGTCTATCCCCCAAGTTCGGGATGGATGCGCTCAGAAGCCGACTCGACAATCTCAGCCGCGTTCAATGCCCGATCATCACTAAACCTGTCGGCCATGACCTGGACCGCCTCGGGCATGCCCTCCCCCAGACCGGTCGTCACAACTGCGGCTGGCAAACCCAAAAGGTTGCCTGGTGTGATCATCCTGATCCGGTCCAGGGTGAGGTCGATCCCTCCCTCGGCAATGTCGACCCCATGGGGAAATGCGGGATTTGTCCATACCGGACTGACCACCACCGGATAGTCGGCCAGGAATGCAGACCAGACCCTTCCGAGGCGATTCCTTTCGGCGGTCAGAATGTCGATTGGTCCTGGCTGAGCGAACCTGGAGACAAAATCCTGAAGAGTCCGAAAAGTCTGCGGGTCCATGATCCCATCGAAGAGGGGGATGAGGTTGGCCACGCTAGCGCTCAGCAGTCTGCCCCAGACCTCGTTGACTCGTTCGAGTTCGGGCACCTCAACCTCTTCGCTCTCATAACCTTGCGCCTCGAGTGCTCGACCGGCAGCCCGAACAGCTTCGATGTACTGCGGCCGAACCGAACCACCAGGAATCGATGTGACGAGGGCAACCCTCTTGGCCAGGTGGCCCGAGTCATTGGCCAGGTGGCCCGAGTCAAAGGGAACCGTGACTGAGCGGGGATCGCGTACGTGTTGGCCCGACATGATCTGAAGACCGAGTCGCACATCAGCAATCGTGCGTGCCATTGGCCCGTCGGTAGCCATAATCGCTGACGCCAGCGGGGGATCAATCGGCTCGATGGAACTCCCCATTGGGACCCGCCCATGAGTCGGCTTGATGGACGCTATTCCACAACAAAAGGCTGGGTTTCTGAGTGATCCACCGATGTCATTACCAATGCCAATGGGAGACATACGCGCCGCGATGGCCGAGGCCTCGCCGCCACTGGATCCACCGGCGGTGACGTCAGGATTCCAGGGATTGCGGGTGAGTCCCCGAAGGGGATTGTCGGTCGAAATTCGAAGCCCCATCTCTGGCAAGTTGGTGCGACCAATAGGAATGGCCCCTGCCCGACGCATTCTCTCAACAGCCGGCGCGTCTTGGGTTGGCATGGCATCGGCAAAAGCAGGCATCCCCTGCGTTGTTGGGCTACCGACAAGATCAAGGTTCTCCTTGACCGTCATCGGCACCCCATGAAGGGGCCCGATTTCCTCTCCAGATGTGGTCACCGCATCGGCGGCGTCGGCCTCCTCCCTGGCCCGCTCGGCCAGCACCACAACCACTGCATTTAGGTCGGGATTCACCGAGTCGATCCGATCCAGGTGTGCCTCCACTACCTCGCGACTGCTTGCCTCCTTGTCTCTGATGAGACCGGCTAGCTCAATGGCCGACTTGTTCCACAGTTCGTTGCTCAAAGGACTCCCCCGACTCTGCTCAATCCCGCGCTTTCACCGTTTTGATTCGAGCAAGTAACGTACCTCAGGCTTACCCTCACCACCCAGGAAGTACGAATGACCGAGCACACCAACCGCTTCGACGTTCTTATCATTGGCGCTGGAATCTCCGGAATTGGGGCTGGCTATCACCTCAAAACCTTTTGTCCAGATCGCTCCTTTGCCATTCTGGAAGGACGGGATGATCTTGGTGGAACCTGGGATCTCTTTCGGTACCCCGGCATCCGGTCCGATAG
This sequence comes from Actinomycetes bacterium, assembly GCA_024276425.1. Lineage (GTDB taxonomy): Bacteria > Actinomycetota > Acidimicrobiia > Acidimicrobiales > SZUA-35 > JAJRQY01. The sequence continues at coordinate 25,857 of JAJRXF010000065.1, read as the reverse complement.
TGACATGCACACATTGGGTTATGGCTTCAAACCGTGGACGGCCCAGAAGTCGATCGCTGATGGGCCAGCGATTCTGGACTACCTAAAGGAAACTGCCACCGAGTTTGGAATCGACCAACACATCCGCTTCCGCCACCAGGTCGTCTCGGCCGATTGGACAAGCGAGGACGCGACTTGGACGGTGCGGGTTCATCACTCCGGTCCGGTGGGAGAAGGGGAGGTTATCTATCAGGCCAATTTCGTGTTCATGTGTTCGGGCTATTACAGCTACAAGGGCGGACATCGGCCGGATTTTCCCGGAGAGGAGAGCTTTGATGGCCAAATCGTTCACCCGCAGGAGTGGCCCACCGACCTCGAGTACCTGGGTAAGAAAGTTGTTGTTATTGGGTCAGGGGCGACGGCGGTGACCCTCGTTCCGGCCATGGCCGAGCAGACCGAGCACATCACGATGTTGCAGCGCAGCCCAACCTATGTGGTGTCTCGACCCGATACCGACGCTGTGGCCAACGGATTACGAAAGATCTTGCCGGACTCTCTTGCCTACCGGATAACCCGATGGAAAAATGTGCGCATGACCGGCCTCGTCTACAAGCGGAGCCGTGCGGAGCCAGACAAGGTCAAGTCTCACCTACTCGACCTGTTGGCCAAGGAATTGCCCAGTGACATCATCGACGATCATTTCACGCCGAGCTATAACCCATGGGACCAACGTCTTTGCCTCGTCCCAAACGGTGACCTCTTCAAGGCAATTGCATCGGGCAAGGCCTCCGTTGTCACCGATCAGATCGAGAGATTCACACCGTCAGGGATCCGGTTGGTCTCCGGGCAGGAACTTCAGGCCGACATTATCGTGACGGCAACCGGGCTTGAATTGGTGACCCTGGGTGAGATGACCTTTTCTGTTGATGGTGTCGAGGTTGACTTCTCCAAGACCTGGACCTACAAGGGCATGGCCTATTCCGATGTTCCCAACCTTGTCTCCACTTTTGGCTACATCAATGCTTCCTGGACGCTTCGAGCGGACCTGACCTGTGAATACGTCTGTCGCATACTGAACCATATGTCCAAAACCGGAACCTCACAGTGTGTTCCTCGCCTGCGTCCTCAAGATACCAACATGCCTCAGCGACCTTGGATCGAAGGCTTCTCCAGTGGTTACATGCAGCGGGCGATGCCGCTGCTTCCCAAACAAGGTGACCGTGACCCTTGGCTCAATACCCAAGACTACGCGGCTGATCGCAAACTTTTCTCCAAGGCAGATGTGGACGATGGCGTGATGCAATTCAGCGGCACACGATCATTGGCCGTTCAGCCCTAGTCATTCTCCGAGCGTTCAGCTTTGGATCTTCAAGTTCAGACCTCGCCGCCGGATGCATGGCGAAGGTGAACCTCGGGAAAGGCCGACCGCCCAAAGACTGGCGATGGCGGAAAGCCACGAAGATGGGTGTCGAAGAACGCCCTGGTAAAGGTGTTGAGAATGTCACCAAGCAACTCGCCGTCGATGGAGCCGGTCATACCCACCCACTCCATTGCCGGAACCAACAGCTTGTAGTCGTTGAAGTCCAGATGCTTCGTATCTTCAACTTCACAAACGTAGCTGGACGATGTTGCCCGCGCTAAGGTCTGCAGTCGTTCGGCGTTTAGTGGCCCGAGATGGGCCTCCTGTTTGAGAATCAGCAGGGGGTGTGCCAAACCGGCCTGGATAGTTTCGTCCGAGGTCGGTACCACCCAGGGGTCATAGCAGACAACAGGCCCACAGCGGTTGTCGCGGTAGCAGAATTCGATGACCGCTCCCGCTCCAGCAGAGTGACCAAAACAACCGACCTGTTCCAAGTCGAGGACTCCGCCAAACTGCCCTTCGCTCTCAGCATCGAACTCATCCAAGGTGTCCAGAACCCATTGAAGGTCCTTCACCCACTCTTCGATAACAACGCCGGACTGCTCCGGCGAGTCATCACCGAAAATTGAATGGTCATAGCCAATAATTCGACCGTCCGGATACACGGTATAGCCAGCTCCATAGGGGTGATCGACTGCGGCAACGACATAGCCGTGGCTCACCAGCTCTTCGATCTGGAACGTGTTCTGAACCCGAGTTCCGCTCCGACCGTGGCAGAAAAGCAAGACGGGAAAGGGCTCTTCGGACGGAACAACATCGGGATCGATTCTGGCTCTGGGGCGTATGAGATTGAGATGATTCAACCCAAAGCGAGGCATCTCGAAGACCTTGGCAAGGGCCGGTCCACCAATAGCGTGATTCGGTAGGTATTCTGCCAACGGATGCAAGTTCTCCACTGCCGGATACCAGATCTGCAACATGAGTTCGCGGCGAGCCCCGGCACGGTCTGCGTGAACCTCTGGTCGGTCATCCTGAGTCAGATGGAAGGTTGAAGTCCCAACAAAGTGCGGCCCGGTTAGAGCAGGAGTTGACCGGACCGGCAGCCCGATTCCGAGTGCGGTACCAGCAACGAGAAGTAGGCCACCAATCCAGAACACCCCCTGGTTGAGCAGCCCCCCCATCTCAACTCCTAAGCCAGCAATAGCGATGGAGACAGTCGCAACCGCATAAATCGGGATGAGCTGCCAACGCGGAGAGTTGACAACGGCGTGGAGGACAACAGCGGCAAACACTGCGAGAGCCCCAAGGGGGTGACCTTCCCTCAGGTAGGTGAGAAAGGAGACAACGAGGGTGACGGCAACTAGAAGAGATTCGAGCCGACGCACTAGGGGCCGTCCAACTCCGCAATGGTTTCTTGGCTCGGGGCGAAGTAGTAGCTGCTGGTTCGGGCAGTAGAGAAGTCGATGAGTCGGTCATAGACGACGTTGTCTGGGCCATCTTGGCCATTGACTGCTTGGTCAACACCGAACATTGCCCGAACCATATTGTCGATCTTGTCGAGTTGGTCGGTAAAGCCTACAAACATGAGTCCCGCTTCGGTGCTGTCGCCCCAGGGCACCGACCGGCGATAGATCTCGATTTCTTCGCCATCATCGGCTTCCATGACAACGCGGGCAATATGGGCCGTGTCGGGCAGGGCCTCTTCGCTCAATTCGATCGAATCGGGCTTGGTGCGTCCAATAATCTTCTCTTGCTCGGAGATTCCAAGTGAATGAAAAGAGTCAAGATCATGGACCCAACGTTGGGCCAGCACGATGCTTCCTCCCGCTCCTGGACTGTCATTGTCCACAACGGCCAGGACCCGAGCTTTGGACACCGCTGGGTTCTCGGTGCCATCGATGAAGCCAGTGAGGTCGCGGTTGTCTCGATAAACAAAGGCGGGAACGTCGCCAACAATGGCTCCAATTTCCGTGAGCAACCGACGACTTTGGAGAGCCAGGTCAAAGAGAAGACCCGACTCGTTGCCATGAAACCAAAGAAAAAAGTCGTGCTGGGTAGCGACGGCAGAACGGCTCCCAGTTCCCACGGTGGCAAAGGCCCGGAAATCCTGCGGTGTCTCCAGTTGAATCCTATGAGCAAGTTCGGAGCCGACTCCGAGAACAATCTGGACCTCATCTTCAACCGACCCGAGGGTGGCGACCTGAGCCAAGACCGACCGGATGACCGAGGGATCAATCGATCTTGCGATGTCGTACTCCTGGAACCAATGAGCTGAGGACTCTTCAACAAAAATGCCGGACTGAGGAGAAGCCATAAATCCGACTCTAGCGATAGATGCAGATCTGACCTGGACACCGAATCCAGATTCTCAACCAAACAGCAGTGGGTCCTCCACGTCAACCAAAAACCGCGAAGGCACCTGGCTTGACTCTTGACCCCGGGCTGTGGTTTTCGTCAGAGCGTGAGTGAATGTGAGGTTCTTTCGGGCCCGAGTCGCCCCAACATAAAACAAGCGCCGCTCTTCTTGAATGTCCCGAGGGGAGGATGCACGGTAGAAGGGCAACAGCCCCTCAGTCGCACCAAACAAGACCACCTCGTCCCATTCCAGACCCTTTGCCCGGTGGATAGACGCCAGCGTTACTCGGTCAAGAGAGGGTTCGGAGTCCTGCATCGCTGCTTGAAGGTACAGTTCGCGAAGCGTTCCAGCCTCAAGCTGGCCGTGGCCAGCAACCAACGCCTCGCCCTGTTCGACAAGGGCTGTTTGGTAGTCCCAACGTCTGCGAGAACCTCCGAAACCCTCAGGGGGATCAAACCGATTCCAACCAAGTCGGTTTGCGTGGTCAACCAGGAGGGCCATCCCATCCTGGGTCGGCTCCTCCTTCGCTGCTCGACCAAAGGGTCGCAGGATCTCAAGCACCGCATCGGTCTCATAGAACAGGCGGTCCCCGACTATCTCAAAGGGAACTGCTTGGCGACGCAAAGCACCCTCAAGGACTCCCGACTGCACGTTGAGTCGATAAAGGACTGCCATCTCGTTCCACGCCTGGCCCCGCAAATGGGCGCGCGCCAACACCTCGGCCACCAACCGAGCCTCCGCCAATACGTTGGGGGCTGAAAGAACCGATGGGACTAAACCGTCCGAGGTTGAGCCAACGTCACTGCTAGAGATTAGAGCATCCGGCTTGCCGACGCTCTGCGAGATCCGGTTAGCGACACCAACGATTTGTTGTGTCGATCGGTAGTTCCGATTGAGATAGCGGACCTCAGAACCAGGGAAATAGCGAGCGAAATCCGTCAGAAACGTGGGTTCGGAACCCTTGAACGAGAAGATGGTTTGCCGAGGGTCTCCAACGGCGCAAAGTTGCCCCTGCTCCCCTAAGATCGCGGCAAGCAGTGTCTGTTGGGCCCGATCGATATCTTGATACTCATCAACGACGACCATCCGCCACTCGTTGTGAACGATTGAAGCAATGTCTGGCTCCCGGGTTAGAAGATCGGTCGCAATCGTGAGGTAGTCCCCAAACTCGACCAGCCCGAGCCGTTGCTTCTCAGCTACCCACTCCGACCAAACGGCACCTAGCCTGACCGTGGAGATCCCTGTAGGGCGACCGAGGGCTGGCGACAGGGTTTCGGGTGTTTCCATCCTGGCTTGGGCTAGTTCGATCTCTACCTTGCAATCGACTACCGAAGCGTTTTCTGACTCATTTGTTCGACGATTCCCGTACATGATCCGCCGCAAATGAGGCCAGGAGTCAATGACCAGCTGCCTACTCGCTTCCTCGGGAGCAAAACGTTGGACCAGTCCTAACGCGGCTGCGTGGAAGGTCTTGCACGTGGCGTCGTTTATCCCTAGTGCTCGTAGTCTTGTGGCAAGTTCGGCCGAGGATTTGCGAGTGTGGGTGACAGCTAGAACATGCTTCGCCAACATGTCGCCAGAGGCGTCGAGGTGAGCGATTCGATGAGTGATTGTCCGAGTTTTGCCACAGCCGGCACCAGCGATCACACAAAGAAATCGGCCACGCCACCGCACGACTTCAGCTTGTTGGGGGTCAAGGCCAGCCAGGGCCGCTTCGATGGTCAAGCTTGGAACACTATTGGCTCGGTCGCTTCTACTGGTTGACCCAACCGCGATGCGCGATGTCGTCTAGTCTCGAATCATTCAAACACGGAGGGAAGCGTGATGATCGACTACCAACTGAAGCTGTTTGCCGCGAGTGCGGCGATGACCATACTGGCCGCAGGGTGCTCGTTCTCCATCGGCGGGGAGTCGGTTGATGAGGCGGCAGTGAAGCTGATCGAGGAGGACTTCGCCGCAGACATTGGGGTCGATCTCGTCGCTAATTGTCCGGCGGTCGAAGATAGCGAAGTCGGAACAACTTTCGAATGCTCAGCCACGATGCCTGATGGCCGTACGATCAATTTTGCGGGCAAGGTCGATGCCAAAGACAGCATCAACATGAGATCAACCAACTTGCTCAAACCCGAGGATCTGGACGCCATCGAAACGAGCGGGGCCGAGGTGCTCGAACCGGAGATCGAAGCGTCCCTCGTCATCGAGTGCCCTGCGGTCATCACCCTCCTCGATGAGGATAACGAGGTGACGTGTCGGGGGGAGGACGAGTTCGGAAATAGGGCCGACATTATCTTCACCATCACCGACACCGAGACTGGTGCCTTCACGGTACGGGTCGGCTAGGCCACCAGTATCTAGTCGTTCGTCGCTTCACTCACCTTCAGCTTGGCCTTCAACTCGGCCACATTCTGCTTGTTTTTCTTTCGAGAGCGCAGGAGCAGGCTAATGGCCACAAAGAAGGCGAACCCTAGGATCGCACCCACCAGGCTTCCACCCCGGAAACCCGGACCATCCACATCGAGCTTTCGTTCACCGGCATGGGCCGCGTCTCCCGTACCCATGACAATCCCAAGGGTGGCCAGATTTGGTGCAGCCAAGATTAGGGCTAGGACAAGGAACTTCAACCAACGCTTCCAGCCAGCCCGAAATTTCCAGCCAGCCCGAAGCGCCAGGAGGGGAAGGATGGTGAAGGCTGCACCCATGGCGGCCCCAAAGAGATTCCCAAACAGGATCCGTCCACCAATGATCTCACCAATCTTTTGGGCCCACCAACGAGGCAAAATGGCGGACCCCAAGTACCAGGCCCCAACGGCGCTGACCACCACGACGACAGTCAGAATGAAGCGGCGCTTGAGGCGACTGCCCTTAGACCCCTGCTCAGCGGCCTCTGGTTTTGAAGTACTCGAAGTACCCGTTTCTGGAAGTTGTGTGTTCTGCGACTTTTCGCCCATCTCTCTAGTGTGCCCGGTCCGAGGTCTCCTCGCTCAGCTACCGCTAGCGTCGAATCATGACCACATCGACGGACAAGCTTGTGCGATGGAGCAATCTACTAGTGAGGCTGAGTATCTGGTTGCCCTATCTGACCAGCACAATGTCGGCGAGATCGAGCAACGGCTGGGAACAGGCATCCAGAGACTCTGGTTATGTCCGGCATGGGATATACGAACGCACCCGATGGCTGGTGGAAGGCCTTCATCCAAGAGACACCGGCTCGAACGGCCAAGCTGGGCATCGTCCGCAAGGACGGCTCGCCTCACGTTAGCCCGGTGTGGATTACCCTCGATGGCGACGACATCATCTTCATGACCAGTAGGACCAGCCTCAAAGGTAAGGCCATTTTGCGCGACGGCCGGGTATCAATCTGCCTAGATGACGAGCGACCGCCATTTGCCTTCCTCACTATTGCCGGTACCGCGACGACTTCGGAGAATCTCGATGAGTTGCTGGAATGGGGGACCAAGATTGGTGGTCGCTACATGGGCGAAGAAAACGGAGCAAAGTTCGGCGAGCGCAATGCAGTTTCGGGCGAACTGCTTGTCCGAGTCAAGGTGGATCGGGTGACGGCCAAGGTCGACGTCGCTGGCTAGATCTCCGCTCGGGGCGCCAATTCAAGTTCATTGTCGCGGTTTCGACCCACCAACGGGTCGCAAACGCGACAGTGAACTGGCCCGAGCCAAGACAGTCGAGGTGGGCAGCGCTGTTGCCTCTGTACTTGCCGGTGTGCAGCCGCCCTGTGCAACCGGGCGAATCTGGGCCATAGTGGTTGCGCGCCCACTCAGGGACGCAACAGCCCAAGGGGCCTGCATGAACCGGAAAGGCACCACATGAAACAGCTCACCGGACTTGATCTCAGCTTCCTTTTGATGGATACCGACCATACCTATGGTCACGTCAACGGATTAAGCATCTATGACCGTCCATCCAAAGACTTCGACCCCTTTACCGCCGTTCGGGACCGGATGAAGGTCATGGTCAGCCATCTGGAACCCCTACGACGCAAGGTTGTCGAGGTACCCCTTTCCCTCGACCGACCCTACTGGGTAGAAGACGCGAACTTCGACCTTGACTACCACGTGCGTCATATCGGGGTCGCCCCGCCCGGCGCTGCCGATCAACTAGCCGAACAAGTGGCCCGCATTGTCGGCCGCAAGATGGACCGGGAGCGCCCGCTTTGGGAGGCCTACGTCATTGAGGGGCTGGCGGATGGACGTTGGGCGCTCTTGCAGAAGACCCATCACGCAACCATCGACGGAGCGGCCGGAGTCATCATGCTCAAGCTGTTTACCGATGAAGCACGGGACACCGAATGGAAGCTCGAAGCTCGAGAGTGGTTTGGTGAGGAACCACCTAGCGACGCCGACATGTTGCTACGTGCGATCAAGAACATCGCTCTCAATCCGTTTCGGGGTACTCGCCTCGGACTCAGGATCGTGCGCGACCTTGCCGACACCGCCGGACTGACCGACCTGAGTCAGCTAGCGACTCAGACCCGAGACACTTTGGGCGCCCTGACCAACCAGTCCGATGGCAAAGCAAAGGCGCGTTCCAAGGTCAATCTTCCCATCACTCCGGCTCCACCAACTCCGTGGAATAAGTCGGTGAGCCCTCACCGCCGCTTCGCCATGCGCTCGACCGCCTTGGCCAACCTCAAACAACTCAAGAACGCCACCGGCGGCACCCTCAATGACGTAGTGATGGCGGTATGCACCGGAGCGCTGCGCCAGTACCTCATCGAACACGACGCGCTACCAGATGCTCCACTCCGAGCCATGGTCCCGGTGTCGATTCGAACGGGGAAAGAGGAGGATCCGTGGACAAACCGAGTCTCAGCCCTGGTGGCCGAACTCCCGACCGACTGCGACGATCCAGTGGAACGCGTTTCGCGGTGCCGCGAGGCAATGATGGCAGCCAAGAACCAGTTCGACCTCATTCCCGCCGAGGCCCTCGGCCAGTCGGTTGACTATGCCTCCCCGGTGGTAGCTACAGCGGCCATCAGACTTGTATCCCAATTGGCTGACCGAGTGAACTCCCCCATCAATGTCGTTATCTCCAACGTTCCCGGCCCCCGTGAGCCTCTGTACTTCGCCGGCGCAAAGCTGGACGCCTACATACCAGTATCGACCATCTCGGATGGTGTCGGCCTCAACATCACGGTACATAGCTATGGCGACCGAATGGACTTCGGCTTGATCTCCGACCGGGACCTCGTGCCCGACCTCTGGCATCTCGTCGATCTCCATATCGACGAGATTGCCCGACTGTTCGAAGCGACCGGGGCGGAGTGGGCGGCCCCTCAGCCACCGCCTCCTATGCGAAAAGGTGGTGACGGTGTTGCCCCAGTTGCCCCAAGTAATCCCGATGTCACTGACAGGATCGAAGCCAGTAGGAAGGTAGTCGAGTCCCCATCAGTTCCGGTTACCGTGCCCGCCAAAACCAGGAAGAAAACGAAGAAGAAGACCAAGACTAAGAAAGCAGCCAAGAAAAGTACGGCAACTCGGGCAACACCCAAGAAGCGCGCCAGCAAGAAGAAGCCAGTTCGGAAGAAGAGTTCGTGACTGAAGCCATCGAGGCACCACCACTTTGGATGATGGTGTTAGAGTCGCGCGCTCCCCTGGAGCGAGTGGCCATGAAGCTGGCATCCCCTTTCAAACGCCTCCTTCCCAAGGGGGATGGCCACCACGTCATCGTGCTTCCGGGCTTCACTGCCGACGATCGTTCAACCCGGCCCCTGCGTGAGCTTCTCGAAGACATTGGCTATCACAGCCATGGTTGGAACCTTGGCGCCAACCTCGGTCCAACGGCGGAGATTCTTGATGGAATTGGCACGCTTGTCGAGTCGGTTCATGCCCAAGCTCAGGGCCCGGTGTCCATCATTGGTTGGAGCCTTGGTGGTATCTATGCCCGCGAACTTGCCCGCGCTGCCCCCGGCATGGTTCGCCAGGTAATCACCCTTGGCAGCCCCATCCAGATGATCGAGCAAGACTCCTCTTCGGCTCAGGGGATCTGGGATGCTCTCAAGCACCTCCATTCTCCGGAGTTCAAACGAGAAACCCGGGCAGCATTCAGACCACTGCTCGAAGTCCCAACAACGTCTATTTACTCGCGCACCGATGGGGTTGTCCATTGGCACATGTCCCTTGTTCGTCAGACCGAACACAGCGAAAACATTCGGGTTTATGGTTCTCACTGCGGGCTAGGGTTCAACAACTCCGCCATCTTCGCCATCGCTGACCGCCTGGCCCAACCCGCGAATGATTGGAAACCCTTTCGGGTCCCCCTGATCTTGCGGGCCCACTATCCCCGCTCTCACCACTTTGACCTCAACCGGCTTCCATGACCCGGGGAAGTTAGTCCAGCTACACGCGGCTCAAATGGCAACCTTTGCTCAAGCGAATCGTCCTCATGGGCGGGCCCTTCTCAATAGCTCCGGGACGAGCCGCCTGCCGCTGGCTCGAAAACGGTAGATGCAGGCTAGGCGAAACCAGGTATGGACTTCGGCCGCTCGCAGCCGATCAGCAGAAAGGGGACGAACAGACTCATAGGCGTCGTAGAGACAGCGAACCCGAAGCTGACCCAGCCGCGGATCCCCACCCATCTGAAGAACTCTGAGTTGCAAATGCACGCCAAGATTAGCTACATCATCCTCACCAGCCCCAAGGCCCACTCCATCAAGGTCAATGAGGGCCACGGAATCCTCGGAGACGAAAATGTTCTTATCGTGAAGATCCCGATGTACCACGCCAAGTTCTACCTTGGGCAGTTCTGGTAGGCCCGCGGCGATCTCGGCCAGTTCCGAACGGGCCTCGGGCTCGGCTCGAGCCACCGTGTCGACCCACCTCAGAGGGTGATCGGGCTCCCTCAAGGCAAGGCCGCGGCCTGAAACCGAGCCATGTAGCCAAGCCAGCGCCCGTGCAATCATCGTCAGTTGCCGGTTCATGTCGGAGGGGGCCTTCTCCTCAGTTAGGAGTCGGTGTAGTGGTCTTCCGCTGACCCTGCTCAACTCAACCCATCCAGGACTTCCACTCCCTACAACCTGGGGGAAGGACACCAATGGGCACGAGTCGGACACAAACTCATGGACCATCAGCAGTCCTTGCAGTTGCTTTGGTCGCACAACCTTCACGAAGGTGCCCTGGCGTTGGACCACAGCCCGGCGCCCGACACGGTAACCAATCAGTGTGCCCAAGCCAAGAGCCCGTTTGAGCGCCGGCAACTCTTGATCCTGGCCGGGTTCCACCACCCGATGTTGGCCCGACTCAGGGTCAAGCTCACCCCACCCAAGCTTCGCATCGGCCACCGTCCAAGCCCCCCGAGCACGGGGATAGGCAGTCGGCCACTGGTCCATAAAGGAAGGTTTCGATTGGGGCAACACCGAGATCACGAAGTGGAGGGCATTCGCCCGGGTTGGACAAGTGCGATCCCTGCCTTCGCTGCCTTCGCGTTGTCAATGACATAGCGCGTGTCATAGAGAAGCGGTTCGCGCATCGTGCCAGCAACCTTGGCCAAATCAACGGTTGCGAACTCTGGCCACTCGGTCAGCACAACAAGCAGATCAGCGCCCATACATACGGTGTAGGGGTCTCCGGCTGTTTCCGCTGGAATCTCCGCTGGCCGAGCCGCCGGGTCATAGACCGTGACGCTGGCACCCAATCGGTTGAGCTCGGCCATTATTTCCAGTGCCGGTGAGTCACGAGTGTCATCGGTGCCAGCCTTGAACGTCGCGCCCCACACGCCAACGCGAGCCTGTTCTAGTGGTCGCTGAACAATCCGGCCGATTTCTGCAATGACATATTGCTGGTGGATCTCATTGCTGGTGCGGGCAGCTTCCACCACGGGAAGCTTGAGTCCGGCCATTCGCGCCACATGGGCCAGGCCAAGCGTGTCCTTGGGGAAACAAGACCCGCCCCAGCCTGGTCCCGGGGTCAAGAACGCCGAGCCGATGCGATGATCAGAACCCAACCCCTCCGTTACTGCCTCGATATTGCCCCCCAGGTGATCGCAGAGTCGACTGAGTTCGTTGACAAAGGAGAGTTTGGCCGCCAGGAACGTGTTGGATGCGTACTTAATCACCTCGGCTGAGGTCGGATCGGTCAGCTGAATCGGCCCGTCGATCCCGACATAGAGGTCGGCAATCTGCGTGGCCGCCGAGGCTTGCTGGGCACCAATGACAATCCGGTCGGGGTAAAGAAAATCGCTTAGAGCAGTTCCCTCCCGAAGGAACTCCGGGTTGGAAACCACCTGAACGTCTTCCCGGGCAAGCCATTTCGACAACTTCTGGTTGGTGCCAATTGGAACGGTCGACTTGATGGCCACCACCGCCCCCGTTTGGAGAATTTGGCTCAGCTTGGTGGCCGCTTGTTCGAGGTAGGAGAGGTCGAGCCCTCCATCAGATTGTGAAGGGGTTGGCAGACACAGAACAACTGTTGGAGCCTCAGCCGCATGCTGGTATGAGGTGCTAAAGCGTAGTCGACCGTTCTGCAGGCCCTCGGTGAGAAGCTCATCGAGGCCTTGTTCGAGAATCGGGACTTCTCCCAACCGCAACCGACCGATCTTGTCCTCGTCTATGTCCACCGCAACAACGTTTCGTCCCAGATGTGCGAGGCAAACTGCGGTGGTGAGCCCAACGTAGCCAGTACCAATAACGGCAACGTCAGGTGGTTGATGGTTCATTGAGAGTCTCCAGAGAGGTGGTCTTGGGATCGAGTTGCTCGGTTGCTGCGTTAAGCAGTCGGGAACTTGTTGTGCGCCATTGACCTTCTAAGTGGCGAGCCACCAGCAGGGCTTGATCGATGAGTCCGATCGCGGTGTGCCAAGCCAAGGCTTGAGAGTCAACTGCATTGGCGCTCCGTCGGCGATAGTGGTCAATCACTGCTTCGGCGTGCTCGATCGCCCGGGGCGACCAGCCTGGCCGACGAATGCCAAGAGATAGTGCGTGAGCTCTGAAATAGCCAAGGTCAATGGCCGCGGGCCCTACCCCAACCCGTTCAAGGTCAACGAAGAGGATGTCTTTGTCGGAGACAAGAATGTTCTTGGCGTGGAGGTCGCCGTGAAGCAGAACCTGGGACGAGTGGTTGCCGGGAACTGTCCTTTTAAGAAGTTCTCCCAGACGCTGGGCGGCCGAACCGAGTTCGGAGCACCATGCGCAAAGCCCAGAAAGGCCTTGGCTGGCCTTGCCCAGTTCTACAACGGCGGTTCGGTCCGGAGAGTATCCAGAGCCCTCTGGATTCGGAAAAGGGCTAACGGCGTGAAAGTCCAGTAGAGCCTCCGCAACAGAAGCACTATCGAGTTCGCCTTCTCGAACAACCTCAAGAAGTTGGCGCCCATCAACAAACTCATCAACCGAAACACGGTGGTTCTCCAACTGGGCCACCGGGGTCGGGGTGCGAATGCCATTTCTAGCGAGATGGGTGGCGATGGTTGCGAGCTGAGGGGCCCGACTCTGGGTTGAGTATCGGAGCAGCAACGGACGGTACGCCTGTTGATTGGTGGCAAGCCCAACCTTGAGAACCACCCTCCTTTCTGGCTTGTAGCGCAACACTTCAACGCTTGTTCGACGGCCCGAGATCCGTTCATCTGCGCCACAAAGGCTTTGTAGGGACCGCTTGAGCTTTCGTGAGTCGACATACCAACGGAGGCGCCGGAGCCGAGCGTCGTTGGGAAAGGTGTACAGAACCGTGTGCGCATCGACCAGCACGAGCCCTGGTCCTACGACTGAAGGCCTGGGGGCCATCGAGGCTGACTTGGCAAAGATTTGAGCCGCCCGGGCTGGATTTGCGCACCAGTGTGCGTATCCCCAGGTTTCACCGTCGGGGAAGCCAAGCCGGTAGGCAATGATTGTTGTCTCCCCCGGCTTATGGCGCACATAGGTTGGCTCGGCTGAGTCCACCATCAATCCTGCGGCTCGGAAGTGCTCGGACGCAGTGACGCCGTCGGTCAGATCAGCGAGCTCAATCATCGACTCAAGGCCTCTTCTTGTCGTGGACCGGGGTCCCGGTGAGCTAGCTCAATCTGGTAGTCAATCTTGAAATCAGACAGGTCTCCATGATGAACAATCAAGGTTGTTCGACCATTGGCGATGTTTGCGATCGCCTTGGCCACCGTGGTGCGTGCTTGGGGATCGAGTCCGGATAGAGGCTCATCAAGTAGAAGGATGGAGGCATCGCGTAGGGCAGCGCGCGCCAACATCAAACGCCGTGCCTGTCCACCCGATAGGGACGCCCCGTTCTCGTCAAGAACCGTGTCCAGGCCGTCCGGCAGCTTCTCAAGAACGGGAAGAAAAAGGGCGGCCTTGGCCGCATCCAGTATTTCTTGGTCGCTTGCCTCCGACTTTCCAAAGGTGAGGTTCTCTCGGATTGTTCCACCAAAAAGGGAAAGATCCTGGGGGACATAGGCGATCTGATCACGGTAGGAGGACAACATAAAACGATCAATGGGTTCGCCACCGATTTTCACCTCACCGCTTGTTGGCCGATGAAGACGGAGAAGCAGTGATAGCAAGGTCGACTTACCCGTCCCGTTCTCACCAACCACAGCAACGAGAGATCCCGATGGGATGCGTACGGAGAAATCAACCAGTGAGGTGCGTCCATCCGGGTAGGTGTGGCTAACATCATGGAACTCGATGTCGCCGTGCAGATGATTCACCTCGACCCCGACATCAGGATCTTCGATCGGCCCATCAAGAAGATCCATAACTCGAACCGAACATGCGGTGGCCTTGGCTACTCGAACACCTTCACCGGTGAGTCTGCGAATGGGCTTGTAAATCATGCGTGTGTAGGAAATCGCCAATACGAGTTGCCCGGGTGAGATGAGTCCGCTCATCGTTCGCATGGCACCTAGCACCAACACCAGGGCTACGCCAGCTCCGGTCAGAACCTCGGTGAGCTTGGCCATGCGGGCAGCATGTCTGGTTGCCGCCATGGTCGCCCGCTCCGCGCTTCGTGAGGCGCTGCGAAACTCATGAGCGGTGCGATTCTCGGCCGCGAATGCCTTGATGAGACTTATCTGGCGCAACGATTCCGCTGCCGAGGAGGCAATGGCTCCCTCCTTGCGTCGCTGCTTACCGGCCGCAACCTTGATGGCCGAAGAACCGCGCTCAACACTGAGCCAAAGAAGGGGGAGCGGAATGAGAGCGACCAAGAACAGTCGCCAGTCGATGATTGCGAACATGATCGCTCCACCGATGAGTACCGAGCCACGGGAGACAAGGTTAAGCCAGATGGGGAAAAGCAAGTCACGAATCATGTTCACATCGCCCATGAGTCGAACCAGCAAGTCACCGGTGTATCGCTGTTGATGCTCGGAGAGTTCGAGGCGTTGCATGTGTTCGAACACATCACTTCGAATCCGGACCGTTGCTTTGCGACTCACCTGAGCGACGACCATTTGCAGTCGCTCGTTGGCCAACCCCAACAGGAGTGGGATGAGGAAAGCCGCCAGCGCAAAGAGGATGACCGGACCAATGGCGACCGGGGTAGGTCCGTTTCCTGCTGGGACGAGGTAGTCGATAATCAGGGTGATTGGCCAGGGTTTGACGAGTTCCAGACCGGTGACGGACAATGCCAGCGCGACGGCTGCAAGAATCCGCTTGCGCTGGCCACGGAGGGCTGGCTTGAACGTGGTGAAGGCTCGGCGGAGCTCAGAACGCGGCAAGTCAATTGGCCGTCTGCTTCGAAGACGGATCACGGTGCCACAGATCCAGCCAGGAGGGGTTCAATGGACTGGATTGTTCGGTTGGCAACATGGCCCCACGTCATGGACTCCATAGCCCGCGAGCGTCCCCGAAGACCCATCTCGACTCCGAGTTCTGGATTGTCTAGCAAATATCTCACTGCTTCGACGAAGGCATCCTCATCGTCGGCATCGACAACAAGTCCAGCATCGTGGACCATTGCTTCGATATCGCCCTGGTTGGTGGCGACCACAGGCAGACCTGCGGCAAGGTAATCAATGATCTTCAGTGGACAGAAGTAAAAAGGATGTTGCCGGGGATAGGGGGCAAGCCCAATCGAGGCCGTCTGCAGGAGGGCTGAGGCTTGATCGGGGGGGAGTGGTCCGGTGATGGTTACTTGGTCATCGACACCCAATGATTGTGCTTGGGTTTCCAACTCCACCGCTCCCAGCCCGCCACCGATGACGAACAGGTCGGGTTGATGCCCCAGATCGGACAGAGCAACAAGAAGAGACGGCAGACGGGTAGCTCCATGCCAGGGTTTTGGGTGGCCAAGAAACACGAGGGTTGGCGGTCCATTCCCTCGTGCGGGGGATGGAAACCACGATGGTTCGAAGCCATTGGGGATAACTACGCTTGGTCCCAGGCGTCGTTCCCTTACCCAATCATTGAGTTCGGACGACACGGTGATGACCAGGTCGGATTGCTCAAGAAGAGCGGCCTCAACATCGGGGTGGTGTGGCTCCACGGTGTTGGGACGATGAGACCTCGCTTCTTCTACCAAGGGCGCATTGACTTCAAGGACAAAGAGCGCACCAACCGATCGGGCCAAGTCGAGACCTCCTCGATGCCCCAGCGAGTACCGCTCATAGACAACATCGACTCGGCCCTCCGATTCGTTGTCGAGATCAGCTAAGGGGCGCACTTCGACCGGGAATACCCCCTCGCCTTGGCGAGCGGAGTAGTAGCGAACCTCGTGCCCAAGCACAATCAATCCACTGGCGATACCGCGCAAATGCTGAGCTGCGCCTTTGGTCGAACCAGGGACGATCCCCCGATCGGCACAAACTTGGACGATCCTTAGACCCCTCACGCCACCAACTCTGGGGTGCGAAAAGCCTCCGTAAGTTGACGAATCGTCACGGTTCGATCAAAGCTGCCAGCAAGCTTGGCCGGGCCAGCCTTGGACATTTCCAACCGGGTTTGCGGATTCTCAAGAAGCAACCGGATTCCTCTGGCCAGCGCCTTCGCATCGTCGCTTTCGACCAAGATTCCTTCCACTCCATCGGTAATGATTTCCGGTATGCCGGCAACTGGAGTTGTCACCGCTGGTAGTCCCGCTCCAAGAGCTTCCAGCAGAACAGTGGGCAATGCATCCTGGTTGCCATCGCGGCCAACCCGACACGGGGCAGCGATTAGTTGGGCGCGACGGAGCCAGCCTGCAACCTCGTCTTGGGGCAGCGGGCCAGTGAAGGTGACAAGGTCCTCGAGACCAAGTCGGACTGTTTGGTCATACAAAGCTCGACGCTTATCACCGTCTCCAACGATGACGCAATGCAGATCGGGGACCGTTCCGGCTAGCTCGTCAAGCGCGTCAAGCAACAAGTCGAAACCCTTCTTCTCCACGAGGCGGCCAATCCCTAAGACCAGACCTGGGGTGCGATCCTGTTCGGACGGGACCGGCTCCTGAGGGCCGAGCCCGTTGTAAACCCGAACAACTCGCGAGCCTGATCCTGCTAGACGTTCCTCCAGAAAGGTGAGGTTAGCGTCACAAACCGTGACGACCGTGTTGGCGGCGGCTGCCACCCGCCTGGCTAGGTCCCAGTCCACGGTCGCGCGATAGATGTCCTTGGCGTGAGCCGTGACCGAATAGGGGATTCCCGTCAAGATCGAAACCAGGTGGGCGGTATGTGCTGCCACAGTTAAAAAATGGGCGTGGAGATGATCGACCCCAGTTTCTCGAACAGTCCTGGCTATCTCGATTGATTGCAGAACGAGGCGAGCGCGTCGCTCTTGGGGAAGTAGATCAATAAATTCCAGGACTGTGGGAAGAAGATCGGAGCGTAGATCGGGCAACGCTCGCAACGCACTTAGGAAGGCGGCCTTATCGGGATTTGAAACATAGTGAGCGGGCCCCTTTACCGACGCGATCGCGGGATGAAAGCGGCCTTCGGTCGCATGCCGAAGGGAAAAAATCGAGATCTGCGTTCCTGCCTCTTCGAGACCAAGGATCTCATTGAGGATGAAGGTTTCCGACAGGCGCGGGTACTGCTTGAGCAGATAGGCGACATGGTGATTCTCAGGCATTGGCTGGTGACCGTTCATGAAGATCGTTCTGGCACAGACGGCCGACGGCCCCGGCTACGCCGGAAAGGTCAACTCCCGCTGGCTGGTTCGAATTTCGGGGGCTGCTCTCAAGAAAGTTTCGGATCCGCTCTGGAGACAGAAACTCCGCCGGGCAATGCTCAACTGGAGTAACAGCAGCCAGCCGAGAGGCCCGAATGCGTTGCTCGAGGCGGGGCCTGCTGCGGGGAACGAGCAGGGCTGGGGTGCCAGCCGCAAGCTCCTCAACCACTGTGTTGTAGCCAGCCATCGAGACCACGCATGTAGCTGAGGAGATAAGAAGCCTCATCCGTTCGGAGAATTCGATCAGTTCGACCGATGGCAGCCGCTGGGACCGGAGCAATAGTTCGGCCCGTCGGCCTGAGGAAAGTAGGGGGCCAGTGACAATGAGTGACCTCATCGAACCCAGGGCACCGGCCTCGACGGCCTTCAGATAGCGCCGAAGTAGCGCCTGACCGTCGCCTCCCCCGCCCGGAGTGACCAACACAAATGGTTCGTCGACCATTGGCTCGGGCATGGTCGGTGCGACATACCCCGTGTAGCTCACCATGGTCCGGGTGTTGCTCTCAAGATCGAGTTCTTGAGCGGTCGTGGTTACCGACGGATCGCCATAGACCAAAACTTCGTCGTAGTAGTTGAGCAGATCCCAGATGCCGTGACGCTGCCAGTCCCTATCTACTCGTCCCGCTTCATCAACGATGTCGCGAAGCCCTAGCATCATTCTGGGACGCAGAGGAAGCCGGTCAAGCCCGGTGAGGAGTCGTCGCAACTCACCACCCATTCCGGCTGGCGAGTGATCAACCAACACGACGTCCGGTTGGTAGGAGGCGACAGTGGTCCAGATCAAATTGCTGCGAAGGTCAATCAGCTCGCCAATGTCACCGCCCAGTTTGCGGGGTTGATAGGCGCCGCCGTCATCTTTTGTTACCGCGGGGATCTTGACACAATCGACCCGTTCAGAGAGGGTGAAGGACTGGGCGCGCGGGGACCCGGTGATGATGAGTACCTCATTGGTCGGATCCGCCCCGACCAATCCGGTGGCTAATAGGCTGCACCGACGAAAGTGGCCAAGACCATAGGTGTCATGGCTGTACAGCACGAAGCGGGTCATGGCGACGCCATTGCGGGTAGGTCGAAATGTTCAACACGGGTTCTGTCTGTTCGCTCAGTCATGGCTCACTTAGGTGGTTGGCGCGGGGAGTGAGAAACTACGGGCGAGTCACCCTGCGGGGGTCGGTTAAACCACACTGACGATTGGGCCGTAAGCCAGGGGCCAAGGAAAGGTTAAGATTCAGTTAAGATCTCGCCCACCGGCTCAACGACTGCTTCGGCCGGTCACTGTCATAGGCCGTAACCATGATGGTGCGATGGCCATCTGTCGATACTGCTTTCATGACATGCAAGGAGGTGAGGGCTGCGTTGATGATGCCCTCCATCTCAATGGTGAACCAGCCCCCAGAATTCGCTACGGCAACGAGCGACCAAGCTGGGGCAAGTCGGCGTTTTGTGGTGACTGCGGCACCCGGAGAGGCAACTACCACCACCCGGGCTGCGACATGGAACAATGTTTGTGTGGCGGGCAGGCCATTACCTGTGGCTGCCTGTACGACGAGGATGGTCCCATCGACGTTCTGTACAGCGTTGGTTGGCAGGATGGAACGTGGGACACCTCAGAGTGGGAACCAGAAGACCACGAACTGGCCGCTCTGGTCGACTTCGCCCAAAACGACCTCGTCCGAGGGACCCGCCATCTCCCCTTGGAGTCGCTCACCCGCCCCCTCGAGCTCCGTTATGCGAAAACCTTAACCTTTGCCGCCAAGAACGGCTTGGAGGGAAGTGACCAACCAACGATGGCGTTGGCCTGGCACAGCCTTCGATCAAAGATCAATACTTCAGGTCGACTTCAACTCACCCGCAGCATGATTGTCCCGATCGTAAACAAGGCCAGGGTCTTGGTTGAGCAGTCGTGCGTTCTGTGGCCCGCCCAGTTCATTCCAAGCTTGGCCTCGATCTTGATTGCGGCCAGCGAACTCGAGGTTCTCGATTCCAAAAGCGATCCACTTGAGATCTTGCTCCAGCCCTTGCGCTGCCACTTTGGCCTACTCGACAGCCAGCCCACCCCAGCTACTTGTCAATGCTTCGTCGACTACGACCCCTTCCAAAGAGCAGGGACCGTCTGGCTTCGGATCCATACCGGCCAACTCATGCTCGCCCTGTCTCCAGAGTTAGTCCACCCTTCACCAACTGGACAAAACCCACTTGAGCTCTTCACCCAGAAATACCACCACCACGACAAGGCAGAAATGCCAGCCCAGTTCAATCTCGTCCTCCTTGGGCTGATCGAGCCAACCTCCTCCTCACCCTTGCTCTGGGTGTACGGCCAACCACAGGTACCAGGACCAAGACGCAGTCTGGCCCTCGATTGGGAGGGAACCCCTTATCAGGCTCAACCAGACAAGCGATACCGATTGAACCACCGCTGGGACGAGGTGCCGCTGTGGCAAGCCGCATCCGGTCTTGAGCATGTTTCCCAGTTTGATCCCGCTCAGACCTGACAGATTGGTGCATCTTGGTCAACAACGGCCAAGATGAGGCATGGAATTTGACCTGACCCAAACCGATGCCCTCCTGTCCACCACTCGGGCGGTACGAAAGCGCCTTGACCTGGATCGAGAGGTTCCTGACCAGGTCTTGCTTGATTGTCTGCAACTGGCGGTGCAGGCCCCCACCGGTTCGAACACCCAAGGTTGGCGCTGGCTGGTTGTGCGCGATCCGACCAAGAAGCAAGCTCTGGCAAATTTGTACCGTGAGGCCGGGGGAGCCTATTTAGCTGCCGCAGCCGAGAGCGCAGAAGCCGGAAGTCAGACTGGCCGAGTTATCGATTCGGCCAACTACTTGGCTCAAAATCTGGAGAAGGTGCCAGTTCTAGTGATCCCCCTCATTGCGGGCCGAATCGAGGAGAACACGGGTTCCGCCGCTGGACTCTTTGGCTCCATCATCCCGGCAATGTGGAGCTTCCAGTTGGCCTTGCGGTCACGAGGCTTGGGGAGTTGCCTCACGACCCTGCACCTCGGCCACGAGGCCGAGGCCGCCGAGCTTCTCGGTATTCCCGCCCACATGACTCAGGCTGGCCTACTTCCCGTTGCCTATACCAAGGGAACGGATTTTAGGCCAGCCTCTCGTCCCCCAGTGGAGAAAATCACCTACCTCGACAGCTACAAGAATCCAATCCGCTAGGTCCAGGCCAACCCTGGCACCTCGGGATAGGAAATCATCCCATTCACCAGGGTTGGCATCGGATAAGAACCAGGAAAGCTCTGCCCTTCGGGCAGAAGCGGGACCTCAATCCGAGTCGCCGCCGATGCGGTCATGGCCCAATGAATGTTGGCCCCTAACGACGGACCCAACGAAAAGTTGTGAGGACACAGCTGGACCCCGCTACGCGTAGCCAATTCGGCGATCTGAACGGCCACCGACAAGCCACCACATTTCGCCAGATCCGGCTGAACGATGTCAACGGCCCCGCTCTCAAGCAGTCTTCGAAAGCCAGCCAGGCTGAACTCGTTTTCACCGGCAGCCAACTTCTGCGAGATATCGCCGCGCAGTTCGGCCAACCGGGCATGATCCTGCTGCGGAAAGATGGGCTCCTCAAGCCATTCCAAACTGGCGGCCGTCGTCTTCGTGGCAAGTTGGCGAGCGCCAGCATCATCCAGCCTTGCACTGACGTCTACCATCAACCCGATGTCCGGGCCAATCTGTTGCCGAACGGCAAGGACAATGTCGGCACTGGCTTCGTGGAGCTTGACCGATCCGAAACCAGCATCGACTGCGCGCTGAGCCTCTCGGCAAACAAGTTCGGTCTCTCCTATCCAATGCAGGCTGGCGTAGGCCGGCAGCCGCTGATGCGCTCGGGGTCCGAGTAGCTCAGCTACTGGCTTGCCGACCCGCTTTCCCGCCAGGTCCCACAGGGCCAGATCGATCCCGGCCAATGCACTGGAGGTCACACCCTCTGGCCCGTATTGATAGCTGGCCCGGTACAACCTCTGCCACAGGCCGGCAATGTCGCCCGCTGGTCGACCAATACACAATGGGGCAAGGATGTCTCGGGTCATGGACTCGATAGGTCCGACCGGCGAGCCGGCCTTGGACTGAGGTTGGTAGGTACCCCACCAGGTTTCACCCGTACCGGTCCAGCCGTCCTCGGTGGTTACATGGACCAGCAGCATCGGATTGGAAACATCGACCAGTATTTCGGTCCGGACTTCGGCAATGTCACCATGATCGAGATTTCCGATCAACGTCCCACTCCGGTGTTGCTCACAACCTCAAATGCTGTCTCATGCAGTGCTGGCTCATGCAGTGCTGTCTCATGCAGTGCTGTCTCATGCAGTGCCTAGTCGACTTTGTGAGCAATAAGAACGGGAATCTCTCGCTCGGTCTTGTCCTGGTATTCCTGATATGGGGCGAAGGCTGCGACCGCTCGATCCCACCATAGGGCTCGCTCATCGCCCGTTGCCACCCGAAGTTCGTAGTCCAACGGCTTTGGGCCGTCCTGAATCCGAATTCTGCGGTTGGCGACCAGGTTGTGGTACCAGTCGGGGTGATTAGCATCTCCGCCCTTGGAAGCCACAATGGCATATTCGCCGCCGTGTTCAACCCGCATCAGGGGAACCTTGCGAAGCTTGCCACTCTTGTTCCCAATGGTCCACATGATGATGATGGGCAAGCCAGTATCGCGGAGTGTGTTGGCCTCCCGCCCACCCGAAGCCTCATAGTCTTCGACTTGTTTGGCGGCCCAGTCCCATTGACCCGGCTCATATTCGACAGAATCCCAATCCATAGGCTCATCCTAGGCTGGTGATAAGGCCAGGGCACCACTGGACCCAAGGCGAAGTGGAGCGGCCTTCCTCTGGCACCGGCTTTCGACCCGGACCACAAAGGTAGCTAGTGTCGATGGTAAGCAAGAAGAGGGGATTGTTATGACCGTTGGCGATCCGAACAGCCAGAAACTTCGGGCGGGTGCAATTGGCGACCGAAGAACCAGCTACGACAGTTTCGTGATATCGACCCTCTCACCTCACCTTGGAGCCGAGGTAACGGGAATAGATCTCTCCGAACCGTTGAGCGAAGATCAGTATCGCGATGTACATCAAGTTTTTGCCGACTGGGGAGTGGTCGTCTTTCGCGACCAAATCCTTGATCGCGAGGCCCACAAGGCGTTCGGACGCAACTTCGGTGAACTCCATATCCATCCGATGAACCACTCCCACGACTCTGATGCCGAGATCCTGATCGTCAAGACGACGGCCAAGTCCCCCTACACCGCTGGCGATGGTTGGCACAGCGACGTTACCTGTGATGAGATTCCTCCCCTTGGATCGGCCCTGTACATCACGGAGACTCCCGAGTGTGGCGGTGGCGACACGCTCTACGCGAACATGGGACTCGCGTACGATCTGTTGTCTCCCACGATGCAGGCGTTCTTGGAAGGCCTCACCGCAGTTCACGATGGCGCCATTCCCTATGTCGGCAACTACAACTCCACCCCGCCCGAGGGTGGCTACCCCCGGAACGAGCATCCCGTGATTACCGTGCACCCAATCACCGGGCGCAAGATCCTGAACGTCAACAGCGGATTCACCTCACACATTCGTGGCCTACGCAAGTGGGAGAGTGAGGCGCTGCTCTCTTCGCTGTACAACTTCATTGCCACCACGCCAAAACTTCATTGTCGGGTGCGATGGGAGCCGAATACTCTGACCCTGTGGGATAACCGCTGTACCCAACACCATGCCGTGTGGGATTACTACCCGCACTCACGTTATGGAGAGCGGGTTTCGATTGTGAGTCCGCAACGTCCGGTTGGGGTGAGCTAGGGCTCTGTTGACGTCACTGTCTTTGAGGCATGTGACTGCCTTGAGGCACAAGCCCCAAAACGCACCTGCAGCCCGAGGCTAGGCCTCGGGCTGCGCAGGATCGAATGATCGAGGGACTCAATCTGGCCGACTAGTCATCGTCGTCGGAGTCATTCTTTTCCTTGTCGGACTTGTCATCCTTCTTGTCATCCTTCTTGTCATCGTCTTCGGAGTCGTCGTCGGAGTCATCGTCTTTTTTGTCATCGTCGTCGGAGTCATCGTCTTTTTTGTCATCGTCGTCGGAGTCGTCGTCGGAGTCGTCGTCGGACTTGTGATCGGAGTCATCGTCTTTTTCGTCATCGTCGTCGGAGTCGTGGTCGGCCGAATCATCATCATCAACGGGCTTGTCCACTGGGTTGCCGTTTTCGTCGTAGTAAGCAACAGTCTCGGTGTCGGCTACCAGGTCATAGATCTTCACCTTGATCACGCCGTACTCAAACTCGGCCTTCACCTTGAACCGGCTAACCCCATCAGTGAAGACAACCTCGATCTCATCCTCGTCAGTACCGCTGGACTCTACTGTCCAGCCAGCTGCTGGGTCGGCTGACAAAAGCGTAAACACCCCGTCGATTCCGGCAACAGTGACTGTGCCAGCGTCGGCGACGGGAACAACAAGCACTTGGTCCTGGACAACCGTGGTAGTTGCAGCCTCGGTGGTTGAGGTGGTCGGAATGGAAGTAACAACCGGATCGGTAGTGTCCGGGGTGACCAGCGGTAGAGGGTCAACGGAAGGCGCGACCGTAGAGGAGGTTGTCGTAGAGGTATCGACTGGCGATGTCGAGGGGGTGATGTCCGGTACGACATCGACAACTCCGGAGACCTGCGCCCCGCCGACCGCGGCCACTGCCGCCGTTGTGCCCAAGGCGATCTTTCCGGTTGTGGTGGCGGCGAACGCCAAGGCTGAACTCATCATTTTTCGCTTCTTTCCTGAACCCGCCGGTCGGAGATCGGCAATGTCCGACCTTTGAGCTACGTGGGTCTGTTGTTTGAGTGGGGGTTGTGACCGGATACCAACGAACTCCGACAGAGCAGCGCTCGGCGCAGCCGCCTCGACAGAGCTAAGCGAATCGGTTGCACCAGAGAGAAAGTTGGCCAGGGGGTGGTTCCCAAGTCCCGCGTGGTGTCCAAGAAGAGCCGCTTCAAGTTCGTCATCGGAGAGGTTGTGCATCATGTCAGCCCCGTAAACGTCATCGAACCCAGTTAGGAAACCACCTGAGCGAGAATTTCCTTCTGTAGGCGTCTCAACCCGCGCCGCTGTAGGGCCTTTACCGCTGAAACTGGGCGTCCCACAATTTCAGAAACCTGTTCGAGGCTGAGGTCAGCCACCATCCGCAGCACAATTACCTCACGTTGTTCGTCCGTCAGGATGCTCAACCGCCTGGCAACGTCCTGCACGGTGAGTTGTTCTAAGGCCACTTGTTCTGCTCCCTCCGTTTCACCGTGGGGCACCGCTACCTCATCCGCCAGTTGAGGGCGTCTGCTGGCCATTCGGCTGGCGTCGATCAAACGGTTACGGGCCATCGCGAAAATCCAGGCCACAAAGGCGGACTCGTCGCCCTTGAAAGAACCAAGGTTCTGAAAGACGCGCAACATCACATCCTGCGCAATGGCGTCAGGATCCGAGCTCCCCCGGCCGAGGGCGAACCCGGTGATCGGCCCGGCGTAGGCTCGGTACAGGCGGTCGAACGCGTTCCCGTCACCCTGTTGGGCACGAAGGAGAACACGGGGGAACGCCGTCCCAAGTTTTGATCGAGAAGCCACAGAACCTCATCGACCAAAACGTTTGTCTGCTTGAGATTCGTCATCACCCAGTGGAACGAACCGCGCCCCCATGTGGTTGGATGGCATGTGTCTAGCGAGTTTGCAGCCTGGGGAGATCCATCACATATGACCGACCAAGAGCCCGTACCCCACAAGATTCTCGACCTGGATGAACTTCCAGAAGGGCGGGTAACCACGATCAACGTTGGGCGCCACAGCTTCGCTGTCTCTCACCACCAGGGCCAATACGGCTGTCTTGACAATGCCTGTCCTCATCAGGGCGGACCATTGGGCGAGGGATCAATCGAGAATGGCATGCTTCGTTGTCCATGGCATGGCTATGACTATGACCCACTGGATGGGCACCCACCTCCCCCCTTTGACGATGGCCCCTCGTGCTATCCGGTCGAGGTTCGAGACGATGGAGTGTGGGTCTGGCTTCCCAAGGAGAGTCCTCGGCCCAGAACCGTCT
>JAJRXF010000064.1 GCA_024276425.1 Actinomycetes bacterium | reverse complement strand
GGAGCGTCCGTGACAATGAGCGAGGATGGTTCGAGGATTGTTGACGGGAGAGTCGGACTCTGTGCGGTCGGACCCAATACCACCAACATCGAACCGATTGCCCAAGCCTTGGCGGGCCAGGAACCCAGCGAGGAACTTTTCGCTCAGGTTGGGGCGATTGCTGCCGCTAACTGCTCACCCGATACTGACTCGCGGGGCACCGAGGCCTATAAGCGCCATCTGGCCAAAGAGCTGACCATTCGATCACTACGAGTTGCGGTTGAGCGCGCAACCGGACGGGAGTCCTGAGATGCAGGTAAGTATGGAAATCAACGGAGAGCAGCGGAGCGACGAGATTGAACCACGAATGCTTCTTGTTCACTATCTGCGAGACGTCGTTCGCCTGACTGGTACGCATTGGGGATGCGACACCTCCAATTGTGGCACCTGTGTAGTGCTCATTGATGGGGAGCCAGTTAAGAGCTGCACGACGTTGGCTGCAATGGCAAGCGGTCACCGAGTCACAACGGTCGAGGGCCTCGAAGTTGATGGTGTGCTCGACCCCGTTCAGGAGGGCTTTATGGCATGCCATGGTCTCCAGTGCGGATTTTGCACGCCTGGCATGATGCTCACGGCTAGAGCCTTACTCAATGAGAACGCTGATCCGTCCGCTGAGGAGATTCGGGAAGCAATCAGCGGCCAGATCTGCCGCTGCACCGGGTACTCGACCATCGTGCGATCGATTCAATGGACAGCTATGGCGGAGGACGAGGCACGGGAACAATCGGTGTATCTGGCCGCGTCGGGAACAGGGAGTCAAGCATGACCACGTCTGAGGAATCAACAAAAAGTGATGCCGCCACGAAGCATGGTCAAATTGACAATGACCAAAAGCCCGTTGGGTTCGGCCGGATGCTGCGCAAGGAAGATCCTCGACTCATTCGTGGATTGGGCACCTTCGTAGACGACGTCGACCTGCCAGGCATGCTCCATCTTGCCATTCTCCGTTCTCCCTATGCCCACGCAGAGATCGTCTCCATCGATGTGAGTGCCGCCCAAGCACACCCAAAGGTTAAGGCGGTAATCACGGGTGCAGATTTGGCCGAACAAGGCCTCGCCTGGATGCCGACGCTTTCCAATGACGTGCAGGCGGTACTCGCCACTGACAAGGTTCGCTTCGCTTACCAAGAAGTGGCCTTTGTCGTTGCCGAGGACCGTTATTCGGCCCGTGACGCGCTGGAACTGATTGAGGTTGACTACAAGCCATTACCCGTTGTAATCGATGTTCGTAAGGCCTTGGATGCTGATGCGGAAGTTATTCGGACCGATCTTGAGGTAAAGACAGACAATCACTGCTTCGATTGGGAAACCGGTGACAGGGAGGCCACCGAGGCGGTTTTTGCCGACGCTGAGGTCGTTGTTAGCGAGGAAGTGATTTACCCCCGGGTGCACCCGGCTCCAATGGAAACCTGCGGGGCAGTGGCGGACGTCGAACGTGTCTCAGGCAAGCTCACCCTTTGGTGCACAACTCAAGCCCCCCACGCCCACCGCACGGTCTATGCCCTCGTGGCTGGCCTTCCCGAGCACAAGATACGGATCATTGCCCCCGACATCGGTGGCGGGTTCGGTAACAAGGTTCCCATCTATCCAGGCTATGTGTGTGCCATTGTTGCGTCCTTGGTCATAGGCAAGCCGGTGAAGTGGATGGAGGACCGGACCGAAAACCTTGTGAGCACGGGGTTTGCTCGCGACTACGTCATGAAGGGAGAGATCGCCGCTACCAAGGATGGCAAGATTCGGGCCATTCGGACCAGCGTCTTGGCCGACCATGGTGCATTCAATGGTGTTGCCGCACCAACCAAGTACCCCGCCGGATTCTTTGGCGTGTTTACCGGCAGCTACGACCTCGAAGCGGCTTATGCCGACATGACAGCAGTATTCACTAACAAGGCGCCCGGTGGTGTGGCCTATGCCTGTTCATTCCGCATCACCGAAGCCGTTTACCTGGTCGAGCGCATGGTAGATATCTTGGCCTACGAACTCGACATGGATCCGGCCGAGCTCCGCCTAAAGAACTTTATTCAGCCTGATCAGTTCCCTTATGAGACCAAGACAGGCTGGGTCTATGACAGTGGAGACTATGAACCAGCCATGCGTAAGGCCATGGAAATGATCGGCTATGACGAACTTCGTAAGGAGCAGGCCGACAAGCGCGAGCGAGGCGAACTCATGGGAATTGGGATCTCGTTCTTCACCGAAGCGGTGGGAGCGGGCCCCCGCAAGGACATGGACATACTTGGGCTAGGTATGGCCGATGGATGCGAACTTCGAATCCATCCGACAGGAAAAGCTGTTGTTCGGCTTTCGGTCAAGACCCAGGGTCAGGGTCACGAGACAACCTTTGCGCAAATCGTGGCCGAGGAAATCGGTGTACCAGTGGAAGACATCGATGTTGTCCAAGGCGATACCGACAACACTCCTTTTGGTCTTGGAACCTATGGAAGTCGTTCGACTCCGGTGTCGGGAGCGGCGGCCGCCTTGGTTGCTCGAAAGGTTCGAGACAAAGCGCAAATCATCGCCTCGGGCATGCTTGAAGTTTCCGTTGCTGACCTTGAGTGGCAAAAGGGATCGTTCCAGGTCAAGGGTGATCCGACAAAGTCGGTGACCATCCAAGACATTGCCATGCGGGCCCACGGGGCTGGCGATCTACCCGAAGGCCTTGAAGGTGGCCTGGAGGCTCAGATTTGCTATAACCCGGAGAACCTTACCTATCCCTTCGGTGCCTACATTTGTGTTGTAGATGTCGACCCGCAAACCGCCGAGGTTAAGGTCAGACGATTTGTGGCTGTCGATGACTGCGGAACCCAAATCAATCCCATGATTATCGAAGGACAGGTCCATGGTGGTCTGGCTGATGGGGTAGGGATGGCACTGATGGAAATGATCGCCTTCGATGAGCTTGGGAACTGCCTAGCAGGCTCATTGATGGACTATCTCATCCCGACAGCGATGGAGGTTCCGGACTGGGAGACCGGACACACTGTGACGCCATCACCCCACCATCCAATTGGAGCCAAGGGCATTGGAGAATCGGCAACGGTCGGGTCTCCTCCGGCCATCGTCAATGCCGTGGTTGATGCACTACGTCCCTTTGGGATACGGCACGCTGACATGCCTCTCACACCATCTAGAGTTTGGGAAACAATGCAAGGTAATCACCAGGCTCCGATTTGATGGCTTCGAATGCCTTGACTCGTCGAATTGGCTCCCTCAATGACGAACGGGTGCCCTTTGTTCAGGCCACCGTGGTGCGGGCTCAGTGTCCCACCTCGGCCCGGCCGGGTGATGGTGCTGTCATTCTTGGCGATGGCTCAATAGAGGGATTTGTTGGCGGTCAGTGCGCCGAGACGTCGGTGCGCCTTGCCGCACTTGAGGTGCTTGCTAGTCGGCAGTCGCTGCTACTACGAATTCTTCCGGAAGACTCGGTGGAGTTTCCTCAGAGCCCAGGTGCCCGGACCGTGATCAATCCTTGCCTATCAGGGGGAGCGCTTGAGATCTTCCTAGAGCCTCGTCTACCGGCCCATGGCCTCCTTGTCATCGGGGAAACGCCCATTGCCAACGCGTTGGTCCGGTTCGGTCGAGACCTTGGGTTTGATGTGAATCATTCTGCTGCAGGTGCTGGCGATCCGAGGTCGGCCAGTGCGGTGATTATTGCCAGCCACGGTCGAGCTGAGCCTGAATCGGCTCGTCGAGCTCTCGATCTGGGAGTCGGCTATATCGGCATCGTGGCAAGCGAGAGGCGTTCGGCCCAAATTCGAACCGAACTTGAACTGAATCCCGAAGAGAACCAAGTTGTGCATAGCCCAGTCGGACTTCGTATCGGAGCGAAAACGGCGGAAGAGATTGCTCTGTCAATCCTGGCGGATGTCGTGAGAGCCATTCGAGTCGATGGGCTTGAGGCTCCGAAGCAGATTCGGGTGAACCGGCCACAAACAGCGCTGGACCCGGTTTGTGGTATGAAAGTTGAAGTGGGGGAGGCGACCCCGTATCTTCGCGTGAACGAGGCGGACTACTGGTTTTGCAATGTTGGGTGCAGGACCCGGTTCAAGGCGAGCGTTTCTTGAGCAACCCGACGGTTACCGACCTCAAGCACGCACTGGTCCAAGTTGGGTATTTGGCCGACGACGGCTTAGCGATGGCGTTATTCTTGGCCCAACAACTGGGACAGCCCCTGTTGTTGGAAGGCGAGCCGGGCGTCGGCAAAACCATGGCGGCCAAGGCACTGGCTCAGAGCATGGCCACGGAGTTGATCCGACTGCAATGCTATGATGGCATCACTCCATCAGAGGCGCTTTATGAGTGGAACTACCAACGCCAACTCTTGGCCATTCGGTTAGCCGAGTCGAAGCCGGGTCGGGAGGATCCTAGGGGACTCAAACAGAAAGATCTCTTCGTGGAGGAGTTTCTGGTCGAACGACCTCTCCTGCGGGCGCTGCGCCACCCCGGATCGACCGCGGCCGTGTTGCTGATCGACGAAATCGATCGAGCCGACAGTGAGTTCGAGGCCCTGCTCTTTGAGTTCTTGGGAGAGGGCACGGTCACCATTCCCGAACTTGGCACGGTGACGGGGGTCAATCAGCCCGTTGTGATCCTCACCTCGAACCGCAGCCGGGAACTACACGATGCTCTCAAGCGGCGCTGTTACTACCACTGGATCGAGTTTCCGGGACAAGTGCGGGCCATGGAAATCATCAGACTCAACGTGCCAGAGGCACGCGATGACCTGGTCCAGGCAGCGGCTGCCTTTGTTCGTGGCGCGAGGGCATTGGACCTTGACAAGCCTCCCGGCATGGCCGAAGCAATCGACTGGGTTAGCGCCCTGTCATTGCTTGGTGTTTCGCGCCTTGAACGCACTATTGTTGGCCGAACTCTTGGATCGATTCTGAAAACTCCGGACGACCTGGCTACGGCGCAGAATGCCATCGAAGATGGATCCCTGCCAGTCTCGCTTCCATAGGTTCCGGGTGTGCCAGAAGGTTCGGAAGTTTCGTCTTTAGCGGTCTTGTTTCGTGGCATTGATCGTGCCAGCTTCGCCACGGCCTTGGCGATGAAACTCCGGGAGGCTGGAGTAGGGATTGATCTGTCTACCATCCAGATGCTCTGTCGCGGCTTGGCGAGGGTGAGGCCCGGTACGAAGGCAGACATGTACTGGTTGACAAGGGTTTCCTTCGTTCGAAGGCAGCGAGATGTAGAGCTATTCGACCGTGTCTTTGACGAGATCTTCGACTCGGCCTTTGGGCGGGAGGGGATGCGGGCACGAGATTCGCATCCCAACCAGCAGGTCCGTTCAACTGGGTCAGTCTTGAAAAGAGTTCCGTTGAGGATTACCGGCCCTGGTGAATCCGGCAGTGGCGCAACCTGGCAATCCAGTCCGCGTGTTCATGACAGCGCGGATGCGCTCGAAGAGGTTGGGGCCATCCTTCCGCTCTTGTTTCCCTCCGAGGCTGTGGGAATCTCGGACCGCCCGTTTGACCAGCTCGAACCGAATGA
The DNA here is from genome assembly GCA_024276425.1 of Actinomycetes bacterium. Lineage (GTDB taxonomy): Bacteria > Actinomycetota > Acidimicrobiia > Acidimicrobiales > SZUA-35 > JAJRQY01. The sequence goes on along the minus strand of JAJRXF010000064.1, from coordinate 9,212 downwards.
TCTGCGAGAGATGGAACGTCTGCTCGAACGCGAGCTGTGGCAATGGCCCACTCGACCTGGTCAGAGAAGACGTCCGAGCAATAGCCGGGGTCAAATCTCCATGCGCGCCACTCTTCGCGAGGCTGGGCGGACGCAAGGAGAAGTGGTCAATCTGGTCCGAACCAAGTCCGTTTCTCGGGCCCGGAAAATGGTCGTGATTCTTGATGTAAGCGGCTCGATGGAGCCCTACGTGCGGGCCTATCTCCATGTTTGTCGAGTTTTGCTTGGTCGGGGCCCACTAGAGGTGTTCTCGGTGGGCACGCGGGTACATCGTCTCACCCCAGCACTTCGCCATCGTTCGGTCGGAAGGGCAATGCAGTTGGCTACGGCCGAAGTGGAGGATCTCTTCGGCGGAACTCGGTTGGCCACAAGTTTGAGAGAGCTTCTTTCGCACTCGCTTTGGGGTTGTCACCTCCGCGATGCCATCGTTGTGATTGCTTCGGATGGTTGGGATAGCGATGGGCGACATCGCATGACCAGGGAGATGTCGAGACTCTCACGCCACACCCATTCGATCATCTGGCTCAATCCACGAAAGGCGGCTACTGGCTATGAACCATTGGTAGAGTCCATGGCCGCCGCTTTGCCGTTTTGTGATCGGTTCTTGTCTGGGCACTCGGCTAATGCCATGGTTGAGCTACTCCGAGCACTAGAGAGCCCAACCTAGGTTGCGGTCCAGGTTGAATGGTCTATTTGTCGGCGCTCAGGGCAAAGCCAGACATGAAAGGCTTCTGCAAAGCAATGAAGACTAGAGCCGGCGGAATAGAAGCCAGGAGGGCGGCCAGCATTAGGGGCCCGAATGTCAATCCAACGTCGATGCTTTGTAGACCCTGCAGCCCGACCTGAACAACCTGCTTGTCTCGGTCAGAGATGATCAATACTGGCCAGAGGTACATATTCCAGACGAAGACGAACTGGATAACCGCCAGCGCACCGACCACGTTCCAGGACAAGGGGATCAGGATTTTGAACAGGAACTGAAGGGGCGAGGCCCCGTCAATTTGGGCTGCCTCGGAAAGATCCCTGGGGAGGTTGGCGAAGTGCTGTCGGAACAGGAACGCTCCCGTCGCCGATGCCGCGAACGGGACGACAAGCCCGGCCATGGAGTCCTTCCAGCCAAGGTCTGAGACAAACCGGAACAATGCCAAGATCATCACTTCGGTTGGCATCATGAGGGTGATCAACACAAAGAAGAACACCAGCCATTTGCCTCGGAATTTGAAGTAGACAAAGGCGAGACCAGCGAGGAGCGAAAGAATGGTCTTGGCCACCGTGATCAGAACAGCCTGGACCACTGAGTTCCACATGAAGCGGCCAAGGCTACGATCGTTCCAGACTTGGTCGAAGTGCTTGCCGAGATTACCTCCCGGGGTGAGCTTGAATGAGAAGACCTGAGCGTTGGATTGGGTTGCGATCAGCGCGGCGTAGGCCAGCGGAAACACCACCAAGGCAATGGCGAGGAGCAAGGCCGCATGGCGCGGCCAGTCGCGCCCGACAAATACCCCCTTTTTGCCGACATTTATGGTGAGGTTGTCTTGCTCACGTACTGCCATAGCTGATTCGCCCCTCTGATTGACGGAACTGCCAGGCCGTCAGACCGATAACAGCAAGGAAGAGAATGACGGACTGGGCTGCGCCCCGGCCGAGGTCACCGTTGTCGACGCCAACCCGAATGATTTCGTAGATGGCCACCGAGGTAGCACCAGCAGGTGCGCCCTTGGTCAAGAAATCGATGGTTCCATAGACGTCAAAGAACGAATATGTCAGGTTGGTGATGAGCAAGAAAAAGGCGATAGGGCCGAGCGCAGGTACGACGATCTTGCGGAAACGCTGCCAGGAGTTTGCCCCATCAAGGGTGGCGGCTTCGATCTGAGCTCTGGGCACGGTTTGCAGTCCCGCCAAGAAGAACAACAGGTTGTAGCCCAAGAGCTTCCATACGGAGGCAAGAATTATTGTGGCACGAGCTAGGCCAACTGATTTGGTGTAGTTGGGAAGACTGACATCGAGGCCGACGAAGTTGCCGAAACTGTCAACGACATGGGCCAGGATGCCGCCAGTGGCGTTGAACATCATGAAGAAAAGAATTCCGGCCACGGGTGGTGAGATGGCATAAGGCCAGATCAGCAGTGTTCGGTAGACGGTTATACCCTTGATCCGCCCGAAGGCCAGATACGCCAGCGCCAGGCCGGCGATCATTGCCAAGCCCACCGTGAAACCGGAGATGATCAGGGTATTCACGTAGATCTGCCGATAGCCGCCGTTTTCGTTCTCGAAGATGAAGTAGAAGGCGAAGATGAGGATCAGGATCCCGAACGGACGAACTGCGGCGGCGATAGCCGCGTTGGTGCTCCCGGGCATGGCCAGTCTATTCCACAACCCGATACCCCAGATGGCGGCAATGGCGATCAGGGGGATGATGGCGACTGTGGTCGGGTTGACCACCAGGATGTCGGAGAAATTCGACAGACAGCGATCGGCAACTCTCGGTGCACCGAGGCGGGTGAGCTTGGTGGAGAGCGTGAATGTTTGATAGGCGGGGAGGTAAAGAAAGAAAACGAGTATCAGCAAGGTTGGCGAAAGCAGAAGCCAAGGCCACCACCAACTCAGGTTGTAGGTGCCGGTTCGGATTTCGCCCGATCCGAGATCGGCGGCGCGCTGGTTGAACACAGCCTTTGTACCAGCACCAAACATCCAGGCGAAAGCACCGGCTAGGGCGACGCCAAGAACTCCCTCGGTAGATTCCGCATCCGAAGCAAAGGTGCAGAAACCAAGCGCTCCAAGAATGACAGCTCCACCAAGAATTCCAAGGGCCGCGCCCATGGCGCCCTCTCGTCTGGATTTGTATCCAAACGAGAGAGCGCCCAAGAGTGCGGAGATGATGACGCTAGCCAGGATCCCCATTGAAAGGCTTAGCCTCCGTAGAGCTCGTTGTAGTCGTCGAGAAGAGACTGGGCCTCATCTTGGGCAGACTGCATGCGAGTCGCGACGTCAGCGTCATTCACGAGGATGTCCTCGATCGCGGCGGTGACGACATCACGAATGGCAACGAAGTTTCCTAACAGCGCGCCGGTTGATGCCGGAGTGTTGGCCGCGGCGTCCAACTGATCAGAAGCCACCTTGGAGTTGGGGGACTCGGCATACCAGCCCTCGCCATCCAGGCGAGAGACTGCGGAGTTGGTGATCGGGATGTAGCCGGTGAGCTTATGCCAGGCAGCAGCATTCTCCGGATTGGAGAAATAGTTGAGGAACGCGAGAGCCCCGTCTTGGGTGGCGGTATCCATCCCGGCGGTCATCCACAGCGTTGCCCCACCAATCAGGTTGCCAGCATACTCACGGTCTTGGTTGAAGGGCATGAAGGAGGACTGAACCTTGAATCCGTTCTCATCGCCAGCCGCAGTAAGCGCGGTGGTATCAGAGGAGGAATAGACCAGCATGGCGACGTTCTGAGCTTGAAAGGCTGCTGAAGTACCGTCCCAGTCGCGTTGGGTTCCCGTGTACAAATAGTTGCCAGAGTCTTCCATGTCACTCCACCACTGGACATAGTCCAGGGCAGCGTCAGAGTTCAGCATGACCTCGGTGGCACGGCCGGCGCGACCATTGTCGTTGTTGGCAAGGTTGGCGCCTGCCTGACCGAGCGCTTGTTCGAAGAACCAGCCGTGGTTCGGCCAGGTGATGCAGCCCTCAGAGGGAGCATCTGGCATTCCCATAATGGCGTCGCATGCTGTTTCGACTTCCGCCCAAGTCTTGGGTGGCTCGGAAATCCCAGCGGCCTCCAGAATATCCATGTTGGAGAACATGGTGGTTGAGGAAGTGTTCCAAGGCATCGAGTAGAGTTGACCATCGATGGTGTAGTAGTTGGTGGCCGCGGAGACGACGTCGCCGAGCACGACCTCTTCACCGAGAATTTCGGTGCGGCCGTCAATGGCCTCGGTCACGGATTGAAAGATCGGATTGCCATCCTTGTCGACCGCGTCGAGCGCTTCTTGGGTTGCGGCTTCAAAGAAGTGAATGATCTCGGGCGGGTTGCCCTCGTCGATGGCGAGTTGAGCCTGCTCAAAGACGGTGTTGTAGGAGTCGAAGGATGTTACTTCGACGATGTACTCGGGGTGGTTGGCCGTGAACTCCGCAGCGCGATCCTCGGCGAAACCAAGCCTGGCGTCATCGCTGAAGGCCACCCACATTTGGATGGTGACGGGGTTTTCGGCCGTGGCCTCCGCTCCGCCTTCGTCACTGCCCGAACACGCGGCAGCAACAAGCGAGAATGCCACCAGTAGTCCGAATAGTTTCTTCATATGTTTCGCTCCTTGTCTGGACGAGGGAGCCACCCTAGCCATTTCTGGTCAACCGAGGGATGCAACTTGACAAAAAGAGCAAAAGGACACGAGCCGTGGTCAGAGGGTCACAGGAAAAGTTCGGTTCTCTACTAGGGCTAAGGTTGTGCAATGCAGCCCGATTTGACGATCAGAACCCCTGACGATTGGCACGTTCATCTCCGGGACGACGAGATGCTTGGAGCGGTTGCTCGCTTCACGGCTCAACGCTTCGGCCGGGCGCTAATCATGCCCAATCTTGACCCTCCGATCACGACAAGAGTCCACGCCAGGGACTACAGACACAGAATTCTCGACGCTCTTCGCCCTTGGGGGTTCGGGACATTCTCGCCCCTCATGACGCTCTACCTCACCCTAACACTTGACCCGGGTGAACTCCTGGTGAGTGTGGCTGAAAATGAGATCTTTGGGGTCAAATACTACCCGGCGGGAGCGACCACCAACTCCGAGCACGGGGGTACCTCGCTCCAGTCCTTCTTGCCGACCCTGGAACTCATGGCGGAGAAGGGAATACCGCTTCTGGTTCACGCCGAGGCGGTGGATGAGAGTCTAGACATCTTCGATCGTGAAGCTGCGTTTCTGGAACGGGAGTTGGCACCAATTTGCGAGAGACTCCCCGAACTTCCAGTGACAGTGGAGCATGTTTCGACCAGGGCTGGTATCGAGTTGGTCAGGCACTTTCCCAATACTTGGGGGACTATCACCCCCCACCATCTGTCGTGTGACCGGTCCGATCTTTTGGCCAATGGCCTGCGCCCTCACCTTTATTGCAAGCCAGTCATCAACTCACGGGTTGACCGTGATTGGTTGCGAAGTGCGGCAACTTCTGGTGACAGTCGCTTCTTCCTGGGGAGCGACTCTGCCCCCCACCCATTGGCCGCAAAGGAGAACGCGGTGGCAAAGGCGGGGATTTTCAATGCACCATATGCCCTAGAGGTTGTAGCCGAAGTGTTCTACGAGGAGGATCGGCTGGTAAACCTTGAGGCGTTCGTGTCACTCAACGGTGCGGCTCACTATGGACTCAAACCAAATCCCCAACGGATTCGGTTAGTGCGCCGCGTTGATCTCCCTGGTGAGAAGCCAGTTTCGACGGTGGCCACCGCCGACGGCTCGATTCTCACACTCTTTGGGGTGGCCGAAGCAGGGCGATGGGTGGTTTCGACGGACTTGGATGAATCCTAAGAACCAGCCAGTTGTTCCAGCATGGCGCCCATGGCCTGATGTATGGCGTTCACGGCCTGAAGCGGTCGGATCATGACTTTGAATTCGACAATTTTGCCATAGGCGTCACAGGTAATGAGGTCGATGCCATTGACGTACTTGCCGCCCATGGTGGTCTCGAACTCAAACATGGCGCTGTTTCCGCTCACGATCTCCTTGACATATTTGAAGCCGCCCGACTCTGCTTGAGTGGGCGGTTTCTCGGAGCATTCCGATTGTCGCGACACGTCAAAGGTAGACCCTGCGGCGGAAAGGTAGAGCTTGGTAATGTCCTTCCCCCGTTGGGGGGTGAAGACGACGGGGGAGTAGAAGACGACATCATCGTGGAGCAGTTCATCGAGCCCGCCGGGGAACTCCCCCCGTAGAAACAGCTTCCAGTTCGCTACCACTTGGTCAATCATGGATCACAAGGTTGGTCGGTACTGCCAGACAAAGGCAAATCACGTTTGGTTAGGAAGGATCTTGCGGTGCGGTGCCCGGCGAGTGCGCAAGCTACGGCTTCGTGGTCTTGGATGAATGCATCCAAGAATCCGGCCGCAAAAGCATCGCCCGCCCCGGTTGTATCCGTCACTAGGGGGCCTGGGGGGACGGGCACTGTCTCGACGATGGTCTCGTGGTGGATGAGCCTTGCAGGGGCTGGACCACGCTTGACCACCAGCAACTCGGCCCCGAAGTGTTCGGGATCCTCCCCAACCTCAAGCAGGCTCGACTCTTCTTCGTTGAAGAAGATGATCGCTGGTCGGATTTCCCGAAGTAGTTCGATGGCCCGTTGAGTTCCATACGCACGGAGAACCGACGTCGACGAAACATCAATCGACACCTGGGTTCGCTGGCCTCGAGCACGTTCGATCAGGGTCCTCGCGGTCGAGGCAAGGGGTTCGGTAGCCAAGGAGTAGAAGGGAATGTGGAGCATTGCTAATCCAGCGATCCAGGCATCAAGCGGGGTGGCTAGTTCGGCCGAGCTCCCTCGATCAGTGAGCATGGTGCGCTCTCCATCCTGATCAACCAGGACAACGATGGTGCCGGTCCTTCCCGAGAAACCGCCAACAACCTCGACACCGCTGGCCAACAACTGGTCTCGTAACTGATGGCCAGCCAGATCGTTTCCAATCTGGCCGATGAAGCGGGCGGACCCGGACAGGGCGGCGGCTACAACGGCCACCGTTGCCGCTGAGCCACCTCGACGTCTTGTGATATGGGCCCTAGTGTCGCTGGCGTAGTGAATCGGACCGTCGAGCCGGACCACGAGATCCTCCACAATGTCACCGACCGTCCCGATCATATGGATTCAATCATATGGGTTCAGTCACATGGCCATATGGGTTCAGTGACATGGCCTAGGGAGTCGCTGTCAGTGGGCGGACTTTTTCTGTTTGAAGCCCTTGTCACCGGGCCTCGATGATGGACGATGCTTGCCGTTTGCGCCCTTTTCCCACGGTTTGGAGTTTCGTTTGGACTTATAGTTGCCGGAGCGTTGTCCGCCGTCGCGATCGATCTTTACTGAGACTTTCTTGCCCTTGATGGTGGCACCACGCATGATGGCAACCACCTGGTCGGCCTCTGTCTTTGGCACTCCGACCAGCGAGAATCGTTCGTTAATCTGGATCGGGCCAATGTCGCGCCCACGAAGATGGGTTTCGCCGGCGATGGCCCCAACAAGATCCTGAGGCCGGACTCCGGTGACTCGACCCGCCCCAATAAATAGGGAAGCGGTTTCTCCCCCGGACTTGAACGGCTTTCGGTCGCCGCCTTGCTCACGTCCATCGCGATCTCGGCGGCCCCGGTCAAACTTGGCGCTCACATCAGGAATGGTGATGCTGTCCGTCGGTCGGCCAGTTGCAGCATGTACCTTGGCGATGGACGCCAGCGCGATATCCATCAGGTCGTGCTTAGCCATCAGGGAGCTGACAATGCGCTCGGCTTCGGAGGTATCCGGGATAGCGGAGTCAACTCCGGAAGCGGCCTTTTTGGATCGGTCCTGGGCCTCACCTGGCCAGGGGTCTGCTGAGGCTGGTTGGCTGGAGTCGATGATGGCACTGATTGACGCCTGAGTGTCTTGTAGCCGCTGTGCGCTGAGGTCAGCTACAGTCGGAATCTTCTGGACGGTCAGTTTGACCTTGGTTAGGCGTTCAATGTTGGAGATCCGTCGACGGTTTCGCGGCTCGACAATGGTGAGTGCGACCCCTTCCCGTCCGGCCCGACCGACCCGCCCAATCCGGTGGACGTAGGACTCTGGAGCGGTTGGAACGTCGTAGTTGATGACGTGGGATAGATGATCAATATCGAGGCCTCGAGCCGCCACATCGGTAGCAACGAGCAGGCTGGCTGTCTTTGATCTTAAGCGACGCATCACTCGATCACGGTGCTCTTGGCTCATACCGCCGTGGAGGGCTTCGGCTCGGTACCCCCAACCGTTCAGAGCCTCGGCAACAGAATCAACCTCGTCGCGCGTGCGGCAAAAGACGATGGCTGCGGTTGGGTTCTCAGAATCCAGGAGTCGCCCAAGAGCAGCGGTTTTGTGGGAGCCCGGAACCACATAAGCCATCTGTCGAATCTTGGGCCCATCTTCGCTGTTCGATCGCTCGATCGTTATCTGAATACGCTTTGGATCGTTCAGATGGCGATTGACCATGCCATTGATTCGAGCGGGCATGGTGGCCGACAGAAGAACGGTTTGCCGGTCTTGGGATGTTTGGGAAAGGATCTCCTCGATGTCCTCGGAGAAGCCCATTTCGAACATCTCGTCAGCTTCATCCAGTACGACCATCTCTACCTCAGCCAGATTCAGGGCTCCTCGCTTCATAAGGTCCAGGGCCCTTCCCGGGGTGGCAACGACCACGTCGACTCCGCGACGGAGGGCTTGTAGCTGTCGCCCGATTGGCGTCCCACCAAAAACCGCCAGCACGCTAACTCGAAGGTTGTTTCCGTAGGTGTTGAAGGCTTTGGCGACCTGCATTGCCAGTTCGCGTGTAGGGACAAGAACGATAGCCATGGGAGAGGCATCGCCACTCCCAGTTGAGAGCCGTTGCAGGATCGGGAGGGCAAAGGCTGCAGTCTTGCCGGTTCCGGTCGAGGCCTGCCCTACCATGTCGTGGCCTTCTAGCACGGGAGGGATTACTTGCACCTGAATTGGTGTCGGGTTGGTGTAACCCTGCGAGTTCAAGACGTCGAGGAGTTTGTCACCAAGTCCAAGGTCGGAGAATTCTACAGGGTCGCCTTTGGCTGTGGCGGGTGCAAGGTCGTCTTTGGGCTGTTTGGGTTTGAGCCGTTTGGGTTTTTTCGTTGCTCCTTGAGAAACAACAACGGGCGCGGGACTGTCGAGGTCGCCCTCTGGGCCTAGGGGATCCATGAGATTTTGCTCCTTTGGCCCTGACTGCACCTGGAGCAGCGACTCGGCCTCACGTCCAGTTAACCAGTTCGGGCCAGAGATTACGCGGCGCTGAGGATCATTGAGAAGTACGGCCTAGCCGATCGAGTCGCGAGACCAACTCCTTGTTCCACTAGGAGACTGCTGAGCAATCGCGCTTGGCGGGCTCGGTCGGGCGTGGTCGCGGAGGCGGGTGGTCGTTGTGTCGTGTGCGGGGTCGGCGCTCGGCCGGTCAGGGTCGGTTTCGGCCGCGT
>JAJRXF010000063.1 GCA_024276425.1 Actinomycetes bacterium | reverse complement strand
GGCCTATCCAGCTTGTCCGACGGGACCCTATAGATGGAAGGAAGCTAGATGGAAGGAAGCGTCTGGATCGCCAGCTATGTGCTGTTGTGGATTGCCGTTGTCGCACTGTCGATCACCTGCATTGCTTTGCTCCGACAAATCGGACTTCTTCACACCCGGGTCGCCCCCATGGGTGTGCATTTTGCTGGCGAAGGGCCTGAGCTCGACACTCCGGCTCCCGACGGATACGCCTTTGACTACACCAGCAACGACCTCACCCTTGCCGCCTTCACCTCTCAGAGTTGTACCATCTGTGCCGAGCTAAAGCCCGGGCTCGACAAAATCGCTAAAACCTACGACGGCCTCGTCCTCCGGCTTCTCGATGCCGAGACCGATCATAAGACATTCGCGGCTTTCAAGGTCCGCTCAACCCCCTATCTCATTGCCGTAGATCGCAGCGGACTTGTTCGCAGTCGCGGTATCGCCAACAGTCTTGACCAGGCCGAAGAAATGCTGGCCGAGGTCTACGCCACCGTCGCTAAGGAATCCCACCGTTGAGTTCTCGTCCACCAACCACAACGCCCACCGCTGGCCATGGCCTCGACGCCAGGGTCGAACAGCTCGGCCGATGGACAGCCAAACGTACAACCAGACGGTCATTTCTCCATCGACTCAGCCAGATCGCCGTCCTGGTCGCCGCCGGTCCGATCATGGCCAACCTACTGATCCGTAAGGCCCAGGCGAGGGTTTGTGGTCAAAGCGGGATCACCCCAAAGTGCGACACATTCGACTGTACCGGCGAAGGCAGCGTCTGGGGTTGGTGCTGGTACGCCAGTGACGGTTGCTGCCGCGACGGGGGGCTCAAGAAAATTTGTGACTGTTGCATTCTCGACTATCCCAATGTCCATGGATATTGCCCGGTCGGAACCAATGTGGCCTGCATCGTTGAGAGCTGCGGGAAGGACCCCCGCGTCCTAACTGTCGATCTTGTACCGGTGGAGTGGGATGCTCAAGACGGCTACTTCCCCGCGGCCGCGGTTGCCGCCAACACCACCTCGGGCAAGGTCGTCCTGGTGGATGACGACAATCCGGTTCTCACCTACCTTGCTGCTCCGGTCGCCGGGGCATTGGGCATCCCGATCTTTCCCCTGGGACCTTCTGGCCCCAGCCCAAAGGTGACCCGGGCGATACAACAACTTGAACCTCGAGAAGCCCTGATTGTTGGTGGTATATCCTCTTCGGCTCGAGCTTCGATTCAGCGCCTTGGCCTACGCCTACGAGATATCGCCGGTGGAAGCGACCCGGCAGCCATCAGCAACGATGTAGCCAACTTTCTCGTTCGAGTGAGCAATGTTAACCGAACCGTCACGGTTGCCTCGACCGGCTTGAGCGCCGAGGTAACTCCTCTTGCTGCCGTGTTTGCCGCGGTGGCCGGATTCCCCCTCCTACTCGACAGCCAAACCACCGCTACGATCGGCCTTCCCACCCTCTATATAGGCGCCGAACCCGACGATGCTGGCGTTCCCTCCGAGCGCACCGGCTCCACCAACCTCACCGACTTGGCCGTCGAATTGGCTGGCTTGGCCTCGGCCTTGGCTTACGTGGATGCCGGTCGAATCTCGATCGTCCCCGCTGGCAGTTCCGACATCATTGGCATGGTCAATACTGGCGCACCCGTCCTGCTCCATCCCCAGGCCAGCCTTGGCCCCATCGAAGGATGGATCGACACCCACACCCTTCAGTTCGGAGAACTCCGAGAGGTCTTCTATATCAAAGGTCCGGGAGAGCTCACGATTGATCAGTACTGGGCTCTACAAGGAGCCGCCAATGGTTTTCGAACCGACCAGCTCATGGGGGTGGCTGGACAGGGCCTGCCGGTGATCCGTCAACCCTATGCCGAACGACCCATTGGGTTGGCCCGGATTGGTTCAGCTCCACAGCCAGGCTCGGTCGGGGCCCCGGACTACTGGACCTCGATTGGTCAAACCTTCCGAGGATGAGCCTGCTCGTTGCTTTTGTGGTCGTGGTGGCCTGGCTCTCGGGGCTCCACACTTTGTGGTCACCCTGAGGCCTCTCGGTGGCAGAAACCACCTTGCCCTCGGTCCGGGGGCGTTCCCGTCTGAGCGTCGGAGTGATTCTGCTGATCGGTGCCTCCGTCAGCGGAGCCCTCATCGGCTTCCTGGTGGGCTTGATTTTGGCACCGGCCCCCACCCCCGGAGTCGAGACCGTGGTCGGCATTATGGGCCTCGCCATCACAGCCGATTTGACTAGTTTGGTCTTCGGCCGTCCCAAACCATTGACCTATGGCCAACAGGTACCCCAGCAATGGCGAGATCTGTTCGACGCCCGCGTTGTCGCCCTCCTCTATGGCCTAAGGCTTGGCATCGGGCCCGCAACCATCTTGTCAACCTGGATGTGGTGGGCGGTTTCGGTTTCTGCTGGCCTGCTAGGGGTTTGGACCAGCGTCTTGGCCGGCGGCACATTCGGCATAACCCGCGTGGTTTCCATCGGCTTGGCTTCTTTCAGGGCGGACCAGGTCGGACACCAACAGTTCTTTGGTCGTCTTGGTCGAGCAAGGCGCCCCAGTTGGGGAACCTTGAACCTGGTTGCCGGGTTTGCCGGGATTATTCTCCTGCTGGGAGCATGCACCAGCAATGACCCCCTCACGCTTCCTAGCCCCGACACCGTGACGCTTCCTAGCCCTGACACCGGCAGGGTCGAAGCCGAATCCCGTGTCACCCAACTCCCCGAGGAAACCCCATCCGTGACCGCCGTCCCCAACCCCGATACTCCGAGTTCGGCCATCGAGGCCATTCCTATACCTGATTCCTCTGTCAATGACCCAGCCCCTCTGACCGCTGAGGACCTGGCCGGATCCCTACTCTCCGAGGTGGCCCAGTTCGGACCGGTCGATCACCCTCTCGCCGACCGCTACCTGGACCTAGAAGCGGCTATCCAGATCCAGCCCGATGCCACTGAGGAGGGGCCGCTGTTGGAGACCCGCGGCTTCAACGGCGGCTGGACGCGGGCTTTTCGAAACGATACTCAGGACGTCATCGTCGCCACGGTTTATGACTTCGCCAATGCTTCAGAAGCCGCCTTCTATCGGGAGGATGGCCTGATAACGCTTGGTGGATACGGGGCCGAGTTCTTCGATGTCCCCGCCCTCGGTGACGCTCGCGGATTCCGAACGACCTCATCGGACGAGGTCGGGCCGATCGTCACCTGGGGTTTGACATTCACAAACAAGAACCAGTGGTATCTCTTCTATCTCGTTGGTGATCCTCAGACCGCAACCATCGAAGTCCTAGCCGAGGCAGTAGCTGCCCAATATCAGCTTCTGGGTCTTCCCACCGAATGAGGGATCGGGACTCATTCTCTTTCGGAGGGTAGCCGCATGGGCCAAAGCCATGACCCCGGAAAGCACAGCCAAGGTTCGAACCCTCGGTTAGTCCGCTAGACCTATTTCCTTAGCGCACCAGAAGGCCTCAAGCTGCCGCGATGTTTGCCGATAGAGGCTGGTGCAGTCGACGAAAACCCAGGTGCCAACCACGGCAAAGACTATCTTTGGTCCCGACTTCGAGACGGTGCCAATGGCAGGCACCGAGGCCGGACTCGCGCTTAAAGATGAGGCGATCGATCACCTGCATCTGCGTCAATGGAAGGACGCAATACGGGTCGCCTTGGCCGCACAACGACTCCGCCCAACCGATGTTGATCTGCACGCCATCCTGGCCGTTGCCACCGCCTATACCCGCAAGCACGATCTGAACCGGAGCGCTGTGCGAAGCCTCCAACTGATCTCGAAGGACAAGCATCGTAGTGACCTAGACCGGGCGGACAGCCTGATTGCTTTGTCTGCGGTCCGTTTGGCTCAAGGTCGACTGACTGAAGCAGATTCCGAGGCCCGCAAGGCCCTCGCCTTTGACTCAACTCATGAGGGGGCTTGGTGGCATTTGACCGCAACATTCGCCGGGCTCGGCTGGTTTGAACAAGCCGCCGAGTGTCTGCCACTGGCCTCAGGTAGGGGCGCAGCAGAATTCGGAGCTCAAGAAACAACGGCCACCCAAGACCCGAAAGACCAAAGCATCAAAGGCGTTCAAACAACAATGCCCTTCGCCGAGTGGCAGGTCGGTCGAGCGGTGAACAACTGGGCCTTATCAAAGACACCAACCTGGATCGTCGCCATTCTTGGGTTCTTCTTGTTTGGGTTCTTAGGGCTGGCTCTGGCCGCAAGCACACCCTTCATCGCCCGCGAAGTGCGGGTAATGCGGCTCGACACTCCATGGAAAACCATGGCCGAACAAGCCTGGCGTGGCGAATACAAGCTCCGGCTCACGCACGCTTTGGTAGCCCTGTCCATGGTCCTGCTGTGGATCGCCAGTGTGACCTTCACCAGTCAGGGCTGACCAGGTCGAAACCATCAGAGACTCAACCACCCGATGGTCCTTTGGAGGCAATGGGAAAGGGCGCTACTCCCACTCAATGGTGCCTGGCGGCTTGGAGGTGATGTCATAAGCCACCCGGTTAACCCCATCGACCTCATTGATGATCCGGTTGCTGAGTCGTTCCAACAGCTCATAGGGAAGCCGAGCCCAGTCGGCAGTCATGGCATCCTCGGAGGTCACCGCACGAACAATGATGGGATGGGCATAGGTTCGTTCATCTCCCATCACGCCGACGGTGCGAATGTCGGGCAATACAGCGAAGGCCTGCCACAACTCTTGTTCAAGTCCTGCGGCCGCAATCTCCTGGCGGACAATGGCGTCGGCCTGCTGAAGCACCTCCACTTTTTCTCGCGTAACTTCACCAATGATTCGGACACCAAGGCCGGGACCAGGAAATGGTTGCCGCAAGACGATTTCATCGGGCAGGCCCAACTCTGAACCGACCTTGCGCACCTCGTCCTTGAACAGATTTCGAAGTGGTTCAACCAGATCGAAACTTAAATCGTCTGGAAGCCCGCCAACATTGTGATGACTCTTGATTTTGGCGGCATCGCTTGTACCCGATTCAATAACGTCGGGATAGAGCGTCCCCTGGACCAGGTACTCCTCGCCGTCAAGACTCCGAGCAAACTCTTCGAAGATTCGGATGAATTGCTCGCCAATAATTTTGCGCTTCGTCTCCGGCTCGGTCACACCAGCCAACTTCTCAAAGTAGCGCTCGCCTGCAGTCACATGGATAAGTTTGATGCCGTGGTTTCGTTCGAAGGTCTCGACAATCTGGTCGGACTCGTTTAGCCGCATGAGGCCGGTGTCTACATAGATGCAGGTCAGACGATCGCCAATCGCTCGGTGCACCATGGCCGCCGCCACGGCCGAATCGACCCCTCCAGACAGGGCACAGATGGCCTTGCCGTCACCGACCTGGTCAACAATGGCTGCCACACTGGCCTCGATGATGGAGCCCATGGTCCAGTTGCCGCGACAGCCAGCTTCGTGCAAAAGGAACTGCTTGAGCAAGGCCTGACCATGAGGAGTGTGGCCAACCTCGGGGTGGTACTGCACCCCGAAAACTTTGGTTTTGGAGTTCTCGAAAACGGCTACCGGCGAACCAGCGCTGCTTGCCGTGGCGACGAAGCCGTTGGGAGCGTGGGTGATGGCATCAAAATGACTCATCCACACCGTCTGCTCATTGGGGAGATCGGCCGGGAGCAGAGTGGAAGCACTGTCGGCGATGCGAGACATTTCGGATCGCCCGTACTCTCCGGACTCGTCCCTGCTGACGACGCCACCGGGTAACTGCTGGGCTAGGAGTTGAGCGCCGTAACAGATCCCGAGCATCGGGATGCCCAGCTCGAGGATTGCAGGATCAAGCGAAGGGGCCCCCTCCTCATTCACGCTTTTTGGTCCACCAGACAAGATCAGAGCCTTGGGCTGTTTGGCCAAGATTTCCTCCACAGTGACCTGGTGGGACACAATCTCGGAATAGACGCGAAGCTCGCGGACTCTTCTCGCAATCAACTGGGCGTACTGGGCCCCGAAATCAATGACGAGGACAACCTCATCGGGCTGAGCAACCGAGCCAACATTGCTCAACATCGCTTGTGGAGCACTCACGAAGAGACCACCATAAGCTCTGCCCTTTGCAGTTCCTTGACCGACTCATAGCCAAGCGAAGCCATGGATTGTCGAAGGGCTCCAAAGATGTTCGCTCGCCCATCACACCAACTGGTCGGTCCAAGCAGAATCTCCTCCAGTGTGCCAACGGTCTCCGTAGGCAACATCTGACCCTGAGGCAGGGAGGGGTGCATGGTTGACTGTCCCCAATGCCAACCGCCGCCGGGGGCCTCACTGGCGTTGGCCAGGGCTGTCCCCATCATTACCGCGTCGGCTCCACAGGCAATGGCCTTGGCAACATCCCCGCCCGAACGCATCCCACCATCGGCGATCACCTGAACGTAGACCCCGGTTTCATCCAGGTGACGCATGCGGGCCGCCCGAGCATCCGCGATAGCAGTAGCCATTGGGGTGCCGACCCCGGTGACACTGCCCGTGGTGGCCGAACGACCGCCATCAATACCAACCAAGACTCCGGCCGCGCCGGTTTGCATCAGATGGAGGGCCCCTCGATAGCTGGCGCACCCCCCAAGGACGACCGGTGTTTCTAGCTCGCGGACGAATCGTTTGAGGTTGAGAGGTTCCTGCGAGGCCGAGACATGTTCGGCCGAAATCGTCGTTCCCTGAATCACCAGGAGATCAAGCCCGGCCCGCTGCACCAGCTCAGCCATGGCGACAACCCGCTTGGGCGAAACCTTACCCGCGGCATAGCAACCAGCGGCCTGCAGTTTTTGGATTCGCTGGACAACCAGATCTTGGTCTACCGGAGAGTCATAAAGTTGACGAAGATGAGCTCGGGCCGTCACTTCATCCATCTCGGCGATGGCCTCAACTTCGGCTTGCGGATTCTCATGGCGAGCCCACAAGCCCTCAAGGTTGAGTACACCCAAGCCTCCCAGCCGACCAACTTCGATGGCCGTGCTCGGGCTGGTGACCGAGTCCATGGGCGCAGACAAAAGAGGCAGCTCGAACTGGTACGCGTCAATTTGCCACGACAGGTCAACCAGGTCGGCGTCTCGGGTGCGGCGCGCTGGCACCAGCGAAAGCTGATCTAGCCCAAAGCCTCGGCGACCAGACTTTCCCATCCCAATCTCGATGTCCTGCACGGCGATCCTTCCGCTGGAAAAGATCAGGCTATTGGCATCGCGGAAAGGTCCGGCCTGGATCAGCCGATTGGACAGAGATTCCTAGCAACCGACGGTGTCTAGCTGGTGCGCAGAACCGTCAGCTAGTGCACAGAACTGCGGAAGGGCAGGACCGTCAGTGTTGGACGCTGGCGTCGAGCAGCCGAAATGGTCCGGGCATACCCAGCGAGCACCTTCAGCCGGCCGCGAAGGGCCCCCTGCTGGTATCCCATTTTCGACGTTCCGGGCCCGTAGATTCGCGGAATCGGGACCTCCTGAAACCTCAGTTGCGCCCGGCCAATGGAAAAACATGACTCCAACTCGGCCTCATAGCCCCGCCCCCTCAGCTCAACAGACCCGAGGCCTGCACGAGAAAAGGCTCGGAATCCGGAGAAGGGGTCGGTGCTTACAAACCCAGTAATCCGGGCGATTGCCCGGATGGATCCGAGCCGAACCAGTCTGCGATTGAGGGGAACAGAACCACAACTGGATGCACCAAGGTAACGGCTACCGACGCAAAGGTCGGCCTGATGACGTAGGATCGGCCGCACCAAGTCCGGAAGGTAGCTGGGAAGGTGCTGCCCGTCGCTGTCCATCCACACCAGGGCGTCGAAGGGCTCGAAACGGACAAGGTCCAGAGCCCGCATCAGGGCCGCTCCCTTTCCCCGATTGACCGATTGCGGCAGGATTCTTACATCGAGAGGATCTGGTTTTGGCCGACGGTCAAGGGCTCGTCCAACCTCAGCCACGCTGTCATCGGTCGAACCGTCATCAACAACTAGCAGTGAGACCCGATACCCATCGATGGAGCCCGGCATCTCTGCCAGCACGTCCCCGATCTTTCCTGCTTCGTTGAAGCAAGGCATGACGACCGTCACTCCCATGCCCTTTGAAGCTACTGTCCGCCATCACACCCATAGCAGGGCCTTTGGCCTCTAAATCTGGAATCCGACAGTTCTGGATTCCGACCGGGGTGGACCTCCCCTATCGGATCAGAGACTTCAAAATACCCTTGGCTACCTGAGAGTTCATTTCGTAGAACGCTTTTGTTCCCATGTCGGCGACATTCTTCACCACTCCCCCACCGGTGGCAGCTTCAATGGCGTCAAGACTGGCGAGAGCGGCATCCTTGGTGGCATCGGTAGCTTTGTAGCCCATCGTGGTGAGCGCCTTGAATAAATCGGTTTGACCAACCCCAGCCGGAGCGGCCTCAGCAATAACCCGAAGGGTGTCCTTCGTCAATTCGGCCGACTGGGTGACGACATCAACAACTCCCAGGTCGCCAGCTTCCTCGCCGTCGACTGAAGCCAGCCAACGGCGAACCTTCTGGACGATTTCGTCCTGGGTTTCTCCGTCAAATGAGAGTGATGCCATATTGCAACCCTACCCCTGGAGGGCGGTTAGGTCTGGTTGTCACCCAAATGGCCAGGCTCCGCCAAGACATTGGTACGGGTGAAGGGCCTGTTGGCCTTCACGTTCGGCAACGTCAGAAACAAGCGCGGACCGGATCGGCCAAATCTCCCCGGTCTCCGACCTCGACCCCATCCAACTCCAACCATGTGGCCATCTCTCCCAAGGTCTTGGCTAGGGCTGGCGCGACCTCGGATTGATCAATTCCATCCTCACCGAAAAGCCCCCGGGCTAGAAGCTTTCCTGCCTTGCGGTCAGCCTTAACATCAACCCGACCAACAAGTTCTTCGCCCAGTAAGAAGGGGAGTACGTAGTAGCCATAGATCCGCTTGGGTTCGGGCACATAGATCTCAATACGGTAGGTGAAGTCAAACAACCGTTCGGCCCGGGGGCGGAACCAGACCACCGGATCAAAGGGGCTGAGCAAGGCACGGGCACGAATCGAGCGAGGAACTGACGCCCGAGGATGTAGGTACGCAGGCTCGTCCCACCCCTGCACCTTCGCCCTCAGAAGCAAACCATCCTCTACCAGTTCGCCAATGAGGGGTCGCGCCACGGGCATCTTGAGCCGGAAGTAGTCAGCAATATCCCGATCGGTCCCAACCCCCAAACTCTCGGCCCCCAACAAAAGCATCTGCTTGTTGGCATCGGACACCTCCAGATCGGGGAGACTTAGGATCTCGGGTGGCACGACTCGCTCAATCCGGTCGTACTTCGTAAGAAATGTCTTCGTCCGGTGATGGATGGCCAGGGCACCGCGAACATAACTCGCCTCCAAACAAACCTTCCCCTTCGACAAACCCCACCATGGACCAGTCCGCCCTCCGCTGTCGTCCAGGTCACTGACCGACAGTGGACCTTCGCGATCGACCTGGGCCAGCACCGAGGCCACATAGTCCGGTTGTTCCCGCTCAAGTTTGTCCCCCATCTTCCAGCGACGGAGTTTCATTCGTTCGCGCAACAAGGGCTGGAGTTCCACCCTGGTGATCGAAGCCTCATGGCTCAGATACTCGTGGTTCTCCCCCGACCGCCACAACCACGCATCGAGTTTGTCTCGGTCATAGGGGCCCAATCGAGCAAACATCGGCAGGAAGTGGGAACGGCACACAACATTAACCGAATCGAGTTGCAGGATGGTCATCCGGTCCAAGGCGCGGCGGAAACCGCGAACGGTTACCGGCCCCTTGGGGAAAGGGTCGCCGAACCCTTGAGCGCCAAGAGCCATTCGCCTGGCTTGTGAGATCGACAGCGTTCGCATTGCTTGATCTTAGGAACGGCCAGCGAGCGTGATGGTTTCCAACAGATTACGGACCATGCGGGCCGTCGCTCCCCAAAGAGTGTCGCCCTCTAGTTCAAAGAATGTGATTTGGGCCACCTCATTGCCGATTGGCCAAAGTTCCTGGCGGTAGATGGATGGATCAAGGAGTTCCGCCACGGGAACGTGGATTACAGCGTCGACCTCTTCAAACGACAGGTTCACCTGAGGACGGCCATCGAGGAGGCCGACATAGGGGGCAATATAGGCCGGACTCGAGACGGTCGTTAGTCGATCGAGTTCTCCAACAACAGTGACCAATGAGCGAGCAACCCCAATCTCTTCTTCGGTTTCGCGAAGCGCGGTATCCAACAAGGTTCGATCTTCAAGGTCCATACGACCGCCCGGAAAACTAATTTGTCCGGCGTGGCTTCGCATTGACCAGGCTCGTCGAGTAAACAGCAACTCTGGCCCGGCTTCGGTGGACAAGATCGGGACAAGCACGGCGGAGGGAGGTTTGCCATCGACCGAATCATCACGCGGACGGAACGGCTCGAAATTGGTGACAGCAGCCGTAATCGCCTCGATGCTCGGCGGTGACGCTGCTTTGGCCCATGGGGCTGGCTCGCCCAGACGAGCACCTTTGGGGCGCGGTATGAACTGTGGTCCACCCCGACCCGGAGGAGCCCGGAACTCTGGTGCGACCAAAGCCACGCCTAGTTGTCGACCGAGGCCAAGTCCTCAAGAATCTCTCGCATGCCGCCATTCTTCAGATTCTTCATGAGAAGGCCGGGAGTGGCGTCTCCCGCCTCCCATTCCATCCAGAATGCCAGCAGTTTTTTGGGGTCAGGGGCAGGACGATCCATTTGCACAAGGGTACTAGTAGGGTTCGGCTGTGAGACTAGGAGACTTGTTCAACCGAATAGGTCTGAGATCAGACCCTCTATCCACCGAATCCCTCAATGCGGCAACGAGACAAGGAGGGCCCGGCCGAAATGGCCCACCCCAATCATCCAATGGGGCATCCTCTATGCATCTGTTCTGGCAGATGCCCCAAATCCCCCGCGATGATCCGATCGTTGAGGTCGGTGCCACCATCCTGATCACCCACCGACCCGAGATCGAACGACTCTTCTTTTGGGCGCTTCAAGCCGACTTCATTGAGGAGCGCAGGGTGATTGGCGCTGGGCACCTTGGCTTGCAATATCACCCCAGCTATCCCGCGGGCGGAGCGGCCAACTGGGGTGGCTACCATGGAAGTGACTCAACTGGATCGGGGGAGTTGCCAGGCTCAACCCTAACGATGCCCTCGACCCTGCACAATGTCAATACCGGGGACTACCCGTGGCAAGCGGGCAAATTGTACCGGTACCGCATCTACCCCTCCCCCGAACGGGGTTGGCGAGGGAGCATCACCGAAAAAGAGACCGGAACCGAGACCATCATCCGGGACTTGTGGTGCCCCGGCAGCGAACTGGGACGGCCCATGGTGTGGACCGAGGCCTTCGCCCACTGCGACGATCCGAGTGTTGGCGTGCAGTGGAGCGAGTTCAGCGGCGTTACCCGATCCGGGTTCGTCGTGGGGCCGGATGCGGTCAAGGTCAACTATCAATCGATAGCAAATGGCGGATGCCTCACCAGTTCCAGCGACCTCGTGCAGAACTCAGGGGGAGGCCTGGTCGTGGAGCAACGCACAGGTACGGTTCGTCGGACTGGTCAGGGAACGCTACTCCGTCTGTGATCGCTCCTTCGGACTCAAACCCATGAGACGTGGTAGCTGATAGCTAAGACCCAATAGACCCGCTCCGATCACGAAGAACAGCCCGACCCGCCAGAATGTATCAACCGCGGCCAAGTCCACGGTCAATAGCTTCACCACCACGAGGCCGAGGGTGGCTAGCCCCACTCGCAGTACGGGCATCGAATGTTGGGTGAGGGCGAAGGCAATAAGGGCGGCCGCAAAAATGCTCCAGAGGGCTGAAACTTGGCCTTGGCCTTGCACCATGTGACCAAAGAATGACCCAACCCACAACAAGAGGCCCGCATAGCTGGCCCCGAGCCCAGCAAGCGCCAATCTCTTCCCGCTTGATTGATTCTGTGGATCCGGCACCTCGCTATGGTCGGGTACGCCCGTCGCTGTTCGGTCAAACAATCCAGAACGACCCAACTCAACCAGGCTCACACCTGCCAGCAAAACAACAATGACGAGGTTGGCAAGATCGTCGGACCATTGGGCGTCAGAAACCAGAGCTAAGAGCATTCGACCCATTGCGACGACAAGAACAAGTACTGCACCCACGACGGCCTGAACCGTGAACCAGGTGTCATCGAGGTGACGAATCAGGGTGACCAGAACCGCCGCTTGGATACCAATGACCACGAGCAACATTGGCCCATCGATGGCACGAAGGGTGACAGCAGCCAGGAGGATAGTGCCAGCCATGAGTTGGGTCACGACGAAGGGCCGACTCACCATCTGCCTGGTTGCGTACAATACGGCCGCTACCGCGGCCACAAGGCCAAGACCTAGCGTTGTCGACAGGGACGAACTAGCTTCGAGAAACTGGTCAAGGCAGAACCACAGCCACAAGGGAGTCAGCAACGCCACGCGGTAAGCGCCGCCACCACCTGTGGCCAGCAGATCGCCCCCCGGGGGCACCTCACGCTGACCTGAGGCTGGCTGACCTGAGGCTGGCTGGGCCTGTGGCCCACCGTGACGCCCAGACAAGATGGGGCTAAACCAATACAGGGCACCAAGCCCAAGTAGTCCAACGAGCGAAACCGCCCCCACCGATGCAGCCTGCTCATCAGAAAAAGCCCGACCAATCCTGAGGTCATCCGATATCGCTTCGCGGAATACTAAAAGCGCGCTCAGTGCGACCGCCAAGACCCATGGAACCGTCCACTGCTCGGCCAGGTAGAAGTAGGAGTAAACGCCGACGAGTGCCAGCAGGTAGTAGATCGAGTAGACCAGATCCAACGACTCGTGGAGGTCCAGCCAAAGAGGCACAAAGATCAACCCAACTAAAGCCACGATGGCCAGTGACGCTGCGCTCAGAGACCGGGCCAGAGCCAAACCCAAGCCTCCAACAAGAACGGCCAATGTGGCCGAAACGAGCGCCGACCCTAAATCTAACCATTCCCACGCCGCCCCACTGGAGACAAAGAGCACCGCCAGGCCAACCCCGATTAGCGGTTCGGTCCAGCCCTTTCGATCTCTCAACCAAAGGCCCGCTCCAATCAGAACGAGGCCCCCAAGAACCGCTCCGGTGAGTTGAAGCTTGGGACCAATCCAGCCTCGGCTAATTGCCGTGCTCACTAAGAACAATCCGGCCAGGAACAACAAGGCAAGACCAGCCCACTTGATCGCGACCTCGGTGCTGAGGACGAACGTCGGGGCTGGTTGTTTTGGCCATGAGCCATCGGGTTGGGGACCAGGTTGGGCAACTTCTCCGAACCGAGGTGGCGGGGGCTGGGATCCGACTGGAGGAGACCGTGGCCAGACCCGTTGATCGGGGCTCGCGGCAGTTTGAGGAGGAGCCGGACGCGCACTAGGTCGCTGGGGTGGGGCTGGGACCACGGGACCAGGTGCTGTGGCAGAGGCAGAGGCAGTGGAAGAGGCAGTGGAAGAGGAATTGATAGAAGCACTGAGCAAGGACCGCAGTGCCCAAGTTTCACGCTCCAGCTCCACCACCCGGGCCTCTAGCTTGGCCATCTCTGCCCTAAGCCTTGGATTGTCTGACTCACCAAGTTCGCCGTCGTCGGCCACCATTGCTCAACAGTACGCGAGCAGGAGACCTAGAACGGGGACTTAGGCGCGAACTTTGGGGCTCGCTTCTCCCGTATGGAGGAGATTCCCTCTTTAACGTCGGGGCCAGCAAATCCCATGAACTCCAAGGCCAGTGACGCATCGAAAGCCGGACCAGCCTGACGGAGCCAGTTGTTGAGTGAATATTTGGTCCAACGAACGGCCGTATGCGATGAGGTGCACAACTTCGAGGCGACAGCTTCGGCCTTGGCATCGAGCTCGTCGTCTTCCACACAAAGGGAAACGAGACCAATCCTTTCGGCCTCCTCCCCACTAATTGGTTCACACAACATCAGGTAGTATTTGGCCTTGGCGATACCAATAAGGAGCGGCCAGATAATGGCGGCATGATCGCCAGCGGCTACCCCAAGCCGGGTGTGACCATCGATAATCTTGGCTGTCTTGGAGGCAATGGAAATGTCGGCCAACAGACCAGCAACGAGTCCGGCACCAACCGCTGGTCCGCGCATGGCCGAAACCACCGGAGTGGTGCAGTTAATGATGTTGTAAACCAGGTCTCTGGCCTCACGCCACACCTGGGCCCTCACCTCGAAACTCTCGGTCATTTCCTTCACCATGTCCAGGTCGCCCCCGGCGGAGAACGCGTTTCCCGCACCCATAATTATGATGCAACTTACGTCGGGGTCGGCGTCCAGAACCGGCCAGATGTCGGCCAGTTCTCGGTGCATATCAGCGTCGGCGGCGTTGAGTCGCCCCGGGCTGTTCATGATGACTCGCATGATGCCGTCGTCGGTGTATGCAAACTCAAGCCGCTCGAACTGGTCATATCTCGTGGTCATGATTTGTCTTCTCTCCGGTCGGCATGCGTCTAGGCTCTGGATTGGGCCACGTTCGACCGCGGCCATCGTGCCAGCAGCAGGACGAAAAATACCAGGATCAGATCGCCCAGGTGAAACCGAGGGAGATGAAAGACGTTGAGTGACCACTATCAGCACCCCTATCCACCACCCGAACTCGAAGCCGAGTACCCGTTCCATCCGCTGGAATTCGACCGGCTCGACCCCCAAGAAATGTTGGAGCGGGCTACCTCGTTTTACGCCCAGATGGATGCTCGGCGTAGCCCACGAATGTTTGCCTCCGACCCGGTGCCGATTGGGTTGATCGAGTTGGCTATCGCCACCGCTTCCACCGCACCATCAGGGGCACACAAGCAGCCTTGGAAATTTGTCGCCACTCAGAACCCGGAGGTAAAGCGGGCCATCCGCCAAGCAGCCGAGGAGGAGGAGCGCACTAACTATCTGGACAATCGAATGAATGAGGAGTGGCAGGAGGCCTTGGCTCCTCTGGGGACCGACCATCACAAGGAATTCTTGGAGATCGCTCCTTGGATTGTCGTGCTCTTCGAGGAGCGCTTCGAGCTGCGAGCCGATGGCCAGAAGCGAACAAACTACTACGTCAAGGAGTCGACTGGTATCGCCGCTGGCATGTTCATTACCGCCCTACACAACATGGGCCTAGCAACGCTGACCCATACCCCTAGTCCAATGAACTTTCTCTCCCGGGTCCTTGGTCGTCCAAACAACGAACGCCCCTTTATCCTGTTTCCGATTGGGTTCCCATTGCCGGGAGTCAAGGTGCCGACTCTTGCTCGCAAACCCCTGGATCAGGTCATGGTGGTAGTCGACAGGCCTCACACCTGACCTCTCCGACGTTTCGATTCTGCCAGCCGCCAGGCCCAAAGGTGGCACCAACCAGGAAGGCATGGCGGGCAAAACCCCACGGCTCTAGAACGGTGAGATCAAGGCCAAGCTAAGAGCCCTTGTACGCCGCGCTAAGAGCCAGCGGCGGGTGATCATCGAAGAAGGACCCCGTCAGGGACGGCCCCGGGCCTTGAGCGCCTTCTTGTCCACCTTGCCAATGGGCAGCATCGGAAGCTGGTCAAGGATCACGATCTGCTTGGGGACCTTGTAGTTTGCCAACCGTTCCCGAGAGTAAGCCCGCAAACGTTCAGCGCTTACCTTTCCCTCCATTTTTTCCGCTCCGGAGCCGAGCATGACATAGGCGATGCCAATCTCCTGGAAGGTTGGATCGGGCAGGCTGACAACCGCAGCCATAGCGACCGCCGGGTGATCCTCTAGCGCCAGTTCAACCTCCCGAGGATACACGTTGTAACCACCACTCTTAAACATCTCACTCATTCGCCCAACGATCTGGATGTGACCATCAGGACGGCGAATGGCCAGATCTCCCGTGTGAAACCAACCATCATCGGTGAAGGCCTCGGCGGTGGCTTCGGGCAACCGCCAGTATTGAGCCAGGAGGTAGTCGCCCTTGACCTGAATTTCACCCGCTTCGGGCTCACCGGATTCACTAACCCCGGCCTCGCGGCCATTGGCATGCCAGAGCCTTAGGGGCTGCCGATCATCCGGGGTACCAACGGTGGTGGATAACAACTCCAACGAATCGGTAAGGCCGCTGTAGGTCACCCCACCCGTGGTCTCGGTCATGCCATAGCCCATGGTGCAACGTTCACACCCTGTCTTTCTCATGAGGGTTTGGAGGACATCGATAGGCATGGCCGCCCCACCCCAGCCAATCAGGTCGACCGAGGTCAGATCGAAGGTGTCGAAATCGGGGTGGCCAACGCACATCTGCAACATGGTTGGTACTCCAACCATCGTGTTGAGCTGCTCTTGGTCGATCAGACTCATCATGTCCTGGGGCGAAAACTTCTCCTGGAAGAAAATGGTTCCACCTCCCGTCATGGTTCGGCCACAAATGTCTCCAATGGCGCCAATGTGGTTGATGGGGAAGTTGCAAATTAGCCTGCGGTCGCTGAGGCCTTTTCTGTGCACCGCGATCACGTTGCACAAGTTCGAGCCACGGTGGGTGAGCAACGCCCCCTTGGGCCGACCGGTGCTGCCAGAGGTGTAGACCAGGTAGGCACCGTCCATAGGCTCAACCTCAGCTCGGCGGGCACTCAGATCCTCCAAGGTGACCGCATCAGCCCGCCCAAGGAAGTCCTGCCAACTCGTTCCCTTCGCCGGTGCCACCTCGTCCATGACCACCAGTTGGCGGAGCGAAGGATGCCTGGCCATCAGGCCACCGAGTTTGTGGGTCTGACCCTCTCCCATCACATCGGCGAAACCAAAAAGCATTGTCGGTTCGGCATCGCCGACCACGTGATCGAGCTCACCATCGGTGTACTTCGGGTTAAGACCCAGCCAAATGGCCCCAATGCTGGTGGTGGCAAGGAAGTGAACAAAGAACTCGGGTCGAGGGCCACTAAGCAGGGCCACCCGGTCCCCCCGGCTAATCCCAGACGCCAGCAACGCTTGGGCTACCCGGTCAACTAGATCTCGGGTCTGGGAGTAAGTCAACCGCATGTCGCCCAGAACCAGAAAGTCTTGGCCTCCCCGAGACTTGGCCTGACGTTCCAAGTGATCGGTAATCAACCCCAGGACCGGTAGAGGGGCTGCGAACTCCTGAGTCTTGTTCCTGTTCACTTTGTCCCTCCCTCAAGCTGCAGGTAGGCCAGCCAGTCAGCAACCAGAGCAGGCTTGTCGCCACCCTCTACTTCCACCGTCGCTTCGATGGTCATCAGGGCCGCCCCGGTGCCCTTGGCCACCAGATCCTTGAGTCGGAAGGAGCCGCGGATCCGACTTCCGACCGGAACCGGAGCAATAATCCTCACCCGATCAAACCCGTAGTTCAGTCGGAACGCGATTCCATCTTGGGGCAATCGTAGGTTCTTGGCGAATCCGGTGAGGCATGACAGCATCATGAACCCCTGCACAATGGTGCCGCCATAAGGGGCGATTCTCGCCGCTTCGGTCGGATTGTTGTGAATTGGTCCGGCATCTCCGGTTAGGGCTGAAAACTCATCAATGTCCGCTTGATCGATCCGCTTCCACCCACTAACGCCAAGATTTCGGCCCCGAAGGGCAGCAAGACCGGGCAACAAATCAGCGATCTCTGGGTTCGGCATCGTGCTCCCCGCTTCGGGCTTCAACCGGACCGGACGGCCCAGCTAGGGTTACATAATGACAGAAGATGCTCCCGAGCCCCTCAGGCAACGTCCGCTCGTGCGAAAAGGCAAAACAAGAAGAGGCCAGCCTGTGGGCTGGCCTCTTCCAACAAGTTCCTCGTTCCCCCAAGGGGGAAGAAGGGGAAATTACATCATGCCACCCATGCCACCCATGTCAGGCATGGCTGGGGCAGCCGCTGCTTCTTCGGGTTTATCGGCCACGAGCGCCTCGGTGGTCAGAACCAGAGCAGCGATGGATGCAGCGTTCTGCAGCGCAGCCCGGGTTACCTTGGCTGGGTCGGTAATACCAGCCTTCATCAGGTCAACCAGTTCGCCGCTGGCGGCATTGAGACCCTTGTTACCCTTGGACTCCTGCACCCGCTGGACCCAGATCGCACCCTCAAGACCAGCATTGTCAGCAATAAGACGGGCGGGGGCTTCGAGAGCACGACGGACTGAACGAGCACCAGTGGCCTCATCGCCGTCAAGGCCCTCGATGACCTTCTCGACCGCTGGGATTGCCCGGACAAGAGCGGTGCCGCCTCCGGCAACAACACCCTCTTCAAGAGCAGCGCGCGTCGCAGACAGTGCGTCTTCGATGCGGTGCTTTTTCTCCTTGAGTTCAACCTCGGTGGCAGCGCCAACCTTGACAACCGCAACTCCACCGGCCAGCTTGGCCAGGCGTTCCTGCAGCTTCTCGCGGTCCCAGTCCGAATCGGTATTCTCGATCTCGGCCTTGATCTGACTCACACGGCCATCAACTTCGTCAGAATCGCCCGCGCCTTCAATGATGGTGGTGTTGTCCTTGGTAATGATTACCTTGCGGGCCGTACCGAGCATGTCGAGGGTGACCCCATCAAGCTTGAGTCCGACCTCTTCGGCGATGACCTGTCCGCCAGTGAGGATGGCCATGTCTTGCAGCATTGCCTTGCGACGCTCGCCAAAACCAGGGGCCTTGACCGAAACAGAAGCGAAGGTGCCACGAATCTTGTTGACCACCAGGGTGGCCAGAGCCTCACCCTCGATGTCTTCGGCAATAATGAGCAGCGACTTACCGCTCTGCATGACCTTCTCAAGGACAGGAAGCATGTCCTGGACTGAGGAGATCTTGCCCTGGTTGAACAGGATGTAAGGATCTTCCAGGATGGCCTCTTGCCGCTCGGCGTCAGTGACGAAATAGGGGCTGATATAGCCCTTGTCGAACTGCATGCCTTCAGTGAAATCAAGCTCGATGCCAAACAGGTTGGACTCTTCAATGGTGACAACACCATCCTTGCCGACCTTGTCAATGGCATTGGCCAGCACGTCGCCAACGGCGCCATCTGCGGCCGAGATCGAGGCAACTTGAGCAATCTGCTCCTTATCCTCGATCATCTTGGAATTCTTGTGGATGGCTCCCACGGCTGCCTCAACGGCGGCCTCGATGCCCTTCTTCAGGCTCATCGGGTTGGCACCAGCGGCGACGTTACGAAGGCCTTCCTTGATTAGAGCCTGAGCGAGCACGGTGGCGGTGGTAGTTCCGTCGCCAGCGACATCGTTGGTCTTCGTCGCTACTTCCTTGACCAACTGGGCACCCATGTTCTCAAAGGCATCCTCCAGTTCGATCTCACGAGCGATGGAAACACCGTCGTTGGTGATAGTGGGAGCACCGAACTTCTTGTCGAGAACGACGTTACGTCCCTTTGGACCAAGGGTCACCTTGACCGCGTCGGCCAACTGGTTAACACCAGCCTCGAGGGCGCGACGCGCCTCATCATCAAACTTAATTACTTTTGCCATTGTCAATCAGCTCACTTCACGATCGCGAGCACGTCGCGAGCGTTGAGAATCAGGAGGTCTTCGCCCTCGATGGTGATTTCGGTTCCGCCGTACTTTGAGTAAACGACCGTATCTCCGGAGCCCACATCCATTGGGATGAGGTCTCCGCTATCAGAGCGACGGCCGACGCCTACAGCAAGGACTTCGCCCTGCTGAGGCTTCTCTTTGGCGGTATCTGGAATAACAAGTCCGCTGGCCGTGGTGGCCTCAGCGGCGGCGGGCCGAACGATGATCCGGTCCTCAAGTGGTTGCAAATTCATGCAGGTCGCCTCCATGGCGTTAGCACTCTCATATGACGAGTGCTAATGCTAGGCCGATGACCGGTCGTCGCCAACCCCAAAATTGGGGTCATCCTTTGATTTCTCTATCGCGTTGAAATTGACCACGTCCTCAAGCACAAAGCCGGGCAAACTATGCCCGTGACCTTTCAACCCGAGTCTGTGGCCGCCGTCATCTTCGATATTGGCGGGGTGTTCCTTTACCCTCACTATGAACAGGTTCGATCCGAACTCGGTCGAACCTCCGATCCATCCCCTGATGAGTTGTTGTCATTCCGGCGGGCTCACCATGCTGGTTGCTTTGCCCTGTCCACCCTCGCTTCCAGCGCCCGCGAGCACCACCAAGACTTCTGGGCCGTGTATGACGAGGCCTACGCCGCGTCGCTTAGTGTGCCTATCGAAGCCGTCGAGCGGGGTATCCGTACCAGTTGGAGTTGGGCGCATGAGCAGAACATCGCGGCCTTCCACCGATTGGCGGAGGCTGGTATTCCCTTGGCTATTGTCTCAAACAACAACGGAACCGCCCCCGAGCAAATGCGAGACTACGGGGTTTGCCAGGTACTCCCCGGCGGGCCCTTGCCCGAAGTGGCCGCCATCATCGACAGCTCATTGGTCGGAGTAGCTAAACCCGACCCCATGATCATGGCCCCAGCGCTCTATGCCCTCGAGGTCGAACCGGCCAATGCCCTCTACGTGGGTGACACCGTGCACGCCGATGTAGCCGGGGCCACCAACGCGGGTATGCAGGTCGTGCAACTCGACCCCTTCGACCAGCACGTCTCCTACGATCACGCGCGCCTTCCCGATCTATCTGTGCTGGTTGATGTCTTAACAAACTGATGCTGTACAGGACACGGGTATTCGTGGTGTACATACTCGCTCTGGTCATGACCATCATGGACGGCACGATGATCAACGTCGCGTTGCCGACCTTGGCTCGAGAATTTGGGGTTCCCTCAACCAGTATCGAATGGGTGGCTGTGGCTTACCTCCTCAGCCTCGCTTCCATCATTCCGGTTGCTGGGTGGCTGGGTGATCGCTTCGGTACTCGTCGAATCTTTGGCAGTGCGTTGGTCCTGTTTCTTCTTGCATCAATCTTGTGTGGTCTGGCCCAATCACTCAATCAACTCGTCGCTTTGCGCGTCCTGCAAGGCATTGGGGGCGGGCTGATCACACCAATCGGTAGTGCGATGCTGTTTCGGGCCTACCCGATGTCTGAGCGCGCCAAAGCCGCCATCGGTGTGCTCAGTGTTGCCGTGATCGCGCCTGCGATCGGGCCGGTTCTCGGCGGCGTGCTGGTGGACAATGTGTCTTGGCGTTGGATTTTTTTCATCAACGTCCCAATCGGACTAGCGGCGATCACACTACTGTGGCGTTGGATCAGCGAAGAGACCCAGCCATCTCCCGGCCAATTTGATCTTGCCGGTTTCATCTTGTCGGCCAGTGGGGTCAGCTTAATGATCTACGCCATGTCAATCGGCCCCGACAAGGGTTGGTTGGCTGCCAGCACAACTGGCTTCGGAGCCTTAGGCCTGGTGGCGTTAATTGCCCTGGTTGTCGTCGAGTTGAAGGTCAACCAGCCAATGCTGAAACTACGGTTGCTCCGGGATCGACATTTCCGCATCCTCAACCTGGTTGCCCCTCTGATCTACTCCGGGTTCTTCGGATGGATCTTCGTTCTCCCTTTGTATATGCAGACGCTTCGGGGCTTTTCTGCCACCCAGAGCGGGCTGGTTCAGGCACCACAGGCGATAGGTGTATTCCTGGTTTCTAATCTGGCGGGTAAGCGGTTGTACCGGTCGATCGGGCCGCGACGCTTGATGATGCTTGGCTCCTTGGCTACTGCCTCAGTTACCGCAGCATTCGGTTTGATCGGACTCGACACACCCTTGTTTCTGATCGGATCACTGTCCTTCGCTCGCGGAGCATCAATTGGGGTGGTCTTTATCTCAATCCAGACCGCCGTCTACGCCACCACATCCTTGGCCGATACTGGCCGAGCAACCTCTGTTTTCAATACTCAACGACAGATTGCCCTCACCTCCGGCGTTGCCTTATCGGCCACGGTGATTGCCGCCCGACTCTCGTCGGTGGGTGGGGACCTTGCCCCTGCGGCGGACCGGCTTGGCGCCTATCAATGGGGGTTCTTCGCTTGTGCATTGCTGATGGTGCCAGCGGTAGTTGTCAGTTGGTTTGTACGCGATGACGACGTGGCCACAACCCGAGGCCTCCCCCCAGTCAGATCAGTCCGAACGGAACCAGCCCCGGCAAGTTAGGTCCGCCCTAGTCGCTGGGTCTTGCCCACCGTTCCATGACCGGCAACCCCAGCCCCGGATATGCCCCACTATCCAAACCAGTGGGTCCATCCTCACCCAAACGCCAGTGAGCGGCCGCCGCAATCATGGCAGCGTTGTCGGTACAAAACGAACGATCAGGAATCAGACATTGCAGACCTCGGACTTCGGCTTCTTGGACGAAGCGTTCACGCAGACGAGAGTTGGCCGCCACCCCTCCCCCCAAGCAAACACCCTTGGCCTGGGTCTGCTCGGCCGCCCGCATCGCCTTGGATACCAGCACATCTACGACAGCCTCTTGGAATCCGGCGGCCAGATCGGCGTTGTTGGCATCACGATGCTTGCGCACATAGTTGATCACCGACGTCTTCATACCACTAAAGGAGAAGTCCAGCCCCTCATTCAGCATGCCCCGCGGGAACACAATGGCATCGCGGTCTCCTTCCTTGGCCAACTGGTCGATCCTGGGACCGCCCGGGTATCCAAGGCCCAGGTAGCGGGCGACCTTGTCAAAAGCCTCACCGGCGGCATCGTCGATGGTTGAACCCAAGATCCGATACTGTCCCAGGGCCTCAAGGTGGATGATGAGGGTATGACCGCCCGAGACTAGCAACACGACAAGGGGAGGCTCAAGATCGGGTCGCTCCAGGAAGGTCGCGAACAGATGCCCCTCCATATGGTTGACACCGACATAGGGCACATTCCAGGCCAGGGCCAAGGCCTTAGCCTCGCTAACCCCGATGAGTAGCGCCCCGATTAGCCCCGGGCCATGGGTGGCAGCCACAACGTCAACGTCAGCCCCCGTCATCGACGCATCGGTCAGTGCCCTGGCCAGAACCGGCTCGAGCATCTCCAGGTGGGCCCGACTCGCCACTTCGGGCACGACCCCACCAAAAGGAGCGTGGATCTCTACCTGACTGGAGACGACGTTGGCCAGAACCTCAATACCATCTCGAACAATAGCCACTGCGGTCTCATCACAACTGGTCTCGATGGCTAGCACAACGGTCACGGAACTACCCCGTCGTTTCTTAGCCCATCGCTGGACCCAAGTAGGGACAAGTACTGATCGCGGTTCACATCGTGGGCCCACATGATGAGGGCATCCTCGCCGTCAACGTAGTACCCCTTTCGTACACCAACAGGGCCAAAGCCAAACCGCCGATACAGGGCAAGGGCCGGCGTGTTCGTCGACCGAACCTCAAGGGTGAGGTCGGTTACTCCGCGCGCAACGGCGTCCAGAGTCAGCCGCCGAAGTAGCTCGGTTGCAACTCCCCGTCCCTGAAAGTCCGGATCGACAGCAATGTTCATAAGATGACCTGCGGATTCCACAAACATCATGCCAGCGAACCCGACCAGCGATGAATTCTCATCATTGTCGGTGTTGCGACTTCCCCCGAGCGCGTGGGCGACAATCCAGTTTCGAGCGGCCGCATGAACCTCAAGTTCACCGGCAAACAGATCGGCCGACCAAGGCTCGGGAGACAGCTTGGCTTCCAGGGCTGCCACCGACTCAATGTCACTGGTTGCCAGGGATCGATAGGCGACGTCGAAGTGTCGCCTCATCACGTGTTGTGCCTGGTTTTGATGTTGACCTTGACGTCGGGGTCTCGGAGGTACACGGGAACGACCTGAGGACCCTCCTGGGCTGGTCTACCAACGCTGAGCCTGGCAACGTTTGCGGCCAGGGGTTCGATTCCAATTCGATGGGTGGCGCCGTCGCAGGCTCCATAGATTTCGGCGTATCGATCGGCCCCATCGCCGAGGATCACGTCGCCCGGCAGAACCAACCTGGCCATGTTTTGGGGAGAACCAAAGCTCGGCTCGCCAAAGGGTCCGTCTGGACCGAAACGCTGTTGGAACACCTCACTTCGGCGAGCATCGATCACCGCAACAACACAACCCTCCGACTTGGTGGCCGCAGGGCTCAACAAAGAGCCCTTCGCTGATGGGTCGAGTACCGTCGCGGCTAGTACCTCCAAACTTGACACTCCAACCACTGGCTTGTGCTTGGCGAAGGCCAGGGTGCGAACGGTGGCCAGGCCAACCCGCAGACCGGTAAAGCGGCCAGGGCCGACATCAACAGCGAAGCGATCAATTTCGTCAAGACCGACGCCAGCGAAACCCAGTGCCTCGCGGATCATCGGTGTGAGTTCCTCAGCATGCCGACGATCGGTCACAACGTGACACTCCGACAAGACCTCACGATCACGAGTGATGGCAACACCGACCACCCCGGTGGAAGAGGTGACGGCCAGGGTCAACATGGCACCTCCCACGGCTGTATCACTGCCTCAAGTTGACCCAATCGGGCAAGCCAGATCGGACCGTTGAACTCAAACACGATGGAACGCAGGTCGTCGTCGACAGGGCCTTGAGGGTCATCCTCACCCAACGCAGTGGAAGAGCCATGCAGGATCCGGATGGTGAGATGGTCACTGGGAAGGGTGGGATCGATCTGCTCCCCCCATTCGATAATGGTTACCCCGGTCTCCAACATTTCTGGCAGGTCCAGGTCGAGGGTCTCTTCCAAATCGTCCAGGCGATAGACATCAAGGTGATTCAGAATCAGCCGACCCCGGTATTGATTGTGAAGGGTGAAGGTTGGACTGGTTATACGTTCCTTCACCCCGAGCCCAGCACCAAACCCCTGACTAAAGCAGGTCTTTCCTGCCCCAAGATCCCCGCTGAGCACGATCAGGTCGCCGTCGCGGACGCAGCCAGCAAAAGCCCGGGCCAAGGCCCGAGTCTCCGTTGGTCCGGTCGTGTGAGTACAACGTCGCTTGACCGCTGATCGGGGGTCGTTCATCACACCAAAGGCTAGGGGCTTGGAGACGGAACCCTTCGCTAGCGTGGAGCCATGACCACTACCCCCTCCGCCGCAAGTCCCCCGACCAGCCAAGAGGTTGTGGCCGCAGCCAAACGATTGGTCGGCCGGGTCCGCGCCACCCCAATCTGGGCCATTGATCCGGCCGAACTAGGGCCTAAAGCGGGTTCGCCCGGCGCGGTCACTATCAAGCTGGAGCAACTTCAACACAGCGGAACCTTCAAGGCTCGGGGGGCGGCCAACTTCATGCTGACCCAAGCCATTGGTTCAGCTGGGGTCGTGGCCGCGTCCGGAGGCAACCACGGCGCAGCTGTGGCCTGGGCCGCCCGGGCCCAGGGCGTGGATGCAACCATCTTTGTTCCGACCATCGCCGCGGAAGCCAAGCTGGCGCGCTTGATATCCTATGGGGCCTCAGTACACCAGGTTGGCGACGTGTTCGCCGATGCACTCAAGGCCAGCGAGAAGTTTCAATCCGAGTCTGGGGCCACCGCAGTTCACGCCTACAACGATCCAGTGGTGATGGCCGGGGCAGGCACAACCGGACTCGAGTTCGAGTCGCAGCTCAGTGCCCTCAATCAAAAAATGGACACCATTCTTGTTGCCTGTGGGGGTGGGGGTCTATCCGGGGGGATTGCCGCTGCCATCGGTGCCAACACCAGAGTCGTAGTTTGTGAAACCGAGGGGACGGCGACTTACGCCGCGGCCCGGATTGCCGGGCGTCCGGTGGAGGTGAAAGTTTCAGGCCTGGGAGCCGACGCTCTGGGGGCAACCAAACTTGGATCCAACACCTGGGCGACACTAAAGGCGCATGACGCACCGAGTTGCGTGATCACCGATGGCGAACTCTCTCGAGCTCAGCATCTACTCTGGGATCGGTTTCGACTCCTGGTGGAGCCAGCGGCGGCTACTCCCCTGGCCGCTCTGCTCTCTGGCCACTACCAGCCAACCACTAATGAGCACGTCGGAATAGTGCTTTGCGGTGGCAATGTGTCTGCCCCCTGGTCGCCAAGCCACTAACCTAACGCCATGATTGGAACCTGGAACAGAGCACTCATCACCGGAGCCTCCAGTGGAATTGGGCAAGAGTTGGCGCGTCAACTGGCGGCCCAAGGCAGCGACCTGGTCGTGGTGGCCCGCAATCAGGAACGGCTCTATGAACTGGCGGACGAACTCAGCACTGAGCACCAGGTAAACGTCGAGGTTTTTCCCGCCGACCTCGGCGACCGGCTTCAGGTCGATCGGGTTGCCCAACGCATCCAAGCCGAAGACCGACCAATCGACCTCGTGGTCAACAACGCCGGCTTTGGCTTTAGCGGCTACTTTCATGAACTCGACCTGGCTGGCCAATCGGCAACGGTTGACGTCAACATCACCGCGCTGCACCGCCTGAGCCATGCCGCCGCCAAGACAATGGTTCCCCGCGGACGAGGTGGCATCCTCAATATTTCATCCATTGCTGGCTACATGGTTAGCCCAAAGTCAGCCACCTATGCTGCGACCAAGTCATTCGTCACCAGTTTCAGCGAGGCCCTCCACGAAGAACTCCGTGATTTTGGCGTGACTGCCACCGCCGTTTGTCCCGGCCTCACCCATACCGAGTTTCATGAGCGGGCCAATCTCGACACCTCGGACTACCCAGATTTCGCGTGGCAGTCCGCCTCCGACGTTGCCCGTGAGGCACTGGAAGCGCTGTCAAACAAGCAAGCGAAAGCCATCACCGGCAACCTCAACAAGGTTCTGGCTAGTGGCTCCAAACTTCTTCCGTCGATGGTCGTTCGCAAGATCGCCATGAGCCGCAAGCCCTAGCCGTCACCGGCCAGGCCTAGGCCGGAGCCTCAAGCGCCAGTCGGGTACGTTTTTGGAACTCGACTAGTCGGGCTGCACACCACCTCATAGTTGATGGTTCCCTGCCACTGAGCTAGATCCTCAGCGGTTATCACCGCGTCACCCTGGCGACCAAGCAGGACCACTTCGTCCCCAGGCCCGACCGGGTCATCGCCAACGTCGACCACCATCTGATCCATGGTTACAACACCGACAATCGGGCGGGGCTTGCCGCCGATCAGTACCATGCCCGGTCCTTGCCAAGTGGAACGCCTATAGCCATCCGCGTAGCCAACGGGAAGGGTGGCAACCCGAGTGTCCTGGCCCACAACGCCGCTCTGCCCATAGCTCACCCGATCCCCGGCCCGTAGGCCTTTTACAAAACCGACCTTAACAAGCCAGCGCATTGCGGGCTCCAACCGGACCCGGTCGGCCAGGGCTGGGCTGGGGCTGAGCCCATACAGCGAGATACCGCAGCGAACAATGTCGCGGTGGGTGCGACCGAAGGCCAGCGTTCCTCCCGAGTTCGCAGCGTGAACGAGCGGCGGGCCAAGGTTGGCTTGTGCCAGATCCCCAAGCACGAGATCCAGTCGATCCATCTGCTGGTTGGTAAGGGGATTGTCTGGCTCGTCCGAGGATGCACAATGAGTCCAGACAGATCGAAGCTCCAGATACTCCTCATTGGCGATCTGGGTCGCGAGGCTGACCGCATCGGTGGCCCGTACCCCCACCCGATGCATGCCCGTATCAATGCTCAAATGAACCGGCAGCCGGGCGGCCTGCGACCGGGCGGCTCTGGCGACGGCGCTGATCCCCTCCGAGGTGTAAACCGTTGGCTCGAGGTTGAAGGCGACAGCCGCAGCCATCTCCCCTGGCTCGGGCTCCGACAAGACCCAGATTGGCAGATCAACTTGTTCGTGACGAAGCTGGAGACCCTCCTCCACCCTGGCTACCGCGAGGGCGGTCGCACCTCCGGCGGCCGCAGCCCGGGCGGCTGGAACCGAACCGTGCCCGTACCCATCAGCCTTCACGACCGCACAAAGCCTTGCCCCGCTAGCCGCACGCAACATTGTCGCGGTATTTCGGGTGATCGCTGCCTCGTCAATCTCCAACCAGGAACGCCCCATGACCCACCCTCTCCTAGACCAAGCGGTCCAAGACCTCCGACAGCTGCCCCTCGCTCAGATGGATACCACCAACAAGGGCGATCCCAAACACACATGGCTCCGAGGCAGCCCATGCCAGGACTTGACCTCGCTCATCTGGAGCGGCTTCCCACGCGGGGGAATGCAGCTGGCTCATGACCATGTCAGCAAAGTGCCTGGCCGGTGGGCCATCCAGATCTTCAAGCCAT
Source organism: Actinomycetes bacterium (assembly GCA_024276425.1). Lineage (GTDB taxonomy): Bacteria > Actinomycetota > Acidimicrobiia > Acidimicrobiales > SZUA-35 > JAJRQY01. The sequence goes on along the minus strand of JAJRXF010000063.1, from coordinate 23,543 downwards.
GGGCCAAGCCAACGAACCAGAGGCAACCCAAGGTGCACCAGCACCCCTAGTACCTCGTGAGCAGGCAACGGTCCATCGTCCAGTACCCGCGTCAAAAGCCACCACGTGTCGAAGAACTCTTCGATGGCTTCTCGGTGGGCTTGTTCCCATGACTGCCAACCTTCAGCCACCAATCGATCAGCGATTCCAAAGGCGGGCTCGGGCCCCAACTCATTGCGAACCATGAGTTCGGCCAGGCGCGGGAAACAGAAAGCCAGTTCACCGGCATCGGCCCGGACCAGAACGGCATCGGCCGCAAGCTCACCCATGAGGCCGCTGCGATCAGACATGGTTTCCCAAAGCTGGTCAATTGATCGGTCCAGCGGAGTTACCAGCGCTGGGCCACCCTCATCCGGTAGATCAGCCTCAACCACCACGAGTCCAGCGTTCGGCGACCTCGGAGATTGGTGCGGTAAGAAGCTCGACCGTCGGAACGTCTGCCAGCAAGTCCTCCCGGAAAGAGGGCTCGGTCTCGGTAACGACATCGACCAATTGACGGTAACGATTACGGTATCCCTGCAGTACAGATCGGGCGGTGTTGGCCCCAAGATTCTCATTTAACGTCAGGTGGCAAAGGGTCACTCCGGTGGTTTGTCCATCCTTCACCTCCGGAACCATTAGTACCGTCCGACCATCCGACCCAACCGTAACCAGGACGTCTCGTTCCACGGCGACCCGATGCTTGTTGCCTCGCAGCGTGGGATCTCGATCGGTCCTCGAGACCAAGCCGGTGGCCATGCCACCACGATCAACAACGCTGATCCTGGCCGCTCCATCCAGGGAACCCTCGATGGCATAACGAGTGAACCCGATCACACTCGCAACCGAGGGAGCCAGGGCAGCAATGGCTCGAAGGGTCCGATAACTCATTCGATCACGCGGACAACCCGACTCCAGTACCGACCGAATGAGGTCGGACTGCAGCAGGCTCTCATCGGCCCGAGAGATGCCCACAGTCACCGTCTTGGCCTGATGCTTGATGGCATCTACTGGGCGAGTCAATTCCTCAATAGCCGAGGTGAGGACGCTGGCGAGATCTTCGGCTACCACGCCCGGCGTACCAACCTTGCCGTACTCCACCTGAAAGGACTCCAGCCGGGTCGAACCGGTTGCGAAGCGGAATAGAGAGCCGAGCCTCGCCGCGGTCCCAGCCTCAAGATGACCGTTGTAGTAGCCGATTCGAAGCCCATCAAAGTACTGGCTAGCCAGGGGGCGAAGCTGTTCTCCGAAATCAACGAACCAGTCTCCTGTTGCGCCAAGGAAACTCTCGATCACCGCCCGCGCTTGACGAAGAGGAAGAGCCGAGGCATCAATTGCTAAGGCGGCCTCATAGCCAAAGAGATGACCCACAACGGTGGAAAGCACGAAGGCCAGACGCCGGTCAACATCGGGCACGGCAATCACGTCGAGGGCGTCAGTGAAGCGGTTTTCTCCTTCGGTTGCGATCACGATTGGCGCGGCCTTGTGAGCCCGAAAGATCGCTACTTCCTTGGCCACATCGTCGGCGTTGGAGCCAACCAGGCCAGCGGCACAGACCAGAATCAGCGGTTCGGAAGAAAGGTCTATGTGCTTCTTGTCTTCAATAACGTCGCAGGCAATGGACTTGTAACAAAGCTCGGACAACTTGATTCGCAACTCGCGTGCCGCAATAAGATTGGCGCCGCTGCCCACCATGGCCCAATAACGACGGCTGGGGAAATGACGAGCCGCCACCGCGGCGATCTCGTCTCGCTTAGCCAAAGTGAGCCGCATTGCGTCTGGCAGTTCTCGAAGCGCCTGTAACAGAACCTGGCGATCACCAGAGTTCGTAACGGTTCCGGGAACCAGGTCGGCCACACCCTCAGCCAGCAAGAATCCGGCAGCTATCTGAGCGTAGAAAGCCTTGGTGGAGGCGACACTCATCTCAACGTCCCGGCCATCGCTCGTGTAAAGGACCCCATCGGCTTTGTCGACCAGGTCGCTGCCCCTCCGATTCACGATGGCCAAGACCGTGGCACCGCGCCCACGGACCAGGTCAACAGTCCGATTCGTGTCGGTGGTCGTTCCCGACTGGGAGATGGCCACAATGAGTGTGTCGTCCATTTCGTCTCGAAGATTGAACCCGGACAACTCGGTGGCCGTTGTGTACCCGACAGATATTCCCGAACCGTCGAGGGCCGAGTCGAGTGCGGACGAAACGGCTTGACCTGCTACCGCTGCGGTGCCCTGGCCAATGACGAGCACCTTGCGGACTCGCCCAGAGGAGAGATAGTCCTGAACCGAAATGGGGAGAGTCTCAGGCGGTAGGCGCACGGTCAAACCGTCATCGCTTGGGACGAGCCGACCGCGCAAGGTCTTGGCGAAGGAAACTGGGGATTCGGAGATCTCCTTGAGTAAGAAGTGCGGAGCCTCGCCACGATCGATGTCTCGCGTCGTCACCTCCGGCTTCTTCCATTCCGAACTCTCCACCGGAAGCCGGGTACCGTCATAGGCATAGCGGGTAACTCCGCCTGGCTCCCCAGCCTGAGCACCCCGGAGTCGGATGATTTGCCCCTGGCTGGCGATCGGGTTATCGGGATCGGCCGGTGTTTCCCCGTCCATGCGCAAGTACAGGGTGGAGTCCTCGACGACGCCATATGGCTCGGAGGCAACAACGAAAGCATCCTCGGCCCGACCAACAAACACCCCCTGGCCACTTCCACGAAGGCAAACGTGAATGTCTTGAGGTTCGGCCGTCGAACTAATCCCGATAGCAACGGAGCCCTCAAACTGGGAAACGGCCCGACGTACCGACTCATCAATGTCATACCCATCGTCAAGACCGCGGGCAACCAGAGTAGGAATGACTTTGGCATCGGTGGTTATCTCGCTGGCGATCCGGAGACTGTCCGCAGCGATCAAATCTGGATAGTTGTCAACGTCACCATTGAGGGTTGCGGTGACATAGCCGGCGTTGGAGACGTCATCCAAATAGTTCGACCGTTCCAGTTCGTCACTATTGACCGGGTGAGCGTTGGGCTCGCTAATGATCCCCACCGATGCCCAGCGGGTATGGCCGAGAATAGTGGCCTCGGCCCGATCGTTCTGCAAAGCAAGGTGGAGCAACTGGTCATCAACGATGGCCGCGCGCATCGCCGCGGTATTGTCACCAAGCTCGCCAATCTCCGCCGCTGCCTTGTAAACAAAACTGAGAAAGCCCTGAGGCGTCCGGACAGCGCCATCGGTGAAGAGTCCGCCCCGGTTCCGCTCGGCCAGAAGCTTGAGCACCGCAGCCGAAGCTAAATCCAAACCGTGATTTCGGACCAAAACATGAAGACCAGCACTGTCGCGACCGCGGACTTCTAGTCGATCCAGAGCACTTAGGGCTTGTTGGATAGAAAAACAAGCTGCGACCGCTGCCGCCGAAGCATCCGGCCCGGCCAAGTCGGCCACGGATTTGGCGGTGCGAATTCGATCGCGTTCAATGGCCCAAGCACCATCCTTAACCCGAACCAGCGCAGCATTGATGTCCTCAAGGTCAACCATCTGCTCACCACGAAGCTCCAACTCAGATTCAATGGCCTCGACCAGCTCGGCTACCCGGGCCACTCGAACCAGGATTTCGTGAATCAGGCTGGAATCGCCAAGCATCGCTTGAAGACCGGCCTCACCTCGAAGCCGGAGATCCACCGAGGTCAACGAATCGGCTGCCTGGTTGATGTCATCGGCAATAAGGGCGGACCCAACCGAAGGTAGATGACCAATGGCAGCGTCGAGTTCGGCCAGCAAATCCGAGCTTTTCGGGGTGGTGCGGCCGGTTCGGCGGCGCACAATGGCAATAATTCCGCACATCGGTGGCGGGCTCCTCTGTCGTGGTGGCTCTATCTAGATCGGCTGGTTACCCTGCGGCGATGAGTTTTTCGGCGTCGGCGACAAGTTGAGCACAGATACTCCTCGCCTGTACATCATCAACGTGCTCGACCATGACCCGAAGCAAGGGCTCCGTGCCACTCGCTCGGATCAGTACTCTGCCATCCGAACCCATGGAAGCCTCAGCCGCAGCGATCGACTGACTCAGTTTTCCCACCAAGCTTGGGTCTCGGCGAGAAAGCCTGATGTTGTGGAGAAGTTGAGGTACCGAGGTCATGGCATCGGCAGCACACTCGGCCGAACTCAGCCCGGATCGAACAATGGCGTCTGCCAACTGAACTCCGGCCAAGATTCCATCCCCAGTCGAGGCAAGGTCTCGACAAATCACGTGGCCCGATTGTTCCCCTCCTAGTGAATAGGATCCCTCGTTCAGGGCTTCGAGCACGTAGCGGTCTCCTACGCCAGTTTGAACAACCGCAATGCCTCGCCGCTTCATCGCGAGATGAAACCCGAGGTTCGACATGACGGTCACCACAATGGTGTTGTGGCGTAGCCGCCCATTCGCGCTCCAGTCCTCGGCCAGAATTGCCAGGATGTGATCTCCGTCGACGATCTTTCCGTCCGAAGCCACAGCCACCAATCGGTCCGCATCACCATCAAAAGCCAAGCCAAGGTCAGCCCCCGAATCTAAGACAGCTTGCTGCAGATATTCGGGCCTGGTCGATCCACAACCAGCGTTGATATTCACACCATTGGGATCAGCCCCGATGATGGTCAGATCTGCACCCAGGGAATCAAAGACATGTGGGCCAAGACTGGTCGCAGAACCATTGGCGCAGTCCAAGACCACGTGCATTTTCCGTAGAGCGCCGGGGGCTACCGACTCAACAACGGACCGAACCCAACCGACGGACCCTGACGAAGGAACAACAACGCCAATACCATCTCCGGTTGGCCCCGACTGGTGGGGAACCTGAAGAATTTCATGAAATCGAGCCTGAATCGAAGCTTCAACCTCATCGCTGAGTTTGAGCCCACCGGCGCCAAAGAGTTTGATGCCATTGTCGGCAAAGGGATTGTGAGAGGCCGAGATCATGGCCCCGGGAATTTCCGAGTTACTCGCCACCCAAGAAACGGTGGGCGTCGGAACAACACCGAGTAGTTCGACATCAACCCCTGCCGCGGTGTAGCCAGCTACCAGACCTGCCTCCAACATCGGGCCTGATCTTCTCGTGTCTCGTCCAATAACGACGCGATTACCACCCAACAACTCCGCCGCCGCCCGGCCTACGGCCTGGGCAACGTCGGGAGTCAGTTCCTTGTTGGCTACACCACGAATGCCGTCCGTCCCGAATCGGGGGAACCTATGAGGCATGCCGCAGCCCTCCTCTTCGGTGCTTGACAGATCAGCGCTTGGAGTACTGAGGTGCCTTGCGGGCCTTCTTGAGACCGTACTTCTTCGATTCCTTCTTTCGGGGATCCCGGGTGAGTAGACCCTCGGCTTTAATGGCCGGACGACGGTCAAGATCCAGTTCGACAAGGGCACGAGCAATTCCTAGTCGGAATGCTCCGGCCTGGCCGGAGAGGCCGCCGCCGTGGAGGCTCACATCGATGTCGTAAGACTCGGTGGCCTCGACAACGCGGAGAGGCTCAGTAATTGCCTTGCGGTGAACCGCAGATGGAAAGTAGTCGTCGAATGCACGGCCATTGGCCGTGATCTTTCCTTCGCCATCGCTCATCCGGACTCGGGCCACAGCCTGTTTGCGTCGTCCGGTAGTTTGAATGGTACTCATGACTTGACCTCTCGGCGGGCGCCGGCAATTTCCATGGGTTTTGGCATCTGGGCCTGGTGGGGATGCGTACTCCCCGAGTAGACCTTCAATTTGGTAGCCATCTGGCTACCCAAACGATTTCTTGGCAGCATGCCAATAACTGACTTGCGGACCGTATCGGCCGGCTTGCGTTCCATTGAAGCACCGTAGCTACGGCTCGTGAGCCCACCCGGAAACCCGGAGTGGTGATGAACCATCTTCTTGTTGGCTTTGTCGCCCGAAAGCACAACCTTGGCCGCGTTGACAATGATGACGTGGTCACCCATGTCCATGTGGGGAGCAAACGTTGGCTTGTGCTTACCCCGCAGTATTCGGGCTACTTCGGTTGCCATGCGCCCAAGAGTCAAACCCTCGGCATCGACAACAAACCACTCACGCGTGATCTCGGCCTTCTTTGGGGAGTAAGTCTTCACAGCAATCCTGCTCACATCGGTTTTCGAACCGCTATTGACGGGCGATTGACACACCAAAGCGAAGCACCTCGGGGCCGACATGCAATCATACGGCGCGTATCTTGTGGACCCAACCACATCATCTCTAGGCAAATTCCTTCGTTTCCGAGATCGACTCCCAGTGGGGTTGCCTTCCACTCCTGACCTTCCGTACCGCTAGTCCCGGTACATCACCCCCAAGAGATTGAGACCGTGGGGCGGGGCAGGCTGCTCGGCCGCATCACGATTGCGTGCGCCCAACACGCTACGCAGTTCGCCCGCTGACCGTTTACCTCGACCAACGGCCACGTGAAAGCCAACGATGCTGCGCACCATTTGGTGACAAAACGCCGAGCCCTCGATATGAAACTCAAGCAGTCCATCTCCGGCGTCGTGCCAGCGTGCCCGATCCACCCGTCGGACCAGTGATACCGACGAACTGGCTGAGGCACTCCCTTCTGCACCACTCTCCTCCAGACCCCTTTTGCGCTTTGGCCGGCGACAGAATGAGGAGAAATCATGCTCCCCGAGAATCGGGTCGCAGGCCAACCGCATGACCGAAAGGTCCAGCGGGGACGCAATGTGCCAGACCGATCGAGCAAGCAGCGGGTCAGGAAAGGCACGATTGAGAATTCGATACCGGTAGCGACGGCCAAGAGCATCAAAACGAGCATTAAAGTCGGGGGCCACCACCGCAACTTCCGACGCCACGATTTCGGGGGCCAGGCGAGAGTTGATCATCTTCTGAAGACGAGCCGCCCCGTCCTCGTCGGAACCGAACCACGCCAGCGGGGCGTCAAAGGACAAGACCTGACCGGTGGCATGAACTCCTGCGTCGGTTCGCCCAGACATCACGATGTCGGGACTGTGATGCAGATAGGCGGTGAGGACCTTCACCAGTTCACCGACCACGGTTCTCACCCCTGGGTTAGGAGCAAGCCCACGAAAGTCCGTTCCGTCGTAGGCAACGATCATGCGGACGCGAACAAGCGGACCCAACGGTCCGCTTGTTTGGTCAGCACCAATCGGTTCCATAGGACTTTCGTCGAACAGCGAAGGGGTTTCCTCCGTCATCGACTGGTCCGACTAGACCAGTTCGATACGAGCCATCGGCGCGTTGTCACCCGGCCGCGGGCCCAGCTTAAGGATTCGGGTATAGCCACCCGGTCGGTCGACGTAGCGGGGCCCAACATCTTCGAAAAGCTTCGTCGTCATCTCGACATCGCCCAAATAGGACAGCACCTGGCGAAAGTTGTGCAACCCGCCCTTACGAGCTTTGGTGATCATCTTTTCTGCAATAGGGCGGACAGCCTTGGCCTTGGCCTCGGTGGTCACAATGCCTTCGGCCGCAACAAGCGATGCGACCAGATTGGCCATCATCAGCTTTTGGTGCGAGGCCGAGCCACCAAAACGGGTTGTCTTCCGGGGACGTGCAGGCATGGCTTAGTTCCTAGAACCGCGTAGCGAAAGGCCACGCTCGTCGAGCTTGACAATGACTTCGTCCAGAGATTTCTGGCCAAAGTTGGTGATGGCCAATAGATCATCCTCAGTCTTGGTCAGGAGCTCGCCAATGCTGTTGACCTGGGCCCGCTTGAGACAGTTCCTGGGACGCTCAGACAAATCGAGATCCTCGATCGGAAGATCAAGGTCGGGCGAGCCAGAGGCCGCAGCTGGAGCTTCGCCAAGGGTCAAGCCTTCCGGCTCGTCACTCATTTCTTCGACCAGTTGGACCAGGCCCCGTAGGGTTGCTCCGGCCGAAGCCAGGGCATCACGGGGAGTAATGGAACCATCGGTCTCAATGTCCAAAATAACCCGATCGAAATCGGTGCTCATCTCGACTCTGACTGGTTCGACCGCAATAGAGACGCGACGGATCGGACTAAAGAGTGCATCGATAGGAACAATGCCGATGGGGGCAGTACCGGACTGAGTTTGCTGGGCCGAAGTGGTCCAGCCCCGGCCACGCTCGACAGTAAGGTCGATTGCGAGACGGCCCTTGGCATCCAGAGAAGCTAAGGGGGCTTCACCGTTAAGAATTTCTACTTCGGCTGGGCAGGAGATGTCTCCAGCGGTGACATCTCCAGGTCCGCGGACATCCAAGCGAAGCGTGACCGGCTCGTCAGACTCGGAGGTGACGACGATGTCCTTGAGATTCAAAATAATGTCAACGACATCTTCGACGGCACCAGGAATGGTGTCGAACTCATGGAGTGCGTCATCAAATCGGACCGCCGTGATTGCTGCGCCGGGGATCGACGAAAGCAAGGTGCGACGGATTGAGTTTCCGAGCGTGTGGCCGAAGCCAGGCTCAAGTGGACCGATTGCAAACTGACCATGGCTTGACTCGCCATCGTCGATTTGTTCCACCGTAGGGCGCTGCATAACCAGCATAGACTTTCCTTCCAACCCTGATGAGATCAGGGACCCGTATGAGTTGGCTTCCGAGGTGATTACTTGCTGTAAAGCTCGACGATAAGCTGCTCACGCAGCGGTACGTCGATTTGTTCACGAAGAGGCTCGCTGTAGACCGTGATGGAGTATCCATCGTCAGCCCGATCGAGCCAAGCAGGGGGCGTACGATCAAGTACGTCCTTGTTCCACTGAACCAGAGCGTTGTCCCGAGTCTTTTCCTTGAACTCGATAACATCGCCCTTGCGAACCCGATAAGACGGGATGTTGACCCGCTTGCCGTTGACCTTGATATGGCCGTGGTTCACGAACTGACGCGCCTGGGGCCGGGTGGCACCGAGCCCAGCGCGATATACGACATTGTCCAGGCGAAGCTCAAGAAGACGAAGCATGTTTTCACCGGTGACGCCTGGACGCCGGGAGGCTTCGGTATAGACCTTGCGGAACTGGCGTTCGGTGAGACCGTAGGAGAAACGAGCCTTCTGCTTCTCCTGAAGCTGAAAAAGATACTCAGTATTGTTGTTTCCACGGCGCCGGGTGCGACCATGCATGCCGGGAGGGTATGGGCGCTTCTCCAACGCCGCCGCTTCGCCACGAGTGCCGAATATGTTGGTGCCGAGCCGGCGAGAAATGCGGGCCCTTGGGCCGGTGTAACGAGACATCGTCAGACGCTCCCTTTCAGACCCGACGCCGCTTGGGAGGGCGACAGCCGTTGTGCGGAATCGGGGTCACGTCCTTGATGCCGGTGACCTCAATGCCCGCGTTCTGGATACTACGAATTGCGGTTTCGCGACCCGAACCCGGGCCCTTCACCTGGACGTCTACCTTGCGGACGCCGTGCTCCATGGCTCGTCTGGCCGCAGCTTCGGCCGCCAGCTGAGCGGCGAAGGGGGTGGACTTGCGTGAGCCCTTGTAGCCAACATTGCCTGATGAGGACCAGGCGAGCACATGGCCTTCCTGGTCGGTAATAGAGATGATGGTGTTGTTGAAGCTCGACTTGATATGAGCAACACCATGGGTGACATTCTTGTTGGACTTCTTGCGGGGCCGACGGCCAGCCGCACTCGGGTTCGCCATTACTTCGTCACCTTTTTCTTGCCTGCAACGGTGCGTTTGGGGCCTTTGCGGGTCCGGGCATTCGTCTGGGTCCGTTGGCCACGCACGGGGAGACCTTTGCGGTGGCGGATGCCCTGATGGCAGCCGATTTCCATCTTGCGCTTGATGTCCTGGGAGACTTCCCGTCGGAGGTCACCCTCGGTTTTCACGTTGTCATCGATCCAAGCGCGAAGGCGCATGACCTCTGCCTCAGTGAGATCCTTAACCCGGGTGGTGCCGTCGACCTGTACCGACTCCACGATTTGCTTGGCCGTTGAACGACCAACTCCGAAAATGTAGGTGAGGGACACCTCAAGCCGCTTCTCGCGGGGGATGTCGACACCGGCGATACGAGCCATAGATCAGCCTTGCCTCTGCTTGTGACGGGGATTCTCGCAAATGACCATGACCCGCTTGTTGCGGCGGATCACACGGCATTTGTCACAGATTTTCTTGACGCTCGGTCGAACCTTCATAACAGTTCCTACTTGAGCCTTCTAAAGAGTGAGATCAAACCCCGGGGATTCGGGGCAGGTTGTTTCGTCATCGAGCAAGCCCGAGAAACGAAGATGCAGCCAGGCTGCGGGGTACCGGAGTTCCGGCAAGACTGCCTCGCTACTTGTACCGGTAGGTGATGCGGCCGCGAGTGAGGTCATAGGGAGTGAGTTCCACCTGGACACGATCGCCCGGAAGAATTCGGATGTAGTGTCGGCGCATCTTTCCAGAGATGTGCCCGAGCACCTTATGACCATTTTCGAGTTCGACTCGGAACATGGCGTTCGGGAGTGATTCGGTAATGGTGCCCTCAAGGACAATTGCATCTTCCTTGGACTTTGGCAGAACAGTCTCCCTTAACGAGATGGTACGAATGCGGCCTTGTGCTGTGCCACTAGATCGAGAAACCTCAACAAGCGGGGAGCAGGACCTACGACCGGCATCACACCGAGGTGTGCATCAAGCCGACTCACCATGCTAGAGGCAACGCAGACCAGGACCAACCCACGCGCGAAAGAGTGAGCTGATTCATTTGGGTGGCGTCGCTAGCAGACTGCGTTTAACCAAGTCGGCCACCTAGGGCTGCACAAGATCTTCACGAATCCCAAACCACACGTTCGCATGAGTTTTCTACCTTTGTAGTCGTGACTGCAACCAAACAGGTGACACTTCCAAAATTCCCCACAACTTTGGCCTGGCACTCTGGTGTTCCAGTTCGATCCAGCGGATTCGATGTCGGTGACATGCTTCATTCCGTCGCCGGATTCTGGAGCCAGCACCGCGGCACACCAATCCACGTCAAGTCTCCACTTGGCCTGCGGGCTCGCGAAGACGAAGTTTTGGTTCGTCAACGCCTTGCGGTCGTTCTGGCAAACTTCTTGGCCGACACCTGGATCCGATCGCACAGCGTCGCCGACATCACGATTCTCGCTAGCCAGATTGACGGGCAGATCCGAGTATCGGTGAAAAGCTCGACCGACGCCAAGGTGATAGTCCTGTCCAAATCTTTCTAGGTACCGGTTCCCCTCAGCAGCAGGGCGCTTCGATGGCCGCGTTGACGGCCTCTTCAAGTCGAGACGTGACCACATCCTCATCCTCGAAGCCATCAACGGTAACCAAGAGGCCTCGTTCGGCAAACCAGTTCAGAACCGGCCGAGTCTCCTGCTCGTACAACTCTAATCGTCGAGCAATCCCGTCTTCGGTGTCATCCGCGCGCCCTCGGGCCTTCATTCTGGCTGTCACTTCCTCCAGCGGAACATCAAGGTCTACGACGGCGTGGAGGGGGCGGTCACCCAATATCTCGGTCAGGACCTCCGCTTGCCCAATGGTGCGGGGATAACCATCAAGTACAAACCCGACCGTCGTCGCGTCGTCTTGAGCCAGCCGTTCACGCACGATGCCGTTAATAATCTCATCACTCACCAAATCGCCTGCATCCATGACCTTCTTTGCCAACAAGCCCATCTCAGTCCCCGAAGCGACCGCACCACGCAGCATGTCACCGGTGGAAATGTGCGCCACTCCATAGCGCTCGACCAGGTGAGCACACTGTGTGCCCTTCCCGGCCCCCTGGCGGCCAAAGATGACAAGACGGATGGGGTTCGACATTGAACAACTCCTTGGACTTTGGCAGTGGTGACAAACACGACCGCCTAACTTGCGGTAAATCACGGTGACAGATCTCCAGACCGAAGTCCAACCCCTGGCCAGGCCTTGTGGTGAATGACCCAGGGCGGAGCATTGGACTCTGGGCCATCAACCCCCGCTGAATGGGTGAGGTAACCCTTCGGGTCTTGTTAGTTCCTACTTCAGGAAACCTTCGTAGTTTCGGCTCATCAATTGGCTGTCGATCTGCTTCATCATCTCCAGGGCAACCCCTACTGCAATCAGAATTGATACGCCCGAAAAGCCGATATTGCGACTCCCTAGCGACCGGGCCAGAGCAGCCGACGGCAAGAGGGAGACCCCGGCCAAGAAAAGGGCACCAGGAAAGGTGATGCGGTTGAGGATCTTGGCAAGATGACGTTCGGTCTGAGGTCCGGGACGAATACCGGGAATGAAACCACCGGACTTGCGAAGCTCATCGGCTCGCTTTACCGGATCGAAAGCGATCGTGTTGTAGAAATAGGCGAATCCGACGATGAGGAATCCGAAGACCAGGATGTAGCCCAACCGGTCGGCGGCGAAAAGGTTATCGTTGATGAAACGACGAACTGTGTCACCCCAACTAGTCCCTTGGGCATTGGTGGGCAAGACGTTGGATATCAGACTCGGCAACTGAAGCAAGGACGAGGCAAAGATTACCGGGATCACGCCAGCCTGGTTAACTTTGAGTGGGATGTAGGTGTTGTTTCCACCGTATTGGCGACGCCCGACGACTCGCTTTGCGAACTTAACTGGGATTCGCCGCTGACCCTGTTCGACAAAAACAATTCCGGCGCAAAGAATCAAGAACAACAACATGGCCACAGCCAAGCCGACCGGACCCTTGAGTCTTTCGATCTGGATGGCGAGACCAGGAAGGGAGGACACCACCGAAGCAAAGATCAGAACAGACATTCCGTTACCCAAGCCTTTTTGGGTTATCATTTCTCCCATCCACATCAGCACGGCCGCACCAGTCACCATCGACATTACTGCCAGCATGATGCGAAAAACCCCACCCTCTGGGAACATGTCAATAGGCTGGCCATAGAACTGGGTTGGATTACGATTGATGAGGAAAACCGTTCCCGTGCTCTGCACCAGGGCGAACACCATGGCGATGTAGCGAGTCCACTGGGTGATCTTGCGTTGCCCAACCGATCCCTGGGATTGCCATTCCTCCAGCTTTGGTATCGCGACCGTGAGTATCTGGATAACAATCGAGCTCGTGATGTAGGGAAGGATGCCAAGCGCAAAAAAGCTCAGCGTCCCGAGTCCACCCCCGAACACATTCAGGTAACTAAAGATGCCGCCCGATTCCTCGGTGCTATCGCGCAAGGACTGCACCGCGTCCAGATTCACGCCCGGAGACGGAATCTGAGCACCGAGACGGTACAGGGTCAACATCGCCAGCGTGAACATGATCTTGTTCCGCAGCTCTGGTGTCCGGAAGACGTTTCGTAGAGTTGACACGAATTGACCTCTTGAGGGTTTGTAGTTGGCTAGGTCCCAGAAGGTTTCAAAGGGAGAACTAGCGGTTCATATGCTGGTTGCCAGAGGCTGGCGGCCGGACCGAGAACGGCAGGGGGAGCCTTTCGACGCTGCCACCCGCAGCCGTAATTGCTTCCTCGGCCGACTTTGAAAAGGCGTGCGCCTTTACGCTGACTGCTCCGGAAAGTGTGCCTCGTCCAAGTACCTTGATGAGGTTTCCTTTGCCAACCAAGCTGAGTTCGAACAACGCCTCGGGAGTGACCTCGGACAGGCCACTTTCGGCAATGGTGTCCAGGTTGATGGCCTGGTACTCGACTCGAAAGGGGTTGGTAAAGCCACGTAATTTCGGAAGCCTCTGCTGGGGTGGCGCCTGGCCACCCTCAGACCCAAGCCGAACCGTATTGCGAGCACGCTGACCCTTGGTACCGCGGCCTGCGGTCTTGCCACCCTTGCCTGCAATACCCCGACCCTTCCGCTTCCCCCGCTTGCGGGATCCTGCTGGTGGCTGGAGATCGTGAACCTTCATTGGACTTCCTCGACTTTGATGAGGTGGGGAACGCGGGCAATCATGCCTTGCAGTTCTGGCCCATCGGTGAGGGTGTTGGACTTGCCAATACCCCGGAGTCCAAGGGCGCGTAGGGTTCCCCGCTGCTTCGGTTTTGTTCCGATGGCTGATCGGACCTGGGTGACCTTGAGCTGAGCCATCATTTAACCTCTACCGGATCGGGGGCTGGGCCCCTCTTCGTCTCGTTGTAGGCATCAAGCAGGCCCTTCGGAGTGAACTCCGAAGCATCGAGGCCACGAAGCCGAGCGACCTCATCGGGGCGCTTGAGACTTGATAAAGCATCAATGGTCGCCCTAGCAACGTTGATCTGATTGGCTGAACCCAGAGACTTGCAAATCACGTCGTGTACACCGGCCTCTTCGAGAATGGCGCGAGCCGCACCCCCGGCGATGACCCCGGTACCACGGGCGGCGGGCTTGAGAAGAACCCGACCAGCACCGTTGATCCCAATAATCTGGTGGGTGATGGTGCCGCCAGCCATTGGAACGTCAAACATGAGCTTGCGGGCCTCTTCGGTGCCCTTCTGAATTGCGAGGGGAACCTCCTTGGCCTTGCCATAGCCCAGACCAACGCGGCCATTGCCATCGCCAAGCACTACCAACGCCGTGAAGGAGAAGCGACGCCCACCTTTGACTACCTTGGCTACTCGGTTGATGGTGATGACTCTGGACTCACGTCCGTCACCCCGGTCGTTTCTATCGTTTCGATCATTGGCCATAACGTGCTCCTAGAATTTCAGGCCGGCTTCGCGGGCGGCGTCGGCGAGGGCGGCGATTCTTCCGTGGTACTTGTTTCCACCACGATCAAAGACAGCCAGCGACACGCCAGCTGCTTGGGCTCGTTCACCAATCAGGGAACCAACTGCCTTGGCCCCAATAATCGAACCACTATTGGCCCGGAGATCCTTCTCATAGGTCGATGCCGCGGCCAGGGTCACCCCATTTACGTCGTCAATGACCTGCACACTGATGTGCTTGTTCGACCGGAATACGGCCAGTCGTGGACGCTCAGGTGTTCCTTTGACCTTTTTGCGAACCCGGAACTGACGGCGAGCGCGTGCCGCATGTTTTGGGTTTGTCTTCTTCGTCATGACTACTTGCCAGCCTTTCCGGCCTTGCGCACAACATGCTCGCCAACATAACGGACACCCTTGCCCTTATAGGGCTCTGGCTTACGGTAGGCACGAATCTTTGCTGCGACCTGACCAACGGCCTGCTTGTCAATTCCGAGCACCCCGATCTTGGTTGGCTCTGGGACATCGAAAGTGATTCCATCGGGCGCTTCAACAGTAATGGAATGGCTAAATCCAAGAGCTAGTTCAATCTTGGACGGTCCCTTAGCGGCACAGCGATAGCCGACACCGACGATTTCGAGATCCTTACGGAATCCCTTGTCAACGCCAATGATCATGTTGTTGATTAGTGAACGGTTCAAACCATGAAGGGCTTTGGAAGAACGTTCGTCGTTCTCCCTGCTGACCGTAACCACGCTGTCCTCAAATACAGCGGTGATGGGTTCGGGCAACGTTATTGCTAGCTCACCCTTTGGCCCCTTTACGGCAACCTCACTGCCGGAGATTTTCACCTCGACGCTGCCAGGTACCTCGATTGTGGAGTTTCCAATTCGTGACATTGCTGACCTACCAGACGTAGCAGAGCACTTCGCCACCGACTTTGCCCCTGCGGGCTTCGCGGTCGGTGATAAGGCCCTTGTTGGTTGAGACCACGGCGATGCCGAGGCCACCAAGCACTCGTGGAATCTCACTGGACTTCTTGTAGACGCGCAGGCCCGGCTTGGAAATGCGCTTGATGCCGCTAATCACTCGCTCACGCTCCGGTGAGTACTTCATCGTGATCGTTAGCTTGCGCCCTGGTGTGTTCCCCGAGTCGGTGGCCGAAAAGGAGTGGATGTAGCCTTCGCTGTGGAGGACCTCGGCGAGAGCCTCCTTGAGTTTCGACGAGGGCATCGAGACCTCGTCGTGCATGGCGATGTTGGCGTTACGCACCCGCGTCAGCATGTCGGCAATAGGATCGGTCATGGACATTACGTAATCCTCCTACCAGCTTGCCTTGGTCACGCCCGGAATTTCTCCCGCATGCGCCATGTCTCGAAAACAAACCCGACAAAGCCCAAACCGACGATAGACCGCCTTGGGTCGCCCGCATTTCTGGCAGCGGGTGTAGCCGCGAACCTTGAACTTGGGTGTCTTCTTCTGCTTTTCGATCAGTGCCTTTTTTGCCATTACTGGGCCTGCCCATCACGTCGAAACGGGAAGCCGAAAGCATCGAGCAATGCGTAGCCTTCGGCGTTGGTCTTTGCGGTGGTCACAATCGTGATGTCCATACCGCGGGTGACATCGACACGGTCGTAGTCGATCTCTGGAAACATGAGTTGTTCGGTGAGGCCAAAGGTGTAGTTGCCATGGCCGTCAAAGGAACGGGGGTTGAGACCACGAAAGTCTCGGATTCGAGGAATGGCGATCGTCACCAAGCGATCGAAGAATTCCCACATGCGGTCACTCCGAAGCGTGACCTTGGCTCCAATGGCATTGCCGTCACGAAGCTTGAAACTCGCAATGGACTTCTTCGCCTTGGTGACCACGGCCTTCTGACCGGTGATCGTGGCCAGATCGTCAGTGGCTCCCTGCAGAAGTTTGGAATTTTGCAGGGCGTCACCAACCCCCATATTGACCACGATCTTGGTGAATTTGGGCACCATCATGATGTTGGGAAGTTCAAGCTGCTCCTTTAACGCTTCGCGAACTTCATCGTTGTATTTGGCTTTGAACCGGGGAACGGTGCTCATAGCTCAGCCTCCGGAATTTCCGCACCAGTCCGCTTACAGATCCGGATCTTGGTGCCATCACTATTGATCTTGTAGCCAACGCGGGTCGGCTTGTCATCGTCGGGACTCAATATGGCGACATTGGAGACATCCATTGGCATTTCCTTGTCAACAATGCCACCGGGCTCCTCAGCCGAAACAGGCTTGGTGTGGCGCTTGGCAATGTTGTAGCCCTCGACAATGACCTTGCCGGTTGCTGGGAACGCCTGGCTAATCACGCTTTGTTTTCCGCGATCTTTGCCCGCAAGAATCTGGACACGATCACCCTTACGAACCTTCATCAGATCACCTCCGGGGCGAGCGAAACGATTCGCATGAACTTCTTGTCTCGCAGTTCACGGCCCACCGGGCCAAAGATGCGGGTACCGCGCGGCTGGCGGCTGTCGTTGATCAGGACTGCGGCATTCTCGTCGAAGCGGATATAGCTACCATCTGGGCGGCGCCTCTCCTTTTTCGTTCGAACAACCACGCAGCGGACAATCTCGCCCTTCTTGACCTGGGCACCGGGTACGGCGTCTTTTACAGTGGCAACAAATACGTCACCAATTGAGGCGTAACGACGCTTGGAACCACCAAGTACCTTGATACAGAGAACCTCTCGAGCACCACTGTTGTCGGCCACTCGGAGTCGGGATTCCTGTTGAATCATCTGGCACGCTCCACGATCTCGAGCAGTCGCCACCGCTTCAGCTTCGACAAGGGCTTGGTTTCCACAATCCGTACCTTGTCACCCTCTTTGAGGGTGTTCTCCTCGTCGTGGGCGTAGTACCGGGTGTGGGATTGCACCGTCTTGGAGTACTGCGGATGACTGGTACGGCGGGTGACTTCTACCACCACGGTCTTGTCCATCTTGGATGAGAGGACAACGCCCTCACGAACCTTGCGACGGGGACGGGTCGATTCGGATTTCACTGGTTCGGGTTTTTCGGTATCGGCAGCCATTACGACTCCTGCTTGGCGAGCTCACGGGCCCGTATTTCGGTATTGATACGAGCGACATGGCGCTTGACCTGAGGGATGCGGGCACTGTTCTCGAGCTGACCAGTTGCGAGTTGGAAGCGAAGATTGAACAGTTCACGCTTGGCCTCGGCGCGAGCTTCGATAAGTTCGGCGTCGGATTGTTCAGTAACCGTAGACTTAGCCATCGAAACCAACCTCTCGAGTAACGATCCGGGCTTTCACCGGCAATTTCTGAATGGCGCGGTTGAGAGCCTGATGGGCGATTACCGGATCGGGGTAGGACATCTCGAAGATGACCCGACCGGGCTTTACCACAGCCACCCAACGTTCAACATTGCCCTTACCTGAACCCATCCGGGTTTCTGCTGGTTTCTCGGTGACGGGCCGGTCGGGAAATACGTTGATCCAGACCTTTCCCCCACGCTTGATGTGGCGAGTCATAGCAATACGAGCAGCTTCAATCTGGCGAGCCGTGATCCAGGCTGGTTCCAGCACCTGGATGCCATACTCTCCAAAAGACACCGAGGTGGCGCCCTTGGCCTTCCCGGCACGCTTTGCCCGGTGCTGTTTGCGGTGCTTGACCTTCTTCGGCATCAGCATTAGTCGGCATCTCCTTCGCGGAACTTGTCGGTACTCGACTTTTCCTTGAGGCTGGCTTCGATAGCCTCTTCTTCGGCAAGAAGGCGCTCGAATTCCGGATCCCCTTCCTTTACCAGTGGTGCTGGCTCCTGCTCGTCGTGGGTGGGTGCAGCCGGCTTTGGACGGCGGGCGGAGGACACGACCGGCATCGGCGGTTGGGCGCCGGCAGCATCGCCGACGGCCATCGCCGCCTCTTTGGCGGCCTTATCACTGGATGCCTTGTAGGGAAGAATGTCCCCCTTGTACAGCCACACTTTCACGCCAATACGTCCGGCAGTGGTGTGGGCTTCCCGCAGGCCATAGTCGATGTCGGCGCGCAGGGTGTGGAGCGGAACTCGGCCTTCGCGATACCACTCGATCCGGCCCATTTCGGCCCCTCCAAGGCGACCCGAACTCTGAATTTTGATGCCCTTGGCACCAGCTTTCATGGCATTTTGAACGGCACGTTTCATGGCCCGACGAAAGGCCATTCGGCCAGCGAGTTGATCGGCAACACCCTGGGCAATCAACGCCGCATCGAGTTCGGGCTGCTTGATCTCAACAATGTTCAGCTTAACTCGAGGATTCCCGGTGATCTTGGTGAGGCCCTGCCGTAGCCGGTCAGCCTCTGACCCTTTGCGTCCGATGACAATGCCGGGGCGAGCGGTATGGACATCGATTTGAAGCTTGTCTCGCGTACGCTCGACCTCAATCCTACTAATCGCAGCGTTTGGTAGCTGCTCCATGAGATAGGTCCGGATCCGAGAGTCCTCGTGCAGGTAGTCCCGGTATTCCTGGCGGTCGGCGATCCAACGCGACTTCCAGTCGGTGGTGATACCAAGGCGGAAGCCGTAGGGATGAATTTTCTGGCCCATCAGGCTTCGTCTCCTGAGTCGTCGGATTCTTTTTTGAGCTGGGAAGGGGGTTTGGAAAAACCCGCTGCCTCGGCAGCTTCGTCGCTGGCGAACCAGACCTCGGCCTTCGTCCGGCGGTAAAAGGAGCTGTCCTCGTTGTGGTACAGCTTGGAATCGTCATTTCCCTTGATAGGAAAACCCTCAGGCATCAGGTCGGGATCGCCATCAATTAGGGCGTGACTTCCAGGACCATAGGGGCTTTCGTCCGTGGCGTTGGCCTCGCCGTCGGAGTCGGAATCTTGCGTGGTGCTATCAAGATCCGCAACCTCTCTCTCCTCGCTCTCCTCGCCCTGGGCGCTCGCCAATTCAGTCTCAGTGGTCTCTTCTGCCCCAGCATCGGGGGCAGAAGACTCAGCGACCTCGGTATCGACCACGTCATTGCTTGACTCATCGGTGGTGTCCTCGACCAACGGGGTCTCCTGGGCATCATCGCTTTTCTGCTTTGACTTGGCCACACGAGCTCGGCGACTGGCCGAGGCGTCAGCAGATCCGCTTGCGGCGGCCTTCTGACGCATCCGGTCAAGTTCGTTTTCGCCTAGTCGACTGACAATCAAGGTGATATGGCACGTTTGCTTGTGGATCCGGCCGGCGCGGCCCCGCGCCCGGGGACGAAAGCGCTTGAGGGTTGGTCCTTCGTCTGCGTAGCAGGCCGAAATGTAGAGTTCCTCGGCCGGAATGTCATCATTGTGTTCGGCGTTGGCTACAGCCGAGTTAAGGACCTTGGTGATCTCCTTGGCCGCGAGCCGCTCACTGAGTTGGAGGATCTGCAAGGCATCACCAATGTGCTTGTCGCGGATGAGGTTGAGCACAACGCGTGCCTTGGAGGCCGACATCCGTAGATAGCGGACCTGAGCCCGAGTGCCAGGCCGTTCGTTCGTCTTCATCCCAGTCATCGGCGACCAGTCTTTTCTTGGCCAGCGTGATACCGGAAAGTGCGGGTTGGTGAGAACTCGCCCAGCTTGTGACCCACCATCGACTCGGTGATATACACCGGGACATGCTTACGCCCGTCGTGGACGGCGATGGTGTGGCCGACCATGTCAGGAATAATGGTGGAGCGTCGCGACCACGTCTTGATTACGCGCTTTTCGTTGTTTTCGTTGAGGGCATCGACTTTCTTAAGCAGATGCTCATCGACGAAGGGACCCTTCTTCAGGCTGCGTGGCATGCCTTACCTCCGTCCGCCACGAGTCCGCCTGCGGCGGATGATCTGGTCATCAGATTTCTTACCCCTCTTACGGGTGCGGCCTTCGGCCTGACCCCATGGGGACACGGGATGTCGCCCGCCGGAAGTTTTGCCCTCACCGCCGCCGTGGGGGTGATCGACTGGGTTCATGGCGACACCGCGAGTCTGAGGGCGTTTGCCCTTCCACCGGGAGCGACCTGCTTTTCCGATCTTGATCAATTCGAATTCGGCGTTGCCGACCTCACCAACGGTGGCCACACAATCGATTGAGACACGTCGCATTTCGGTGCTGGGCAGACGAAGAGTCGCCGTCTTGCCTTCCTTGGCCACTAGCTGCACGCTTGTTCCTGCCGAGCGCGCCATTTGAGCACCACCGCCCACCTTGAGCTCGACGGCGTGGATGACGGTACCGACGGGGATGTAGCGCATTGGCAAGGCGTTGCCGGGCTTGATGTCTGAACCACTGCCGGAGGAAACGCGATCGCCGACGTGCAGGTTTTTGGGGGCAAGGATGTAGCGCTTTTCGCCATCATGGTAGTGCAGAAGTGCAATCCGACAGTTGCGGTTCGGGTCGTATTCGATGGAGGCAACCGTGGCGGGAACCCCGTCCTTGTTGCGCCGAAAATCGATGACTCGATAGCGCTGCTTATGACCACCACCACGGTGGCGAGCAGTCTTGCGACCATAATTGTTGCGCCCACCGGTTGAGGTCTTCTTCGTCAGCAACGACTTCTCGGGTGAGGTGCGAGTGACCTCACTGAAATCCGAAGAGGTCTGGAAACGACGACCTGGGCTGGTTGGTTTGCGTTTGCGAATAGCCATCAGTCAGTCCTCAACTCGTGAAGAGCTCAATCTCGCCCTCTGAGAGGGTGACGATGGCTCGCTTGGAATCGGATCGCTTGCTAAAAGTGTTGTTTCGACGGTTACGAACACGCTTTCCCTTGCGGTTGAGTGTGTTGACCTTGGAAACCTTGACCCCATCAAAGATCAGTTCAATCGCTTCTTTGATTTGGGGTTTGATGGCCGATGGGGCCACCACAAAAGTGTAGGTGTTGGACTGTTCGACCTGGAGGTAGGTCTTCTCCGAGATCACAGGCTTGATGATGATGTCGTGCGGGTCTTTCACGACTCGCCTCCCTCGCTAGAGCCTGGAAGGCATGAAGCGCTGAATACGACATAATCGCTAACGAGAACATCGTAGGTGTTGAGCTGGTCTGAGTGAAGCAGGTGGACCTCAGGAAGATTGCGGAAGGACTTCCACGCCACGTCTTCGTCACGCCCAAGAACGACGAGGGTCTTGCCCTGCACATCGAGATCATGGAGAGCAGCGATCGCGGCCTTGGTACTTGGGCGCTCAAAGCCCCAATCACCAACGACAACAACCTTGGAGTCTGCGGCCCGGTCAGACAAGGCCGAACGTAAAGCCAAGCTCTTCATTTTCTTGTTGGTGCGCTCGCTGTAGTCGCGAGGCTTTGGTCCGTGAGCAATGCCGCCACCAATCCAGATCGGAGACCGACTAGAGCCAGCGCGAGCTCGGCCAGTGCCTTTTTGTTTCCAGGGTTTGGCTCCACCACCACGAACCTCTGCACGAGTTTTGGTGCTGTGGGTTCCCTGACGCTTTCCTGCCAATTGGGCATTGACGACCTGGTGCATTACCGCCACATTGGGTTCGATGCCAAAGGTATCAGCATCAAGTTCGGCGATGATCTTCTTGACGGCCATCAGGAGCTCGCCTTCTTGTACTTCACCGCATCACGAATGATAACCGTTCCTCCCTTAGGCCCGGGCACAGCACCCTTGACCAGCATGAGATTCTCTTCGGCGTCGGCCCTCACCACCATAAGGTTCTGAGTAGTCACTCGTTGGTTGCCATGGTGCCCGGCCATCTTGGTTCCCTTAAAGACGCGGGCGGGGGTGGCGCACTGACCAATGGATCCAGGCATGCGGTGAACGAGGTGGGCTCCGTGAGTGGCCCGTTGGCCTGCGAAGTTGTGGCGCTTCATCACACCGGTGAAGCCCTTACCCTTGCTGGTGCCGATGACATCAATCATGTTGCCCGCTTCGAATGCATCAACACGCAACTCCTGGCCAACTTCATAGCTGCTCACATCGGCCATTCGAAGCTCAACCAACACTCGGCCAGGGGCAACTCCATGCTTGGCGTAGTGTCCTGCTTCGGGCCGATTCAGTTTCTTGGCATCCTTGTCTCCAATGGTGACCTGGATGGCGCTGTAGCCGTCGTTGGAAACGGTTTTGATCTGGACGACCCGGCAAGGGGTGACCTTGACCACGGTGACGGGAACAATGTTGCTATCCTTGTCCCAGACTTGTGTCATGCCGACTTTTTCGCCGACAATGGCTTTTTCTGTCATCGAATACACTTCCCGTCAGCGGGCCCAGAAGGCCGTTCACGTGAACGCTCCGCTGGCGAAACACTGGTGTGTGGGCCGACGGAGCGAGAATTAGGTTGTGCCATCTGGTTCCTCATTTGCAGCGGGGCTACATGAGGCCTGTACGGACTTCAGTTCGATTGACGATGGCCAACCGGAAGGTTCGATACTAGCGGTGCTGGCGGGCTATCCCACCGGGACGCACAAATCGCGGCACATCAACCAACTATCACGAGCCACCAACACGTTCTGTGCGCGCCCAGCGACCATCAAAGGGGTCGCTCAGCGCGCACAGAACAAAACCTACGGACGAACGAAGCGGGGTCAAGCCAGCCAGTGAACGGGCTAGGCCATCGCTACAGCTGCTGTATCTTGATCTCGATATCGACGCCTGCGGGAAGCTCGAGACGTTGGAGCGAGTCGACTGTCTTGGGATTGGGTTCGAGGATATCGATCAGGCGCTTGTGCACCCGCATCTCGAAGTGCTCGCGACTGTCCTTGTCCTTGTGGGGAGAGCGGATCACGCAGAACCGATGCTTCTCGGTCGGGAGAGGGATTGGGCCACGAAACTCAGCCTTGGTACGAGCAACGGTCTCAACGATCTTCTTGGTTGATTGATCGATGATCTCGTGATCGTAGGCCTTGAGACGGATGCGGATCTTCTGCTTGGCTGCCATGAGTTCCAGATTCCTATTTGATGATCTTGGTCACACGACCAGCACCAACCGTACGCCCACCCTCACGAATAGCAAACCGCAAACCCTCATCCATCGCAATCGGATTAATCAACTCAACCGACATC
>JAJRXF010000062.1 GCA_024276425.1 Actinomycetes bacterium | reverse complement strand
TGTACGCGCACCCCCTCAATGGACCGGTTGGCCATGCCCGGGTCATCATCGAGAAGGGCGACCGGAACATAGCAGGAGTTGGGATCGCGAAGCATCGCCCGGATGATCTGGTCGCCGCCGCGCCCGGCTCCCAAGACGACAACTCGGGTGCTGGTTGCGTCAAGCTCGGGTCGGCGAACCGAGTCGAGCAACAGCCGCGACAGCATGCGGGCACCAAGCATGAGGGAAAGAGCCAACGGAAGACTGAGAAGGTAGGCCGAGGTTGGAACCGGACGGCCCAACACGAAATAGTTAGCCAGGCCAACAATGGGAGCGACGGTTAGCCATGAGAGGATAACGTTGTGGGCATCTTCGGCCGAGCCTCGCCGGGCTCGCATGTGGTGGAACCTTGGAGTGAGGGACAGCGCAAGGGTGACAACTGCGGCCACTCCAGCCAGGGTGACCAGTTCGGCTGAGGTGACGCGGCTCAGCGTTAGACCATCGTCAGCAATAGACAACCGGGTGGCCGTTGCCGCCAGCAATGTCATGGACCACGCCAACGCATCGACCGCCGCCCATACGAAATGGCGTCGCCGTCCGCTGAACAAGTGTTCAATTTCAGATGAATTGTAGATCACAGTCTCGCCCTGTGTTGTTTCGAATCGGCCGCATAGGACCACCGCCTTGGTGGGTCGCCTCCTGGTCGGTCAATTGATGAGTGTTTACTTCGAACATCCGTGGTTGAAAGGTTTACTGAGAGACCTACGAAGGAGGACAAATGAACAGAAGACGCCCGCGCCACCGCCAAGTGGGCGGGCTCCTCCACCTGAACCCCGCCGGTCCGACCAACAGTGTGCCCCAGCATTGCCCACCAATCAAGAAAAAGCCCTGGGAAGAGCGTGGGTTGGCCGGTTTGCCGCTGTAGAAATGGTTCGGGGAGAGGGATCGGCCCACTACCTGGGTTAAGTAACCTACCATCTCCTCTCGCTGGGATTTGTCGAAACGTGGCACAAGTCATGTTCTTAGATTGGCTGCGCCGTCCGGCCTATAGGCGACACATTACGAGTTGACTCTCGCCTATTGTCGGCCATAAGGAAGGGGGCTAACCTGGCCGTGTGTCGTGAAGCGACACTTAAGCGGCGGGGCAGGGGCCCCGGGTAGCGGTGGGGAGCGGTAGGGACGTGAAGAGCACAGATGACTCGGCCTTGGCGACGGCCAAGTTCGATATCGACTTGGTTGACGAGCCGCGAGGCTCCGAACCGATTCTGCTCAGCCCACCAACGGTGGGCCTGGCAGAGAGTGAGGCAATGCTTCGGGCACTCGCCTCGGGCTGGATTGCACCAGCCGGCGCGGAGTTGGACCAGTTCGAACAAGAACTTTGTGGCTATGTCGGATCCGAAGCCGCCTTGGCCACGAACAGCGGAACCGGCGCCCTCCATCTCGCCCTCATTGTCGCCGGGGTACAACCAGGCGATGAGGTGGTGGTGCAGACCTCAACCTTCGCCGCCTCAGCCTTCGCTGTATGCCACGCCCAAGCCATCCCGATATTTTGTGACACCGAAGAAGCAACCGGCCAGCTCGATCCAGACGCCCTGGACGTCTTCCTCAGACAGAGGGCAGCGATCGACCGCCTTCCTGCGGCCGTCATGCCTGTCGACCTGTACGGCAAATGCGCCGACTATGCCGCCATCAATCAGGTTTGCGAACGTTTTGACATCCCCGTCATCCAGGACGCCGCCGAAGCCCTTGGCGCAGTAAGTGGCGGCCAATCTGCTGGCACTCACGGCCTGCTCGGAGTCTTCAGCTTCAACGGCAACAAGATCATGACGACGAGCGGTGGGGGAGCCCTCGTTGGCCCCTCCGACCTCATCGAACGGGCCCTCAAGCTGGCCTGTCAAGCCAAGGAACCAATGGCGCACTATGAGCATCGGGAAATTGGTTACAACTACAGAATGTCAAACCTGTTGGCTGCCCTTGGCCGCGCGCAACTCGGCGGACTCCCCGGCACCATTGCCCAGAGGGGTCGCATCGCCACCCTCTACCGCCACTTGCTGCCCGAAATCACCTGGATGCCAGATGGTGTCACCGAGCAGCCCAACAACTGGCTCACCGTTGGACAGGTTCCCCCCGGGGTCGACCCGGCAAAGATCGTCGAACAACTAGCCAAACACCGAATTGAGCTACGACGGTCTTGGAAACCCATGCATATGCAACCCGTTTTCAGTCACTCGGAGTTCATTGGTGGCAGCCACGCCGAGAACATGTTTGCCCGCGGCCTCTGCTTTCCCAGTTCCCAGCAACTGAGCTATAGCCAGGTCGATCGGGTGGCATCCATGGTTCGGCCCCTTCTTATGTCTCCAGTCACGACGTCTCCAGTCACGACCTTCCCAATCAAGACTGCAGCTCTTCGGAAATCCGAACCCAGTCGGATCACCGTGAACCCGAGTCGCGCCCCGTCCTCCCTCCAACTCGGGATGCTCTATCACTCCGTCGCCGTGCCAGGACAAGGCATTGACATCGAGCAAATCACATTCTCGGCACCGTCATCGCTCGATGCGGAACGGCTGGCAACTGCCTTTGACACCGTCAATCAACGCCATCCCGTCCTGCGGACCGGATTTGCGGTGCCGAGAGGAAAAACCGGGCCCTCACCGGTGCTGGCAACCGGCGCTATGCCGGTTGAGATCGTTGATCTGTCGCTCTCGTCTGGATCAGCCGCCCCCACCGCCACTTCTCTGGAACAGCTTTGGCAGGATCGAGTTCACGCTGACCGATTTGTTGACTTTGCCCTAGACCAGCCGCCACTACAACGGTTGCTTCTGGCCGATCTGGGACCGGACCTTGGCTGGCGTGGCCTGTGGACATTCCATCACATCATTCTTGACGGTCGATCCTTCCCCCTGGTTCTTCGGGACGTCTTCGATGCGTATCGCGCTACGGACGAGGGCACACAAGAGCTTACCGAGCGGCCTTCGTACGACCTATTTCTCGACTTCCTCTCCCAGCCCCAACCAGCGGGCACCGAAGAGTTCTGGCGTGAATACTTGGAAGGAGTGAACCCCGACCAGATTCTCAGTATCGACCCCGCAACACCCGACCCAGAGACCTATCAAAGTGCCGCCAACCCCAGGTTCGGATCGGTCAGCTTTGGACTTGACCCCGACGAGACCCAGCAGCTGGACTCCGCAGCCGAAACACTCGGATGCAGTATGAACACCGTGGTCCAGGCCGTTTGGGCTCTACTGCTTCAACGTCATTGCCCCTCCGGTGAGGGCATCGATGGCGACCTGGTCGAGGCCGACATTGTCT
Source organism: Actinomycetes bacterium (assembly GCA_024276425.1). Lineage (GTDB taxonomy): Bacteria > Actinomycetota > Acidimicrobiia > Acidimicrobiales > SZUA-35 > JAJRQY01. The sequence continues at coordinate 6 of JAJRXF010000062.1, read as the reverse complement.
TTGGTG
>JAJRXF010000061.1 GCA_024276425.1 Actinomycetes bacterium | reverse complement strand
GATTTGTCGGAGCAAAGCAATGCAGGTGATCGACAGTGCGACAACGGCAATCCACAACAGCACATAGCTGGCGATCCAGACGCTTCCTTCCATCTAGCTTCCTTCCATCTATAGGGTCCCGTCGGACAAGCTGGATAGGCCTGTGCTGTCCTGAGTCGGATCGGTTTTCTGGCCAGCGGAGTTGTTGTTCTTGTTCGTCATCTCGCCAGCGAATTCGATTCGGAACAGTGATCCGACCTGGTGATAAAGGTGAAACAGTTGGCTGATGAGTAGAACCAACAAAAGCGAGATCGAAACAAGAACCAGTGCGGCCAACGAGGGCCGATGTAGCTGACTGGTGGTTGTCGCGGTGGCGGCCAGGCCCAACAACCCAATATTGCGACCGATTTCCAAGCTTGAGACCGGTTCGTTTCCGGTTGATCCAAAACAACTACAGGCCACGCTGAGTCCAGATTTCAGAATAGTCAACAGGTAGGTCGTGAACCCAAGAAGCAGGGCGAATCCTGCCACTCCGCCCCAGCCGGGAGCCAGAAGCAGGGAAACAGCAATGGCCAGTTCCGCTACGGGAACAAACCAGGCACTGAAGGTTGGCCATGGTAGGCCAAGCTCGGAAAAACTCTGGGTTGTTTGGCTGTGGGAGCGGAGTTTGGACTGGGCTGCATACGCCATAACCAAAGCTAACAATATGGCGGCCGCTGATCCGATTTCGGTCATCGGGTATGCCCTGGTGTTTTCACACCCACCATGTCGGTCATCACCCTCCGGTCGGGCCGAAAACTTGGTTAAAGAACTGATCGAACTTCTCATCTGAGGCGAATACTTGGGCGAACAAAACTCGTTCACCCTGGGCTCGGATCACTTCGATGCCTGCGCTGCGTTCTGCTTCGGTGGCCCTTCGATTCAGAAATTCTTCATAGTAGGAGGAGGTTCGGTTGCCGAGTCCCTCATCGGAGTTGTAAATGGCCTCGACGACCGTCCTTCGGGGGACTCCTTTGGCCAACTCGGTCTGCCAGAATTCAAGCCCCTCGTCTTCTCCCGAGCGGCCGAGGAGTTCGAGGTAGAGTGCGTTCACGTAGCCAGCATCCCCGCCATTAATGGTTAAATACTCATCACTGGTCATGATCAAGATTCGGAGTTCATCGACGCGACTGCTCTGGAGGAGGGCGCTCCAATGATCCCAGCCACTCTGGTCTGGAAACCGGTTGAGAAGGTCGCGATAGGCCCGGACGACCTCATTGCTGGCACCTTCTGGGCTGAACAGAAGTTTGTTGGCTAACTGCTGACGGCTGCGATGACCTCCGGAGACGATGGCATCTAACCAGAAGGCGGCTCCGGTGGAGTCGGCCGGGCGGCGTAGGAGAGCTTGGTAGGCAGCGTCGATATAGAGTGAGTTTGTTGATGGGGTCAGGGGCTGGCTAATGGCCAGCGCAGGATCAACCTGGGGGAGACCAAAGTCCTCCGGCCCCGACTCGGGAAGTTCGAAAGACAGCTCAGGCTGTGTTGTTGTTGGTGGTGGTGTTGTTGTTGGTGTTGTTGTTGGTGTTGGTGGTGTTGTTGTTGGTGATTGCCCTTGGGTGGAATTCGGCTCCTCCTGGGCAGTTACCGGAACGCTGAGTCCGGGGGAAAGCACCAGGGTGAACGCGACGACAAGACCGAGCGCGACGGTTCGAACTGGCCAGATTTTCTGGTTCGGCGGCACGATGGCGAAGGCTAGTTCACAAAACATAAGATTCGGGTAATCAGCAGTGCTGAATCGGGCAGAGGCAGTGCTGTCGGCCCTCGACGCTAGGGTGGCCCTGTCATGCTCACCCCCCAAACATCTCCCCTTTTTGACGGGCTAAACCCGGCCCAACTCGATGCCGTGACCCACACTGGAGGGCCCCTGTTGGTAGTCGCCGGAGCCGGCTCGGGCAAGACGAGGGTCCTCACCCGCCGCATCGCTTGGTTGATCGAGGAGGGGCATTCTCCCTTTGAGATCTTGGCCATAACGTTTACCAACAAGGCGGCGCTAGAGATGCGCAATCGTGTGCATTCAATTGTTGGACCAGTGGCCCAAAAAATGTGGATCTCCACGTCTCACTCGGCTTGCGTACGGATTCTGCGTCGAGACGGCCACTTGCTGGGCTATCCCCCCAGCTTCACCATCTATGACCAAGCCGATGCCCAACGGCTCACCAGCTATGTCATCCGGGATCTAAACATCGATCCAAAGCGGTTCGCTCCACGGGCAGTCCACCACAATATAAGTTCGGCCAAGAACGAGGGTCTCGGACCGGAGGAATACGCCGACCATGCCATGGTGATTACGCAGAAAAAAGCGGCCGAGGTGTATCTGGAATACCAGCGTCGTCTCGTTCAGGCTGGGGCAATGGACTTCGACGATCTCCTTCTCAACACGGTAAACCTCTTCCGCAAGTCCCCAGAGGTGTTGGAGAAATATCGTCGGCGATTCGGCCATCTCCTCGTCGACGAATACCAGGACACCAACTCCGTTCAGAATGAACTGGTTTTGAAGATCGCGGGTGAACACCGCCAGGTGACCGTGGTAGGTGATGGCGATCAGTCGGTCTATGGGTTTCGTGGCGCCGACATGCGCAATATCTTGCAGTTCGAACAAGCCTTTGCCGACACCACGGTGGTCCTGCTTGAGCAGAATTATCGCTCCAGCCAGACCATTCTCGATGCCGCCAATTCCGTCATCACCAACAATTACGGTCGAAAGGCAAAGAACCTGTGGACTGAATCGGGCCCGGGGGAGAAAATTCTTCGCTATCACGCTGATGATGAGGTGGACGAATCTCAGTTCGTAGCGAGTGAACTGGCGCGCCTTCACGATCGGGGTGACTACCGCTGGGGTGACATGGCGGTTTTCTATCGGACCAACGCCCAAAGCCGCGTACTTGAGGAGTACTTCATGCGGGTTGGCATCCCGTACAAGGTCATTGGGGGTACACGCTTTTATGATCGCAAGGAGGTCAAGGATGCTTTGGCCTATCTGCGGGCTGTGGTGAATCCTTCCGATGAGGTCTCAATCAAAAGAATCCTCAATACCCCAAAACGAGGAATCGGGGACGCCTCAGTGGCCAAGGTCGACGTCTTTGCGAAGATGCATGGGTTAACCTTCATGCAGGCACTTGAGCGGTCCTCCGATGCAGGAGTATCCGGCACGGCGGTTCGGGGAATCGCCGCTTTCCTCCAACTTCACCAGGGGTTTGAGACTGAGGTAGAAAAAGGTCCAGCCTCTGCCCTAGAAGCCATTCTGAGGGATACCGGTTACGTGATTGAGTTGGAGGATCAACGTTCGGTCGAAGCAGAGGGTCGAGTCGAAAACCTACAAGAACTGGTTGGCGTCGCCCGTCAATTCGAAACCGTCGACGAATTTCTCGAACAGGTAAGTTTGGTGGCCGACACCGACCAACTCGACGACGACGACTCAGCCGTCATCCTCATGACGCTCCATGGAGCTAAGGGCCTGGAGTTCCCGGTGGTGGTGATTCTTGGGTTGGAGGATGGAATGTTCCCCCATTTGCGTGCCCTAACCGATCCGGAAGAGTTAGAAGAAGAGCGACGGCTCTGCTACGTGGGGATCACTCGGGCCGAGAAGCGGCTTTACCTTACCCATGCCTGGAGTCGTATGATTTTTGGCCAAAGTCAATACAACCCTCCAAGTCGCTTCCTGGATGAGATACCCGACGAGTTGATGGAGGATGCTGAGGGCAGCCGAGGGTCAAGTCGACGATTGTCGAAGTCGACCTTTGGCTCGATTGGTGGTGGTTCTGGTGGTGCACACACTTCGGGGGGGAATCGTCGCCAAACATCACGAGAAGGGTTGGCGTCGGCGGCCCTCAAAGCCAGCGGACCGACTTCTTCAGGGGCCCAAGACATCGGACTCAAGACCGGAGACGATGTGATGCACAAGAAGTGGGGTGAAGGTGTCATCATTGCTATCCGAGGATCTGGCGACAAGACCGAGGCAGTAGTTCATTTCCCGTCGGTGGGTGAGAAGACTCTGCTTTTGGCGTGGGCACCATTGCAAAAGGCTTAGCTATTTGCGTCCTCGTTCGCTTGCTTGGCCTCAAACTCATCGGCCCAGTTGGGACGATACGTCTGCTCACCGGTAGCGATGTAGCGGGTATGGCTCAAACTATTTCGATCCTGGAATCGGTGGATCTGGTAGCCGGCGGGATCGTTGATTAGAGCGACACCAGCATCGCGATCGAGGTTTAAGGCGACGTGTTGCACCGTTGACAGCCCGACTTGGGCCGGGATTCCGGCCACAACGGACTGAATCGGCCGGTGCAGGTGGCCACAGAATATCCGGTCAATGCCAGAGTTGGTTAGAACACCAATCAGCCGATTGAGATGTTGGAAGCCCGATTGGTCCATCCATTGAATTCCACTAAGAAACGGGGGATGGTGAAGGGCTAGAATGGTGGTGAGGACACCGGGCTCGGTCGCCTTGGACAACACATCGCACAGCCAACTCTCTCGCTCGGTGTCAAAGCTGGCTCCGGACTGGCCAGGAATCGTGCTGTCGAGCCCAATCACTCGAACGTGGCCGTTGATGGTCACGTCCCAACTGGCGTGGGTGGCATCGGCCCAGGGGAGCAATGGAAAATGTTCGCGCAAGTTGTCGCGGTCGTCGTGGTTGCCGGGGATGGCTAGAACTGGGGCCACTAGTGGAGCGAGCAAGGTCAACAATTCACGGTACTGGCTCCGATAGCCCCAGTTGGTCAGGTCCCCGGTGGCGAGAATGGCATGCATGGACGGGACCTCGACCGCGATCCTGGTTACGGCCTCCCCGAGCCTGGAGTTGGCGTCGACAAAGGATTCCTCGTCCTCATCATCTCCGGTAATGTGAGTATCACTGAGATGGGCAATGAAGGTTGTCTGGCTGGATCGACTCACGGTCTTGTTCGAATCTCCTCGGTCGTGTCATAACACTGTCTATCCCAAATCAATGGAAAGAATCCCGTCTTGGTCAACCGATACCGCATAGGGCGGTAGATTGTCGCCGGTGGCGGAATAGACCGTGTTATCACAAGTATCGACGAACTCTTGCCGGTCGGGTTTCCATTGGGCGAAACAGTCCCGGGCCGAGGACGGCATGCGAGCAGCGAAGGCCAGCCAGCCGGTGAGCGGATCATCACCAAGGTGTTGCAGGTAGATGTCCCGGTCGTTGCCAGCCGTATCACTGAACAGGAATGGCCCGTTCTCGCGAATCCCCTCAGCGATGTCGTCTACCGGTCCGACAATAAACACCGACGGGCCCAACTCGGCCTGGAGTTGGGCCAGGTCAGTCTGATCAGAGATTCGGGTGAAGACGAAGACCATCGAACCAAGTCCGAGAACGATCGAGATGACCAGAAATACGATCTGTCGAGGTGGAGTGCCAATACTTTTCTCTACTGGCATGGCAAGAATGTCTCCGGTTCGGCTCGCATGCCCCTAGTATCGCAACCATCCTGTCCAGACCCACAACGTGGAGGGCCCCAACGTGGATCTTCTCGAATACCAAGGCAAACAGTTTTTCGCTCAATACGGTATCCCCGTATCGGATGGAGAGGCTTGCACTGACGTAGATACCGCCGTTGCTGTAGCCGACCGGGTCGGTTATCCGGTGGTGGTCAAAGCTCAGGTGCACACGGGCGGCCGAGGTAAGGCAGGGGGGGTGAAACTGGCCAACAATGCAGGAGAGTGTCGTGAGCACGCCAGTAACATTCTTGGGCTTGACATTAAGGGGCACATCGTCAAGATCGTCTGGGTCGAGAAGGCCTCCGATATTGCCGAGGAGTACTACGCCAGCTTCACCCTTGACCGTTCGGCCAAGCTTCACCTGGGCATGCTTAGTGCCGAGGGTGGTGTTGAAATCGAGACGGTCGCTGATGAGAATCCAGAAGCAATCGCCAAGATTCACGTCAACCCGGTTGAGGGTCTGACCGAGGAAGCCTGTCGTTCGTGGGTCGAAGCGGCCAACCTCAACCCCCAGGCCACCGATGGAGCAGTTGACATCTTGATGAAGCTCTACACCGCCTATACCGAGGGTGATGCCGACCTAGTCGAAATCAACCCCCTAATCCTGAAGCCGACCGGTGAAGTCCACGCCCTGGACGCCAAGGTCAGCCTGGACTCCAACGCCGTGTACCGCCATCCCGACTATGAGCGCTACGACGCCTCTCAGCCGCGGGATGAGCGAGAGACCGCGGCGCATGAAAAGGGACTGCAATATGTTGGCTTGGATGGGACCGTTGGTGTTATTGCCAATGGTGCCGGTCTGGCCATGAGTACGGTGGACGTGATCAATCAAGTCGGTGGCGGTGCCGCCAACTTCTTGGATATCGGTGGTGGAGCCAGTGCCGATGTGATGGCTGGCGCCTTAGAGGTCATCAACAACGACCCGTCGGTCAAGAGCATCTTCATCAACATCTTCGGTGGAATCACCCGGGGCGAGGAAGTCGCCAACGGCATCATCGAGGCAATGAGCCGGGTCAAGCTGGATTCGCCCATTGTTATTCGCCTCGACGGCACCAATGCCGAGCAGGGCCGGGCAATTCTGGAACCTGCCCTCAACAACATGTTAATGATGGAACCAACCATGCTCTCTGCGGCTGCCAAGGCAGTCGAGTTGGCCGCTGAAGAAGCAAAGTGAGGGGCTGAGACGATGAGCATTTTTCTCGATGAGAATACCAAGGTCATCTATCAGGGTCTAACCGGATCGACTGGTAGCTACTATGGCGGGCTCAACCGGGCCTATGGCACCCAGGTTGTCGCTGGTACCCATCCCAAGAAGGCGGGAAGCGACGTTGATGGGGTTCCGATCTTCGCCACGGTTGCTGATGCAGTCGAAGCTACTGGCGCCACGGCAAGCTGCATCTTCATCCCTGCTGGAGGAGTCCAGGGAGCCGTCCTTGAGGCGGCCGAGGCGGGCCTGGAACTAGTTGTTTGTATTACTGAGGGTGTTCCCGCCCACGACGAGGCTTACTTCTTCAACAAGCTGAAGGCCGACTATCCCAATACTCGTTTGCTGGGGCCAAACTGTCCCGGCATTATCAGCCCCGGTAAGGCGAACGTGGGTATCACCGCAGGCCATATTGCCAAGGCTGGTGGCCCGGTCGGTATTGTGAGTCGTTCGGGGACGCTGACCTATCAGGCCTTGTATGAACTGCAACAAAAAGACATTGGGGTCACCACCTGTGTTGGTATCGGCGGAGATCCGGTGCCGGGAACCAGTTTCATTGATTGCCTCGAGGCTTTCGAGGCCGATCCGGACACCAAGGCGGTCATGATGATCGGTGAGATCGGTGGCTCAGCCGAGGAAGAGGCGGCAGAATTCATCAAGAACCATATGTCCAAGCCGGTGTCCAGCTATGTGGCTGGGGTAACGGCCCCACCGGGAAAGAAGATGGGCCACGCTGGAGCCATTGTGTCCGGGGGGAAGGGAACGGCCAAGGCCAAGATGGAAGCCCTGGAGGACGCTGGGGTCAAGGTTGGACTCAACCCAACCGAGGCCGGTGAACTCATGGTTGAGATCGTGGCCAACCTGTAGGAACAGATGCGACAATGGCTGCCTATGGTCCGCTGGCCGAAACCTCTTTCTGGTCTCGTGTTGGGGCTTTCCCTGTTGGCTTCGGCCTGTGTAAGCGTGGAGCGGCCCGTGGTCTCTTCGGAGACATTGCCGCCTATCCAACCCAAGGGGGCGGAGACCGGGGCGAGCCAGTCCAGGAGCGAGAAGGACGGAGCGAGCCCCGGTGCAGAGAGGGTGGCGCAAACGGCCGAAGAAGTCGTGGAAGTTGGCCCCGCGCTGGCTCTAATCTCCCCCACCGGAGTTGTCGTTCCCGTACTCTCACAAAACAACGACAACTACCTGATTATGACCCCCTGTGGCAAGGAGGAGCTTCTGGCCTGGGGAACACCGTTGCGCTCGGCCCAGGTGGTATTGGATCCCGGACATGGGGGAGACGTCGAGACGGGGGCCGTTGGGCCCAACGGATTGTCCGAAAAGGAACTCAATCTGACGGTGTCTAAACGAACGGCCAGGATTCTCCTCGACCGTGGTATCAGCACTGTTCTCACCCGGACGTCTGACTACCGGATTCCCCTGGTGATCCGGGCAATGATCGCCAACAATCTTGATGCCGACATCATGGTGTCTGTTCATCACAACGCGCCGAACTGGTTGCCGTCTAAATCTCCGGGAACGGAGGTGTTTGTTCAGCGAGACTCGGTCGAGTCTCGACGGCTTGGCGGTTTGATTTGGGAAGAAATGGTCGAAGCCCTCGCTCAGTTCGATGACGTCGATTGGAGTCGAGCCGACGACGCCGGAGCCCTCGAAGTTCTTAATCGTGATGGTGACGACACCTACGGCATGGTTCGACGGCCAGAGATGCCAGCGGTTTTGGCCGAGCTTGGCTACATCTCGAATCCCTCCGAGGCCGAGTTGTTCTCGACCGATGAGTACGTCGAAGTAGCTTCGACCGCTCTGGCCAACGCCATTGAACGTTGGCTGGCTACGACAGATCCGGGTTCGGGTTTTGTGACCGAGCCTCGACTCTTTGACCCGAGCGGAGGAACCGGGGGCGTCAATGGCTGCGTCGACCCGGACCTCGAATAGAGGACTTGAGAATTTCAACACTTCCTTAGGCGCCATCCGGGTCGGGTCGAGCTTGGGTCGGGTACCTTCAGACCGTGCGAGCGTTACTGAGTGTCTATGACAAATCCGGCATCGTCGACTTGGCCCGGTCCCTGCATGATCTAGGAATCGAGCTCATCTCTTCTGGCGGGACAGCACAAGTCATCTCCGCCGCTGGGATACCCGTTAGCGATGTCGCCAGCTTCACTGGCTTTCCCCCAATGTTGAGTCATCGTGTCGTAACCCTGCATCCCCGCATCCATGGTGGGTTGTTGGCCGACCGAGAAGACCCAAGCCATCTGACCGATTTGGAGAACCACAATATCGACCTCATTGACATTGTGGTTTCCAACTTGTATCCCTTCGGTAGCGACGAGACTGAGTTTGAGCATGGGGCGCCCAGGCAAGTGCCGGAGGGACTCTTGACTGGATCGATCGGCGAAGATCTCATTGACATTGGTGGACCGACGCTGGTTCGAGCGGCGGCCAAGAACCACAGGTTCGTCACCGTGCTCGTCGACCCTGGCGACTATCCGGAGGTGTTGGCTGAGTTGGTCCAATCAGGCAACACCACTTCTCGGACCCGCCAACGATTGGCCCGAAAGGCTTTTGCTCTGACCGCCACCTATGACGCGGCAATCGTGGCTTCTTTTGACGAGGAATTGCTGGGCCGAACCAATGAGGTGCTCCCGCCGACCCTCCACCTAGCCTTGGAGCGGGCTCAGGACCTTCGCTATGGGGAGAATCCTCATCAGCAAGGGGCTCGCTATCGGGTTGCGGGAACTTCGACCTGGTGGGATCGGGTACGTCAGCTCAGCGGCCTTGATCTGAGTTACCTCAATCTCTTTGACGCCGATGCGGCGTGGCGCCTCGCTAGTGATCTTGGACCCGGTCCAGCCGTGGCCATCATGAAACATGGAAATCCATGTGGTGTGGCCGTAGCCGAGAGTTTGCTCACGGCCTACAGCAACGCATTTGCCTGCGACCCTCGTTCCGCCTTTGGCGGCATTGTTGCCTGCAATCAGACGGTGGACCTGGCCACGGTTGAGGCCATGGAGGAAGCAGCTCAAGCAGACCTGGTGATTGCGCCGGGGTATGAGGAAGGGGTCCTGGAGCGGCTCATCGCCAAACGCAAGAACACCCGAATTCTCGTGGCCGATACAGCTGAAACATCACCATTTCATCTGCGACCGTTATCTGGAGGTTTCCTGGTTCAGGAGGCCTACAACTTGGCGAAGGCGCCCAACGACTGGACCGTGGTTACCGAACGTCAACCAACGCATACAGAGTTGGCCGATGCGGCGCTGGCGTGGCGCATTTGTGGTTCGACTTCTTCCAACGCCATTGTTTTAGTCCGGGACCAAACAGCGTGGGGCATCGGGGCCGGTCAACAAAATCGGGTCGAATCGGGACAGTTGGCCTCGGCCAAAGCCGCGGGCCGGGCCCAGGGTGGGGCCTGCGCATCTGACGCCTTCTATCCCTTCCGAGATGGCATCGAGGCCGCGGCAGCCGCGGGAGTAGCGGTTGTTGTTCAGCCCGGTGGTTCGGTGCGTGATGATGAAGTCATCGCCGCCGCCAACGAGCTTGGAATTGCCATGCTCTTTACCGGTGAACGCCAGTTTAGGCATTAGCAGGTGTTGCTGGCCAACGTTGGGTGGGTTCACAGGGATGACAAAAGGCACTACAGTGGGCCGAACATGGTCATGAGCGCTCGTCTGCGCTTATGGGCGTAGACGGCCTCGTGCTTCGATGCCGCCCGCTGCCGGCACCATGCAGGAATCATCAACGGAGGCCATCATGGCTCGTATTCGTGACCTGCTTGCCGTTCAGCGAACGGTGAGTTTTGAGTTCTTCCCACCCAAGTCCATTGAGGCGGCGGTTCAGCTCAGTAACACCATGACCGAGTTGGCTCATCATCGACCCGATTTTGTCAGCATCACCTATGGCGCAGGTGGCAGCGATCGCGAACGCACGGTTGATACTGTTGTTGCCATCGAGCGAGAACGAGCGACCGCGGCTATGGCCCACCTCACCTGTGTTGGCCACCGGGTTGAGGAGATAGACGCCCTTCTCGATATCTACGCTGAGGTTGGAGTAGAGAATATTCTGGCCCTCGGTGGCGATCTGCCCGCCGATCTTAAACTAGGAGAGGTGCCCACCGGAGATTTCCGGTACGCCTCTGACTTGGTCGACCATGTCCGTGCTGATGGCCGATTCTCCATTGGGGTGGCCGCCCACCCTGAGGGGCATCCCAGGTCCGAGAGCATCCAGGCTGATCGGGAGCGCCTGGCCCAGAAGTTGGAGCACGCCGACTTCGCCATTACCCAGTTCTTCTTCAACAACAATGACTATTGGCAGATGGTTGCTGATCTCACCGAACTTGGCTGCGACACTCCGGTTATTCCTGGCGTCATCCCTCTCACCAATGCCAATCAGGTGGCCCGCTTCGCGGCGATGGCTGGAGCCACGATTCCGGGGGAGTTAGCAACAAAGATCGATGCGGCCGCGGCTGCGGGGGGTGGCCCAGCCTCACCCCCGGTTGTTCAACTCGGCATTCAAACTGCGTTGAAGCAAAGCCAAGAGCTGTTGGCGGGCGGCGCTCCAGGTCTGCACTTCTACACCCTCAATCGAGCTCGGGCCACCATGGCTATTTTGCGTGAGCTGGCGGTGCCGATTGGTATCTAGCCCGGGGCCAACCCGGAAACACCGACTAGTCCTCACTCCCATGGTTGCCCCACTTCTCATGAGCAGTGGCGTAGACGCCCTGGTCCCAGGAGAATTCGACCGTGTTGCCATCGGGGTCCCGAAGCATACAGATGTAGCCGATTGGTGCTGGCATCTGGGTGGCGGGCATCGCCAAGCAGCCGTCTTTCTCGGCTCGAGCAGCCATTGCGTCGACTTCTTCCTTAGAGGTCATCTCCATTCCCAGATGGGCAAAGGGGGCCAGGACGGCGTTAGGAGTGGGCGAGAAGGGGTCGTGCCCCTCAAGAAACTGGGCCACCACGAGGATGAACGGCTGATCGGGAGCGTCGGACATACCAAGCCAGGCCCCGAATCCGTCATCGTCTTGTCGTCGGTCTAGGAGCTCAAGTGGGGTATAGGAGGTGTACCAGTCGATGGTGGCATCGATGTCCTTCACCCGAAGGGCGATATGGGTCCACCGGGGTTTGGGGGGATACCGGTCATAGGAATGTTCGCTCATGGTTTTGTTCTCCTTAGTTTCCACGTCTCTCCTTGGTTTCACTTCTCTCATTGGTTTCCACTGTTGGAGGGGTGGCGAAATCGGGTTGCACGTCAAACCGGGTCTCGTGCTGAACCTAGCATCGGACCGATGGTCAGACCACTAGGCCGTCAACCTTGTGGTGAGGCCGTTGTGGCGAAGCAGTGTGATTCTGGGGACGGGGGTAGACTGAGGGACCTGGGCGGTCCAGTGGTCCGACCGACTGTCCAGGGGAGCGAATAGTGAACCCCAATCTGAGTTTTGAGCCGATCTCGCGAGAAACGGTGAGTTCACAGATTCGTGGGCAACTGCTTCGTCTGATCGCGACCGGTGAGCTCGCTCCCGGAACCAAGATGCCCTCAGAGCGAACTTTGTCAGAACAGTTTGGGGTGGCGAGAACCTCGGTTCGCGAGGCCATGCAAGGGCTGGTGTCCATCGGGGTGGTTGAGCGTCGAGGCAACCGAAGCTATGTCGGAGAACACCTGCCAGAGATCGACATAAACGGGCTGGATCAACGCAAGGGGTTCGTGCGGGAGCTGTTTGAAACTCGCCGGGTCCTCGAGCCAGCGATCTTCGCCCTTGCCGCTATGCGTGCCCAGGAGTCAACCCGCGTCAGAGTTCGCGAACTGGCCGCTGAGTTTGATGCGACCATGGAGGTAGAAGCCTTCCGCCAGCTTGACCGGGAGTTTCACACCACTATCGCCAGTGCTTGCGGCAACCCCCTCCTCATCGAGCTGTACAACAAGGTCCTCGATCGACTGTTTCGTTCCGATGGCTTCGCCTCGTTGTTGTCTGATGATCTCAACCAGTCCGAGGTTAGAGAGATTGTTTCCACCTCGGTGGCTGCTCATCATCAGTTGGCTGAGGCCTTCGCCCAGGCTGACAGTGGGGCAATGACCACAGCAGCCACCGACCATGTCTGCTCGGTTGAGCAGCGCATGCTCGCGAACTTGATTTGATCGGACGCAGGCATCGGGTCCAGCCGAGTCAATCGGCTGGGAGCCCTAAACCAAACGTGGCCAGAGCTTCGGCTGCGGCCGGATTGGTCTGCAACATGAAGATCGCCGAGTCCCAATAGTCCACTCGGTGGCTGATCAGGCCGTTGTTAACTACAAGGCGTTGGGCCCCACGAATCGAGATTGCTTGTTGCCCTTGCCATAGTGCGGTCATGAGGTAAGTCACCATGACCTGACCATCTTGTTCGACTAGATCTTCAATCTGGTAGCGAAGGTCGATCATGCTGGAAAGGAAACTTGGTAGGCGCTCCCGATAGCTGTCCCGCCCCTGGCAACCCCGGCCGAGCGCGGAGGTGTGCTCGTTTACAAAATCCTCTGTCACATGAGCGGCGATTGTTGTCGGGTCTCCCGAAGCAAAGGAGCTGAGGTAGGACCGAACGACTTCGGTGGGGGTTCGTAGGGAGCTTGCAATTGGCGGGGCCATGAGGCATGGTATCGGTTATGGTCAGTTGGTCAGACCATAACCGCCATTCTGCTTACTATGGGTCCGCCTATTGTGGGATGGCAACCAGGGGACAGGAACAGGGGAACAATCGTGGCAATCTTTGCCGATAATCCAGAACTGGACAACCAGTGGCACGCGGTCGCTGAGGGCGCCGAGTTGGATTCAGGTCCCCGGGCCGTCAGGTTGCTTGGCAAGAACTATGTACTGTGGCGTACTCCCGACGGTGGCGTTGGCGCCGCGCTCGACCGCTGTCCCCACCGAGAGTCTCCCCTGTCCATCGGCCGTGTTGACAACGGCATTTTGACCTGCCCCTATCATGGCTGGGCCTTCTCCGATGGTGGCACCTGCGTGCGAATTCCCTCCAACCAAGATCCGACTCGTACCCCGCCAGCCTCAAACCTAAACACGGTGGGCGCGCAGGATCGTTATGGCCTGGTGTGGCTCTGCCCTGGCGAACCGATTGGCTCCATTCCGGTTGTTCCGCATGAGGAAAACCCAGCCTTTCGTCGGATCAACACCGGAGTCGATGTATGGAAGACCTCAGCCACTCGTATGGCCGACAACTTCTTGGATATTTCGCACTTTCCTTGGGTCCACACCGGCACCTTCGGTCGGAGCCAAGATACCCAAGTCCCCAAGATCGAACTTGAGGAGTTGGACAACGGCTGGTTCGGTTATCGCTACGAGGTGACGGCAGCCAATCCGGCAAAAGCCCAGGTGACTTCCGAAAGCGACGCAGACACGGTTCACCGTTGGATGACAAGTGGCTTTCATTTGCCCTTCACTGTTCGCAGCACAATCCGGTATGAGAGTGGACTCGAACACATTCTCCTGTTGATCTCGACTCCGATTGACGACGAGTCGTCGTACTTCAGTTTTGTGGTTTGGCGCAATGACGATTTCACGACCGACCCCCAAGCGGCCATCGCCTTTGATCGGGCCATCGGCGCAGAGGACAAGAAGATGCTGGAGCAGATTCCAGGCGTGTTACCCCTGTCCCAGACGGGGGTAGCTAGCGTGCAGTCTGACCGGGCTTCGGTCGAGTGGCGCCGTCGCCTTATTGAACTGTTGGGAGTTTGAGATGCCTATTCGCGGAATGAACCATGCCGTGCTCTATGTCCGTGACGCTCGAGTTCACCAGAGATTTTACCGAGAGGTTCTGGACTTCGAGACCATGATCGAGGAACCATCCGGACAGTTCGTGTTCATGCGGGGCCCAGAGTCACCCAACCATCACGACATTGCTTTTTTCACCATCGGGTCAGGGGCCGGCCCTTCGGCTGCTGGCCGAAGCACCGTTGGTCTCTATCACCTAGCGTGGGAGGTCGGTTCACTAGACGAACTCATCGAGATGGAAGCCAAGCTAGACGCAGTTGGCGCCCTGGCCGGTGCCAGCGACCATGGTGTCAACAAGAGCCTGTACGCCAAGGACCCTGACGGGTTGGAGTTCGAGGTGATGTGGCTCGTTCCACCGGAGTTATGGGGAGATGCCACCAACCAGGCCATCGTAGGACCGCTGGATTTGGCGGCGGACAAAATTCGATTTGATGAGATTACCGAGGTTGGTTGATGGATCTGGCTCAGCAGTACTGCTACTTCTTCGATGAGAGTGAGTTTAGCGAAACCGACCGCCCAGGTTTCCGGAGACGCGTGATCACCGGGGAACGATTGCAACTGTGCTTCTGGAGGATTGCTGGCGGTAGCAATGGCTCGTTCCTCCACAATCATGCTGAGCACGAGCAGCTCGGCATCATTGTCCGGGGAAAGCTCGACTTTCGAATCAATCCCGACCCGGACTGCCAAGAACGGGTCGTACTCGGCGAGAACCAGGTTTACCTCGCCCCAGAGGGCGTCTGGCATGGAGACAGTGTCTTCGTGGGTGACGAGGAGTATGACGAGTGCTGGATCCTCGATGTTTTCTCTCCACCCCGTGACGACTTGAGAGAGGGTTAAGCATGGACTGGCGACTTGCCGTTGACATCGGCGGTACTTTCACCGATGTTGTGCTCCTTGATGCTGGCACCGGCCGGGTGGTGGTCGACAAAACTCTGACCACACCGGCGGCCCCGCTCAATGGGGTGAGGACGGGTGTTCGCCAACTACTGTCTAAGGCCGGGGTCGTTCCCAAGGACATCACCGCTCCGATTGTCCACGCCACCACGTTGATCACCAACTCCCTCATCGAGGGAAAGACTGGTCGGGCTGGCCTGGTAACAACGTTGGGATTTGGTGACACTTTGCTGATCCGGGATGAGCATCGCTATGACATGTACGACCTCCAGATCGAGTTTCCCGCCCCACCGATTTCCAGAGACCGCACCTTCGAGATAGATGAGCGCGTGTCAGCCGAAGGAAAGGTTCTAGCCGATCCCACTGTGGCCGACTTGGAGGTCCTAGCCAAGGAGTTAGAGGCCAGTCAGGTCGAATCGGTCGCCGTCTGTTTTCTTAACTCCTATGTGAATGGGGCCAATGAGCACAAAGTCGCAGCCTTTCTTCGAGAACGGCTCGGTGTGCCGGTGTGTGTCTCATCGGAGATCTCCCCCCAGATTCGGGAGTACCCACGAATGATTACCGTGGCCTGCAATGCGGCCACCATGCCTGTCATCGGCCCATATCTCGACGAGCTTCAGCGATGGCTGAAGGCCGAGGGATTTGGCGGTTCGGTGCTCATGATGTTGTCGAACGGCGGAGTGGTGTCGGCTGATGATGCCGCTGCCGCCCCCATTCGGCTGGTCGAATCCGGACCTGCGGCAGGTGCCCTGGCTGGTAGTTGGTTCGCCAAACGCATGCAGATGGATCGGCTGTTGTGCTTCGACATGGGTGGGACCACGGCCAAGGCATGCCTAATCGAGCACGGCGAACCCGATTTGACCAACACCTTCGAAGTGGCACGGGCCTACCGATTCAAGAAAGGTTCGGGGTTTCCGGTATCGGTTCCTTCGGTCGATCTGGTCGAGATTGGTGCCGGTGGTGGCTCACTGGCTCATCTTGATCAGTTTGGTTTGTTGAAGGTCGGCCCCGAGTCATCCGGTGCCGAACCAGGACCGGCCTCCTATGGACAGGGTGGAACTGAGCCTGCAGTCACCGATGCCGATGTGGTTCTTGGCCTGCTCGATCCGGCGGCTTTCCTAGGGGGCGACATGCCACTAGACGGATCTTTGGCGAAGGCTGCGGTCGGTCGAGTTGGTGAAGGGCTGGGACTTTCAGCGCTTGAGAGTGCGGCGGGCATCCACGAGATTGTCAATCAGAACATGGCCGCAGCCGCCCGCATGCATGGAGTTGAACAGGGCATTGACCTACGAGGAATCTCCGTTCTGGCCTTTGGTGGGGCCGGTCCAGTCCATGCATGTGGAGTCGCTGAATTGCTGGAGTCGGACCGAGTCATTTTTCCCATCAACGCCAGCGTCCTTTCCGCCTTTGGAACCCTGGTTTCCCCGGTTCGCATTGACTTGGGCCGATCCATGGTCCGCCGTCTCGATTTGGTCGATACGGCCGAGCGAGACCGGCTCTTGGATCAGTTGAGGAACGAAGGACGCCGGGTGCTTGCCGCCGCCGGAGTCCCCGACAATCAGGTGGTCTTCCGTTATGGCATCGATGCCCGATATGCCGGCCAAGGGAACGAGATCACCATCTGGCTGGGAGAGGGAGAGAAGTGGCCGAGCGATACGGAGACCGTGATCGCGGCATTCGAGCAGAACTACCGTGAGATCTATGGCATGACCATTCCTGATGTGGGCATTGAGGTAGTGACCTGGCGGCTGTCAGCCATGGCTAACACCACGATGGTGGAGCCTGACCCGGTTGCGAGCGGAACCGCAGCCCGCGGCAGCGACCCCCTAGCGTCGGGTCATCGACTGATGCTGTTTGACCGCAACGCCAAGCAAGTCCAAACGCCCGTTTACCAACGGTCCGATCTGGGAGCTGGAGCAAGATTCTCCGGGCCAGCCGTGGTTGAGGAACGAGAAACCACTGCTGTCATACGCCCGGGATGGAGTGTTGAGGTTGCCAGTGACGGGAGCCTGGTGGCGACTCGTCAGGGCCCAAACCAGTCCGAGGGAGTGCGATGAGCGAAACAGTGAACTCTGATACTGGGTTGGATACTGGGTTGGATCCTATTGAGTTGGAGATTCTTTGGCAGTCACTCATTGCCACGGTTAACGAACAAGCCAAGGCTCTGCAACGCTCGGCCTTTTCTCCCATTGTCCGGGAGGCCGGTGACCTGGCCAACGCAGTCTTTGATCAACAGGGTCGAATGGTGGCCCAAGCCGTCACCGGTACGCCCGGTCACATCAACTCCCTCGCCATGGCGGCCGCGAACATTCTGGCCGAGTACCCACCGGAGACTCTCAACCCAGGCGATGTGATCATCACGAACGATCCATACAAGACGGCTGGTCAACTGCTCGACGTCACCGTTCTTGTCCCGGTCTGGCGGGGAGAGCGACCTATTGCCTTCTTCGGCTCGACTATCCACCACACCGATGTTGGCGGCTACGGCATTGGGGCCGGAGGACGAGACGTGTTCGAAGAAGGGCTCTGGATACCCATTTGCAAATTGATGAGAGGTCGCCTGGTTCCCAAGGGTGAGCCAGATGCTGGGCAATGGGTGAGTGAACGTAACGATGATGTTTGGAAGTTCATCCTGTCCAACGTCCGCCAGCCCGACCATATGGCTGGTGATCTGCATGCTCAGATGGCTTCGGGGGAGATCGGCGGTCAGCGACTTCAGACATTGTGTGACCAGCACTCGATGGCAGACATCGAACGCCTCGCGGAGGAGATCATCCGTCGATCCGAAGAAGCCACCAGGGAAAGTATTCGCGAGCTTGATGCCGGGAGCTATGACGCCACCGCAGTTCTTGACCTGGCCGACGGCAGCATGATCGACATCACCTGTTCAATGACGGTCGATCCCGATCTGGGAGAGATCACCGTCGACTACACCGGCAGTTCTGAGGCCAGCAAGTGGGGCATTAACGTGGTCAAGAACTACACCCACGCTTACACCACCTTTACGGTTCGTTCGGTCCTCAACCCCGACATTCCAAACAATCATGGCAGCCTGGCACCCATCAAAATGATTGCCCCCAAAGGGTCCATTGTTCATGCGGTCCCACCCCAACCGGGCACAGCCCGCCACGTCGTTGGCATGTTTCTTCCCAACTGTCTATTGAAGGCTCTGGCTCAGATCAAGCCGGACAAGGCGATGGCCGAAGGGTCTGGGGCGGTGTGGACAATGCAGGTCAGCGGAAACCACGATGACGGCAGCCCTTTCATCACTGCGATGTTCACCTACGCAGGCGGAGTTGGCGCTCGGGCCACGAAACCGGGGCTGCATGCCTGCTCCTACCCCACTGGTATCTCGGCCGTACCCATCGAGGTAGTTGAGGCCTCGGCTCCCATCCGATTCTCCAAGAAGGCACTGCGCATGGACTCGGGGGGAGCAGGAGCACAAACCGGTGGCCTGGGCCAGACCATCGAGTTCAGCGTTGATACCACCAGAGAATGGCAACTCAACGCGGTGACCTCTCGACTTGTGGAGGCCCCCCAGGGGATCTTCGGCGGTGAAGCTGGAGCCCCAGGGTCGTTCCAAGTGAATGGCGAAAACGTGACAACTCAGGCCAGAATCACCTTGACCCCAGACGATGTGGTCACCCTCAAACTGCCCGGCGGTGGAGGTTATGGAGAACCGACCGCCGACCGAGCGGGGAACGAGTAGGCCGTGACGACTTGGGTCGAGCCGATGACATTTGCCGCGGTGTGGAAACGGGCGGTCAATGCCAATCCGAACGCGCCCTTTCTGATATTTGAGCATCCGCATAGCGACGACTCAGCAAAGGGTAAAGCGGCCAAGACCAGTACATCATGGAGCTATGGCGAGTTCGATGCCGAGGTAAATCGGGTTGCCGGGCACCTCTACTCTCTGGGAGTCGAGCCGGGTTCGTCGGTTCATCTGGCCCTCAGAAATTCGCCAACCTTTGTCGCCACCTGGTTGGCCGCGATCAGCATCGGTGCCTGGATCGTTCCCTCCGATCCAATGGGTACCGTTGGCGAACTCTGTGATCACCTCCGTCGTACCATGCCCACCGTTGGGGTGTGTGCGCCGAGCCGAACCGCCCTCTATCGCCAGGCCGTCACCGAGTCGGGCGTGGAGATGGCCATTATTGAGGTCGAGGAAGCGGACTGTTCCTTCGCTCGCTTCCCGGCTGGCACCATTCCCGCCCAAGGACCAACTCCCTGGCCTAATCCCGCGGTAGCTGATCGGGCTGCGGTCCTGTTCACCAGCGGAACTACTGGTCAACCCAAGGGAGTTGAGATTACTCAGGCCAACTATGCCTTCGCTGGTTGTGTCATGGCGCGAGCTGCCGACCTTCGCGCCAAGGACCGCCACATTGTGGTCCTACCACTCTTTCATGCCAACGCCCAGTACTACTCCTTTGCCTCGGCCATCTGGGCTGGGGCCAGCATTGCCCTGATGCCAACCTTCTCCGCCAGTGGGTTCTTGCCTCAGGTGGCCCGTTATGGGGCCACCGTGGCTAGCTTGTTTGCCGCCCCATTGCGAATGATCCTGGCCCGCTCAGGACCGACTGCCCACGTTAACCTCCGACATTGCTGGTTTGCTCAGAACATCACCGATGAGCAGTTCGAAACTTTGAGTGACTGGTTTGGGTGTCCCCCTCGCCAGCTGTATGGCATGACTGAGACGATTCCCGCTGTGCTCACGAATCGGGGTGACCGACCCCATCCGCATTCGATGGGGCGTGTGACCCCGGGATGTGAGGTCGAGATTCATGGGCAGGATGGGACGATCGCGGACCCAGGCCAGATTGGCTCAATCGTCGTTCGTGGGGAGCCTGGGGTGACCCTGTTCGCTGGCTATCTCGATGACCCCAAGACAACCGCAGACAACTTTCACGGCGACTGGTTTCTTACCGGTGACCAGGGCCGGCAAGACTCAGACGGATATTTCTACTTTGAAGGCCGACGATCAGATGTATTGAAGGTAGCAGGAGAGAACGTGTCGACGGTAGAAGTCGAGCACGTCCTGTCTAAGCATCCCGAGTTGTTAGAAGTTGCGGTCATTGGTGCCCCCGACCTTATTCTGGATGAAGTGCCCGTGGCCTTCGTTGTCGCCGTTGACCCGGCGAATCCTCCCACAGTTGACGGCCTAAATTCGTGGTGTGAGACTCACCTGACCAAGGTGAAACGGCCACGTCGCTTCACCTTCCTGACTGCCTTGCCCAGAACCAGCGTCGGCAAAATCCGAACCTATGCCCTTAAACAGGAGGCCATGCTGTGACCCACGAGTCATTGAACCAGCCGAGCACTTCGACCATCTTGACCAATAGCCTGCTTAGTAGCTTTGCTGCCTCAATCAAGGAGGTAGAAGCGGCCGAAACCTTGCCGCCAGAGATTTACGCCTCGGCGGAGTTTCTTGAGTTCGAGAAGCATGCGCTGTTCCTGAGGGAATGGTTGTGCGTTGGTCGCTCCGAACGGATTCCCAACGTAGGCGATTGGTTCAGTGTCACCCTGGTGGATGAACCACTGATCGTGACTAGGGACAAGGACGGGAACCTCCAGTGTCTGTCAGCGGTCTGCCAGCACCGAGCCATGCAGATTTGCGAAGGCGAAGGAAACTGCTCCACCTTCAAATGCCCTTATCACCACTGGATCTATGGTCTGGATGGTCGCTTGTTGGGAGCCCCAGCAATGGAACGTACCGAGGGTTTTGAGAAGAAGGAGTTCGGGCTTCCCCAACTCAAGGTTGAGGAGTGGATGGGGTTCATCTTTGTCAATTTCGATCTCGATGCTGCACCCCTCGTTCCGACGCTGAGCCGGTACGAGTCCTACCTCCCGAATTATCACCTTGAGGACGCGGTGTGTCCTGGAACGTTCACTCTGGAAGGAATGCCGTGGAACTGGAAGGTGATGTTTGAGAACTTCAATGACGGGTATCACGCCAATCGTTTGCATCAGTTCGTGCAGGACTTCTGCCCTTCCTCGATGTCGGAGTTTCCCGTTCCCTGGTCCGATGACTCCAACGTGGTTTTCCGGGTCGCCGGATATACCCATATGGACGGTGGCTTCAATGCCACTCATCGGGTGATCATGCCCGTGTTCCCCGACTTGACCGAGGAAGAGCGGACCCGCTCGACCTTCGCCCTGATCCCTCCGACTTTGTGTTTTGGCACCGCGGCGGACCAGTGTTTCTTCTTCCTGGTTAGACCGACCGGACCGGAAACAATCGACGTCGAGATCGGCTACATCTTCCACCCTTCGGCCTTGGAGGATCCGCTCTTCGAACGAAAACTGGCCCTCTCCGATGCGGGGGTGCAGGTCTTTGTCGAGCAAGATCAGGATGCAACGACAAAGGTTCAGCGGGGTCTCCGATCCCGATTCGCCCCCCGTGGGCGGTACTCATGGCAAGAAGAAAGTCATGTGCAATTCAATCGCTGGTTGGTTCGGCGCTACCAGGACCACTGGCCAGAT
>JAJRXF010000060.1 GCA_024276425.1 Actinomycetes bacterium | reverse complement strand
TTCTAGGAGACTGCTGAGCAATTTCTTGGGGTAGGTGCTCGCGTTTCGGGTTGGGATCGAAAATACTGGGGGGATGCAGGGTTCGTCTGTTCCTGATCGTGAACTGCTCGACGCGGCGGCGTTGTGTGCGCATCTGGTGCCGGAGGGGTCGGTGTACGCGTTCTTGGCTGAGCATCGACTACGTCTGTTTCCTGATGACATGTTCGCCGATCTGTTCAAGTCGGGCCGGGGGCGGCCGTCGGTGCCGGCTGATGTGATCGCGACGGTGATGGTGTTGCAGGCGTTGGAGGGTCTGTCGGATCGTGAAGCGGTCCGGCAGCTCGAAACGAACATTGCGTGGAAAGCTGCGACGGGGTTGGCGTTGACCGATGAGGCGTTCCACTCGACAGTGCTGGTGTTGTGGCGCAACAAACTCCGAAAGTCCGAGGCACCGCAGCGGATCTTCGACGCGGTCCGTTCGGTCATCACCGAATCGGGTGTGCTGGCGGGCAAGACCCGCCGGGCGTTGGATTCCACGGTGCTCGATGACGCGGTGGCGCGTCAGGACACGATCACGATGCTGACAGCGCAGATCCGCCGAGTCCGCAAACTCATCGCCGAGTTGGGTGACGTGTGGGTGCGTGAGCACAATCTCGAACCGGGACGGCCGCCGTGTGATTTCGATGACCCGGCCGATCGGGACCGGCTCGTCACCGAACTCGTTGATGACGCGAACGAGTTGGTGTGGGCGGCCCAAGATCTCACCGACAACGGTCTGGTCCTCGACGAGAAACAGGCTGACGCTGTCGCGTTGTTGGCGTTGGTCGCCGGTCAAGATGTTGAACCCGGTGATGGCCCTGGCCGGTGGCGTATCGCGCAGCGGGTTGCTGCGGATCGGGTCATCTCCACCGTTGACCCTGAGGCCCGTCATGCTCACAAGACCCGTCGGGCTTACCGTGATGGCTTCAAAGGCCATGTCGCCGCGGAGCCCGAAACGGGGCTGATCACGGCGTGTGATCTCGGGCCGGGCAACGTCGGTGACACCGACGCCGCTGCCGGTTTGATCGCCGATGAGCCGGCCGGAACCGAGATTCTGGGCGATTCGGGATACTCCGCCGGAGAGTTCCGAGCCCATCTCGAAGACCGCGACCTGCGCCCGGTGATCAAACCGCAACCGTTACGGCCAGCAGTGCCCGGCGGGTTCACTCTCGATGACTTCATCATCGATCTTGTCGCCGGCACCGTGACCTGCCCCGAAGACATCACCGTCACCATCAGCGGTGCCGGAGCCGCCCGATTCGCACGGCACTGCCGAACCTGTCCGGTTCGGCACCTCTGCACCACCGCCAAAGCCGGCCGGGTCATCACCCTGCACCCTCAACACGACCTGCTCGCCGCCGCCCGCCGACAAGCCGAAACCGATGACTTCGACGCCATCTACCGACAACAGCGGCCCATGATCGAACGCACCCTCGCCTGGCTCACCCGAAAACATCGACGGCTCCGCTACCGCGGAATCGAACGCAACCGACTCGGCTGGTCTCACCGCTGCGCCGCCATCAACCTCCAACGCCTCCTCGCGCTCGGGCTCACCCACGACAACGAATGGACCATCACCAACCCGGCCTGAAAGGCCGAAACCGGGGCCGAAACGGCACCAACCCGCCCACTCACGCGGCCGAAACCGACCCTGACCGGCCGAGCGCCGACCCCGCACACGACACAACGACCACCCGCCTCCGCGACCACGCCCGACCGAGCCCGCCAAGCGCGATTGCTCAGCAGTCTCCTAGAGATCCAACCGCTCAACAACAGCGCTAGAACAACAGCGCTAGAACAGGGCTGGTTGGACTGCAATCTCGTCGGAACGATAGTCGCCGACGTCCAGCACATAGCCAAAGAGTTGACCAATGTCGGCCAGAAGAATCTCTGGCTCACGTCTCCCAGTTCGACCCTGGCGTCCTAGGGCAACAATGCGGCCCATCGCATCGAGGACCTCAAGATCGTGAGATCCACGACCTAGTTCGAGGGGGTAGAGAAGTGGGCAATCCCATGCCGTGGCACCAGAGCGCGGGTTTATCCAAGGCTCATCGATCAGTGAGAGACGCGGATCCTTCAGGGCCGTTAGTAGACCGACCGCCTTAGTGGCCACCCAGTCAAGCTCCGCTTGGATTGTGTGTTCCGGCAAGGGATGAAGGAGTCCAGAGAGCTTGCGACCGATGCCGACCGATTGGGAGATTCCAACGAATTCCGCGATCAGATCTTCGGCCTCTCGCACTACGTAACCATCGGTTGCTCTAGCGATCAGGCGCCCCAGGAACGCTCCTTGTTCCCTAAGACGTTGTTCCAGACGATGCTCCACTGCTGTTCCTACCTTGATGGAGCCATCGGGAAACGCAGCCAAGTAGAGAATGTTCGGCTGAGCGAGATGTTGGGC
The DNA here is from genome assembly GCA_024276425.1 of Actinomycetes bacterium. Lineage (GTDB taxonomy): Bacteria > Actinomycetota > Acidimicrobiia > Acidimicrobiales > SZUA-35 > JAJRQY01. The sequence goes on along the minus strand of JAJRXF010000060.1, from coordinate 6,749 downwards.
GAAGAGGGGATCGAGGTTTCGACGGTCTTGTCGATGGGCATGATGCACGTTGCTCGCAAACGCGGCATCGACCACCGAACATCGCACGCATTTTCTGCTCCCGGGCTTCGGCCCCCGGAGACAGTCAATGTACACCGACCCGCTTGCACCAAAGGCCCGGTGTCCGAGGCACATTCGGGGGGCGCCGCCTCCTAGGTGGTAGTTGAGCTTTAACCCAAGTAATGGAAGCAAGCTTGATGAACGGGCCCCATTGTCGCGCAGTCGCACCATCGGTTCAGAAGGAGCCCAGCACAGTTCAAGGAGTACCCGGGTTCGTTCCAAGCTCACCATCGTAGTTTGTTGATGGACATCCCTTGTCCCAACCGGCACAGGCCATTGGCAAAATTGCGTCCTTCAGTCCCCATTAAAGGGCAAAGCGCGGCTAGCTTGCTGGTGCGCTATGTCGAACGTTACTTCTTCGCCGAGATATGAGATCCCCTCCCCGCTTCGATCAGCCTTCGTTGTTGGCCTCATCTACATCTTTCTGGTCGGTGTTTCCTCGCTCGAGGCTGGTATCAAGATCATGGGTGAGGACACTCAGGAGCGCCTCTTCTCCTCCGTTAGCAATCCGATTGCCGGGCTTTGCGTCGGCATTCTCGGCACCGTCTTGGTGCAATCGTCCTCGGCCAGCACATCGGTAATCGTTGGCCTGGTCGCCACCAATAAACTGGGAGTTGATGCCGCTGTCCCCATGGTGATGGGAGCCAACATTGGTACCACGGTGACCAACACGTTGGTGTCGGTTGGCCACGGTCGCCAATCCGAGGAGTTTCGCCGGGCCTTTGCCGCCGCCACCGTGCACGACTTCTTCAACGTCCTCGCGGTTGCCCTTCTGCTACCTCTTGAGATCTATACCAAAGCTATTTCCAAAACTGCCACCGCCATTAGCGAACTTCTTCTTGGCACCGGCGGCACAGAGTGGAAAAGTCCAGTAAAGGCCTGGGTCAAAGGGCCCGTTGGATTCCTGAAGAATCTTTGGGAACAGGTGGGAGTTTCCGACACCATCCGCGGCACCCTCATGGTTCTCACCGGCCTCGCCATTATCTTGCTCGCCCTGGCGCTGATCACCAAAAACATGTGAACCTTGGTGGCCGACCGTGTCGAGCGATCGGTGAATGCCGTGTTGGGCAAGGGCGGGGGCGCTCTCGCAATGCTTCTCGGTCTCATCATCACCGTAGCTGTGCAGTCTTCGAGCATTACGACCTCAATCCTGATTCCCCTTTCTGCCGCTGGTGTCCTGTCCTTACGTAACGCCTATCCGGTAACACTGGGTGCAAACGTCGGTACCACGGTCACTGCCCTGCTCGCCGCGATGGCCGCATCCAATCCAAACTCACTCACTGTTGGCTTGGCTCATACCACCTTCAACGTCGCTGGGATCCTCCTTCTCTATGTCATTCCCTTCGCGCGCGATCTTCCAGTCTTGGCCGCAGAGAAACTTGCCATTTTGGCGGTCGAGCGAAAGACATGGGCTGTCGCCTACGTCGTCATTCTGTTTATCGTGCTACCCCTACTGGGTGTAACATTTCTTGGCTAGAGGAGCCTTCTTATGGTCATGTCATTCTTCAAGAAGGGCCCAAGTGGGCTTGAACATGTAGAAACTCGAGCCATCGCCATGCTGGCCGATGCTCGCCACTCCTTTGATCTTGCCACCATTGCTCTGTTAACCGGCAGCCTCCCCGAGTCGATAGCGGAGGATATCCGCGCCACCGATCACCGCATCAATCAGTCCGAACAGGATCTGCGGACTGAGTTGGTGGTCCACGTGAGCGTGCACGGAACTTTTGAGATCGCCACGGTCATGGGTTTCATCTTATTACTGAAGAAAATCGAGCGAATCGGCGATCAGGCCAAGAACATTCTCGATCTGGCCGAAGCCGGAATCTCCCTGGCCGAGGGAGCGGAGGCGGAGGATCGCCAGGCGGAACGAACGGTGGTGTCGAACATGTTCGGCGAGGCCGGCGAACTTCTTAGCGAGCACGACCCGAGCCGAGTTGCGGACTTCGCCGAACGGGCTAAGGCCCTCACCCACGCACACCAAGATCGAATCGACTCCTATCTTCATTCGGACCGTCCTGGGTCTGAAGTGGTTCCAAGAGCGATCTATGACCGATATTTGAAGCGGATCGTTGCCAATCTGCTCGGAATTGTCGGCACTGCCACCGAGCCCCTTCCCCACATCGACTATTTGGACGGCGGCAAGACGGACATAACCGATGACTAGCGCGCAGATTGGCCACCCAGTTGGCCACTCTTCGGCGTTCATTACTAGGCTCTGGCCTACCCACTACTGGGTGCCCTAGCCGGTTGCGGCTGGAATGATCGCTGGAGGAAGACCGTGACAACTTTGACTGAATCGGTGAGCGTAGAACGAGACGGCGACGTGGCTTTCGTTGTCATCGACAATCCACCGGTTAACGCATTGAGCTTTCATGTTCGTCAGGGGCTGCTCGATGGGGTTAACCAAGCGGTTGGCGATGGGGCAAAGGCCGTGGTGGTGATCTGTGAGGGCCGAACCTTTATCGCTGGGGCGGACATCACCGAGTTTGGCAGCCCTCCAAAGGGGCCTTCACTCCAGGATGTTCAAGCCGTCATGGAAGACTGCCCAATTCCCGTGATCGCCGCCATCCATGGCACTGCGCTCGGTGGAGGCCTGGAAATTGCCCTCTGCGCTCACTATCGGGTCGCTGTGGACTCAGCCAAGTTTGGGCTTCCTGAGGTCAAGCTCGGGTTGCTACCGGGAGCCGGGGGCACTCAACGGCTGCCGCGGGTTGTTGGGGTCGCAAAAGCCTTGTCCATGATGACCTCTGGCCAACCAATTGGGGCACAAGAGGCGGCGGAGTACGGACTAGTCGATGAAGTTGTGGATACCTTGCGCTCTGGTGCCTTGTCCTTCGCCGATCGGGCAGTTTCTAATGGTTGGCCTCTGAGCCGAATCCGCGACCGAAACGAAAAGCTGGCCGAGGGAACCCCCGAATTGTTCGAGTCGTTTCGTGCAGGGATCGCTCGCAAGACGAGAGGATTCTTGGCTCCGGAGTACAATGTGCAGTGCGTTGAAGCTGCGGTGAACCTTAGCTTCGAAGATGGGCTAGCCCGAGAACGAGAACTCTTCATGGAGTTGATGACTGGCCCCCAGTCTGCTGCCCAGCGCTACTACTTCTTTGCCGAGCGAGCGGCCAACAAGGTAGCCGACGTTCCCAGGGATACTCCCAAGCTGAGTATCGAACGGGTTGGAGTCCTCGGTGCCGGAACGATGGGCGGTGGCATCGCCATGAACTTTCTTAACGCAGGCATCCCCGTAACCATCGTTGAGCGAGAACAAGCAGCCCTCGACCGGGGCTTGGCTGTTATTCGCAAGAACTACGAACGATCAGCCAAGCGAGGTAGCATCTCTGCCGCCGACGTCGAGACTCGAATGAATCTGCTCACGCCATCACTGGACAAGAACGACTTCGCCGATGTCGACATGGTGATTGAGGCCGTCTTTGAAGACATGGATCTGAAAAAGACCCTCTTCGCTGAGTTCGATGCCATCTGCAAACCCAACTGCATCTTGGCTTCCAACACATCAGCTCTGGACATTAACGTAATTGCCTCGGTGACCAGCCGTCCGCAGAGCGTTATCGGTACCCATTTCTTCTCCCCCGCGAATGTCATGAAACTCCTGGAGGTTGTCCGAGGCGACGAGACCTCTGACACCGTTATTGCCACCACAATGGCCTTAGCCAAGACAATCAATAAGGTTGCCGTGCTGGTTGGGGTCTGCCACGGTTTTGTTGGCAATCGAATGCTGTTTGTTCGCCGTCTTGAGGCCAATCAGATGGTTCTGGAAGGTGCTACTCCGGCCCAGGTCGATAGGGTTCTCTACGATTTTGGCTTCCCGATGGGTCCCTTCGCTATGAGTGACTTGGCCGGACTAGATATTGGTTGGAAGGCGGAGACGTCAACCAGTTCGTCAATTCGTGAGCTGATGTGTGAGAGCGGCCGACGGGGTCAGAAGAATGGCAGGGGCTACTACACCTATGACGCCGAAACTCGGGCCTCAACCCCAGACCCCGAGGTTGAGACGTTAATACGGGAATTCGCCCAGAGCCAGGGAATTGAGCAACGAGAAGTATCCGATCAGGAAGTTCTTGAACGCCTGTTGTATTCCATGATCAACGAGGGTGCAGCAATTCTGCAGGAGGGTATCGCCGCCCGCGGGAGCGATATCGATGTTGTCTGGGTAAACGGCTATGGCTGGCCCGTCTACACCGGTGGTCCGATGTATTGGGCCGACTCCATCGGGCTCGACAAGGTGGTGGAACAAATTAATCACTACTACCAAAACAGTGGAGCCAGTCATTGGAAACTCGCTCCGCTACTCTCACGCCTCGCAGCTAGCGGGGAAAAGCTTCAAAACGCTGTTCCCTAGCCGGATCACCTTGACCGGCTAGACGCCGGCCTCATGATGAGTTCGTTGGCGCCGGGCGAACTGGCTTCTAGTGATGAAGAATCTTGTCGAAGAAGTCTTTGGTTCGGGCATGTTGTGCGTGATTGAAAATCTGTTCTGGGGTGCCCTCTTCAATAATGCGCCCTTCATCAACGAAGACCACCCTGTCGGCCGCGGCGCGAGCAAATCCCATCTCGTGAGTGACGACCACCATGGTCATGCCAGCCGATGCAAGTTGGAGCATCACATCAAGCACCTCCTTGATCATCTCTGGATCCAACGCCGAGGTCGGTTCATCAAAAAGCATCACCTTGGGTTCCATCGCCAGTGAGCGAGCGATGGCGACGCGCTGTTGTTGTCCTCCTGAAAGCTGACGGGGGTAGGACTCCGCCTTCTCTGGGATTCCCACCCGCTCCAGTTGCTGCATTCCCATTGCCTCCGCCTCCGCCTGGCTTCTGCCTCGAACCTTGACCTGAGCCAACGTGATGTTCTGCATGACCGTGAGGTGTGGAAATAGATTGAACTGTTGAAAAACCATGCCGACTTCGGCTCGGACCAGATCAAGATCGGTTGCCTTATCAACGAGGTTCTGGCCCTCGATATAGACATCCCCAACGGAGGGCACTTCGAGCAGGTTCATGCAACGCAGGATGGTCGACTTGCCGGATCCGCTCGGACCGATGATGACCACGACTTCGCCTTGGGCGATGGAAAGGTCGACTCCTTGGACGGCCTTGATCGTCTTGGCGAAGGTCTTCTCCAGGCCAACCAGTTGGATCATGGCGGTCATCGTTGCCCTTTCCGATCCTTGGTCATGATCTTTTCTACCTGTCCGAGGAGCAGTGAGAGGCCAATCACCAGGACGAGATAGATGAATGTAAGGGTGAAGTACGTCTCCCGAAACTTGAAACTGGAGGCGGAGAACTGTCGGGCATTTCTCGTTAGCTCAAGAACACCAAGAACCGATAGCAGCGAGGTGTCTTTGAGGATGGCGATGAAGTCGTTTCCCAGCGGCGGAATGATGGCCCGCATAGCCTGGGGGATCACCACACTGCGCATTGTTTGGCGCTGACTCAGCCCGAGAGAACGACCAGCTTCCATTTGACCCGGTGGAACCGACTGAATACCACCCCGAAATATTTCGGCCATATAGGCGCCATAGATCAAGGACAAGGCGATGATGGCCCGCCATTTTGTCGGAACGGAGTTGGCCAGTCCCATACTTCTAGTCAGGTCGGGCACGATGACGAGTGCCACGGTAAAGATTAGGGGCAGGATCGGGATTCCTCGGATGAGCTCGACGTAGGCCCGGGATATGTTGTGGGCAAACACGTTGTGGGAGATCTGACCGATGCCAGCCAACAACCCCAACCCAAAGGCAATACCGAAGGCATACAGGGTGGTAGTGATGGTGAGCCAGACCCCAGGCCAGATCCTGCTCCAAGCCTCATCGTAGTCTTCGTCGACAAAGATCTTGATCGCCATGCCCACCATTACCAGGGCAATGATCGTTCCCCACCAGGGGAACTCCTCCCACCATGCCTTGTCCTCCGATCGGCGGCCGGAGGCGGAAAGCCCGGGGACTTGTCCGCTGATATCGGTCATTGTTTGGGTCCCAAGTGTTCACTCCACCCTCGTCCAGCTATCAGGCTAAGCATTTGTCTAGACCACCAATAGCGGCCTTCCACCCATAGTCATAGCCCAAAAACGGAGGCCGGGCCTCCGGCATGTGCCGAAGGCCCAACCTCACCGACATGAAACGTTATAATTAGCCGATGTCGTCGTAGGTGATGGTGAAGGCGTCCGTGAAGTACTCCTTACCGAGACGGTCCATGGTTCCGTCTTCTTTCATGGCCGCGATGGCGGCATTAAATGGCTCGACCAGATCGGAGCCCTTCGGGAAGATGAAGCCGAGTTGATCCGAAGACAGCGACTCACCCACCAACTTGATTTTGTCGGCGTTCTCGCCAACGTAACCCTGACCGGCAGTCTCGTCGATGAAGGCGGCGCAAATATCACCGGTTATCACTGACTGGACGACAAAGCCGAACTCATCGAAAGCTTGAACCCGGTCCTCACCAACGGTCTCCACAGCTGTATCAAAGTTCGTGGTTCCGGTCTGAGTCCCGACCTGGCAGTCGGCAGATTTTAGGGCATCAACGGAATCGATATCGGAATCGAGACCAACCAGAATGCGCTGATCAATGTTGATGTAGCCATCGGAGAAGTCGACGACCTTGGCCCGCTCCTCAGTAATCGTGATGCCATCGGCGGCCAG
>JAJRXF010000059.1 GCA_024276425.1 Actinomycetes bacterium | reverse complement strand
GCCATCAAACAAGAACCGCACACGCCACACAACCACCCAAAAAAGCGGCCACACAACGGAGGTACAGAACCCATCCACACCCTTCCAAACAAACACACAAAAACCGTGTCCACCTGCGGGGCGAACAACAAACATAACCGAAGGTGGGCCATCCCCCAACCTCAGGAGGGGTTTCTCTGGGCCGATTTAGCCGGCCCAGGCTAGGAGTCGAACACCGCCATGAAGACGGACTTCTTTCCTCTTCGAACAAGCAGATAGCGGCCCTGCAGCAGAGAGTCTCGGCCAACAACGGTGTCAGCGGCAACCTTGATGTCATTTAGCGAGACACCATTCTGTTTCAGAAGGCGATTGGCCTCACCCTTTGACGCTGCCACGCCCATGGAGGCCATTAGGGCGACCAGATTGCCTTCTGTGTCAAGTAAGTCGCGCTTGACTCTGGTCGTTGGTAACTCTTCGCTGAGGACCCGCAGGGCCTCTGCATCAAGTTCCGCCACCGAACCACCGAAGATCACCTGGGAGACTGCCTCAGCAGTAGCGGTGGCCTCTTGACCATGAACCAGCGTGGTGAGTTCGGCCGCGAGGCGACGTTGTGCGACCCGCAAGTGAGGAGCCCCACCATGTTCGGCCATGACAGAGTCGACCGTGTCAATGCTGAGCAGGGTCAGTTGCAAGAGCAGCTTGCGAACTTCATCATCCTCGGTTTGGATCCAAGCCTGATAGAACCGGTACGGACTCATGAGATCTGGGCTCAACCAAAGGGTGTCGCCACCTGCGGTCTTGCCATACTTTGTTCCATCTGCCTTAGTCAACAGGGGCCACGTCAGGGCGAAGCCTGACCCCCCCACCATCTTTCGGATGAGATCGGTGCCAAGGGTAATGTTGCCCCACTGATCCGATCCGCCCATTTGCATCTCGCATCCCTCATTCTCATACAACCAACGAAAATCGTTGGCCTGCAGGAGCATGTAGGAAAATTCGGTGTAGGACAAACCAGCAACGGATCCCTCGCCACTCCGATCTAGCCGTGCCTTGACCGAGTCCTTCGCCATCATCTGATTGACCGTGATGTGCTTACCAACATCGCGCAAGAACTCCAGGTAAGGAACCCCGACAGTCCAGGCTCGGTTGTCAATGAGCTTGGCCGGGTTCTCGCTCTTGTCGAAGTCTAGGAACTGTCGTAGTTGGGGAACGATGCCAGCAAGATTGGCAGCCAAACCATCATCGTCCAACAGATTCCGCTCATCGGACTTGCCCGACGGATCGCCCACCATTCCCGTCGCCCCACCCGCCAAGCTAATGACCCGGTGGCCAGCATCCTGAAAACGCCGCAACATCAGCAGACCAATGAGGTTTCCAACATGCAGACTTCTAGCCGTTGGGTCAAAGCCGGCATAGACCGTAATCGGCCCTTGGGCGAGCCGGGCCGCCAACTCCTGCCGATTGGTGCTGTCTTGAATCAGACCCCGAGCATCGAGGTCCTCCAAAAGCTCCGAACTCTGCCGGAAATTGGTGGGGAAGTTCGAGTCGCTCGACATTGGCATGAGTGTAGGTGAACAGGTGAGGTCGTTTTGTCCAATTTCGGTGGCACCATGTACCAACTATGAGCTCGGACTTGCAAGATCGTTCCACCCCCGATCCCAGCGGTATCCCCGATAGCCTCTCGGTCGAAGGTGTCGGACAGACTAAAGACGACGAACCTCACGCCCGAGAACGAGCAACGATTGGTCAACGGATCTCACAAACCCTTCTTGGTATCGTGGTGCTCGGCTCCTTTGGTGTTTGGGGATACTCCTACTCCGGCCGTGCCGACCGACCGACCCCCGATGTTCTTGACGATCCAAGCTTTGCTATCGCCGCGGAACCCATCTGTTTGGCATCCGCCGCCGAATATGACGCGCTGCCCACCGCTCTTCAATCCCGCGACAACATAGAGCGGGCAGCCCAAATTCGGCTCACCAACGAGGTCTTCACACGGATGGTTGACGACCTGGAGGCGCAGTCCACGGGAACGGACCGAGACCGACAAATGATCGCCAGCTGGATTGCAGACTGGCGAACCCTGATAAGGAACCGTGCCGACTACGCCGACCGATTCGAACTCGACGAAGGAGCCCGCTTTTTTGTCGCCTCCGTGGGGGGTGAGCGTTTAGACGATCGAGTGCCGCGGTTTGCGACCGACAACTCGATTGCTTCGTGCTCACCACCCAACGACATCGGATAAAGTCCTGGTCAAAGAAGTTAGCTTCCCGACTCGTTCCGGGCGGCTTGAATCCCAGCGGCGAAAACTAGGGCCCGGCCAACCAGACGGCGGAGTTCTTCTGCTCGGAGCAGGCCCTCAGGGTCCTCCAAACCAACCCAACGAGAATCCGTACTTTCATGATTCGTTTCTTGAACCGCGCCGGGTTGGGCCAAGACCAAGAAGCGGACATCGAGATGAAGATGCTCAGGTTCGTCTCCCCGGGCCGAAATGACATGCACGTCGATGTCAATGGCTGGAGTAACGATTTCCAAGTCGCGCAAGCCGGTTTCTTCCTCGGCCTCACGGAGGGCAACGCGGGCAAGATCACCCTCGCCATCGGCATGACCCCCCGGCTGAACCCAGATCCCAAGCTTGGTGTGATGCAACAGGAGTGTTTGCCCTCGACCCGGATCAACCACTACCGCCGACCCGGTCAGGTGACCTTCCAGACAGGTCCGGTAAAGGGCATCGGGGTGCTCTCGACAGAAGCTCAAAACCTGCTTGCGTGCCTCGAACTGCTGGCCGCCCTCCAGGTTTGCCTCTTGAATTTGCTCGATGGCAACCTGCAATTCACCCTTGGCCACTGGTGGTTCCAATATCGGCGAGCCATGCCTCGTCTTGTTGAAGCCGGTCCGCAAACTCCGCTCGTTGTGCGACCACGGCCTCCGGGGCCCCACCTCCAGGTGAGATTCGCTGGCGAACCGATACCCCTGGTTGAAGCAATGTGGCAGCCTTCGGGCCAAGGTCTGGATGATCCCGAACGAGATCGGCCATTGGCGCAACGCCAGCCAAAGCATCTCGAACAATCTTGCCAACCACACCATGAGCAGAGCGAAAGGGCATGCCAGCGCGGACCAAGAAGTCCGCAAGGTCGGTCGCAGCGGAGTATGGGTTGTCAGCCTGGGACGCCATTGCTTCGGTGTTGAACTCCAGAGTCGACAGCATGCCGCGCAAGGCCACAAGGGTTAGCCGGATGGTGTCACAAGAGTCAAACAAGGCTTCCTTGTCCTCTTGGAGATCCTTGTTGTACGTCATCGGGAGCCCCTTGAGGGTGGCAAGAAAGCCGACGAGGTTGCCGATCAAACGTCCGGCCTTACCCCGAGCGAGTTCGGCGATGTCAGGATTCTTCTTCTGGGGCATCATGGACGACCCGGTAGAGAAGCCGTCATCGAGGGTCACGAAACCAAACTCGGTTGACGCCCACAGAATAATCTCTTCGCCAATTCGCGACAGGTGAACACCCAACAGGGAGATCGCAAACATTGCCTCTGCCACATAATCACGATCCGAAACCGCGTCGAGAGAGTTGGCGAAGGGGGCCTCAAACCCCAACGCTGCGGCCGTTTGGGCTGGCTGGATACCCAGAGAACTGCCAGCCAGGGCACCTGCCCCCAGGGGTGAGGTGTTCATCCGAGCCAGGCAGTCGAATAGTCGGCTGACATCGCGACTCAGGGCCCAGCCGTGGGCTAACAAATGGTGAGCCAGCGACACGCTCTGTGCCTGCTGGAGATGGGTGTAGCCAGGCAGATAAGAGTCGCCTACATCATCAGCCCGATTTGCCAAGGTCGACTGGAGATCAAGCACTAGCCCGACAATTTCACCTAACTCTTGTCGAGTCCACATCTTGAGATCCGTTGCGACCTGGTCGTTCCTACTTCGAGCAGTGTGGAGTTTGCCCCCGGCTTCTGGGGCCAGTTCGGTAACCCGACGCTCGACTGCGGTGTGGATGTCTTCATCGGAGGCCACCGCCAAGAACCGACCCTCGGCCATCTCGGTCTCGACCACCTCAAGGGCTGCCAAGATCTGGTCTCGCTCATGCTGGGTAACTAGCTTGACATTGGCCAACATAACCACGTGGGCTCGCGACCCCTCAATGTCATGTCGGAACATGCGCCGGTCGAAACCAAAGCTGTCATTGAGTGCTTGCAGGGCCTCACTTGGCCCACCGTCAAAGCGGCCCTCCCAAAGTTCGCCCGCCACGCTAGTCCAGACCCTCCAAGCGAGAGGCCAAGGTTCGCAGCCGCAAGGCGTTCAGCTTGATGAAGCCATCGGCATCAGATTGGTCATAGGCCCCCTCGTCATCCTCGAAGGTCACAATCTTCTGGTTGAACAAGGTGTCCTCGCTGCGGCGGCCGAGCACGTCAACATTGCCCTTGTACAGCTTCAGGTAGACATCACCGTTCACGTATTGCTGGCTGAAGTCGATGGCCTTTTGCAGCATGATTCGCTCGGGAGCGAACCAGAAGCCGTTGTAGATCATCTTGGCGTACTTGGGCATCAGCTCATCCTTGAGGTGAGCCATCTCCCGATCCAGGGTGATCGACTCGATGGCGCGATGAGCCTTGAGCATGATGGTTCCGCCAGGGGTTTCATAGGACCCCCGGCTTTTCATACCCACAAAGCGGTTCTCCACGATGTCGAGGCGACCAATTCCGTTCTCGCCCCCAACCTTGTTCAGTGCAGTCAGAACCTCCGCTGGCGTCATTTCAACCCCATCGATGGCAACAATGTCACCCCGGCGATAGGTCAACTCAACAAAGGTTGCCTCATTGGGAGCCATTTCTGGGCTCTTGGTCCAACGCCACATCTCATTCGGTGGGCCGACCCACGGGTCTTCAAGTGGTCCACCCTCATAAGAGATGTGGAGCAGGTTGGCATCCATGGAAAAGGGGGATTCGGTGCCCCGCTTCATC
>JAJRXF010000058.1 GCA_024276425.1 Actinomycetes bacterium | reverse complement strand
CGGATTGACACACCCACACCAACGTTGTCCCTGTTCAGAGGGTGTATCCAGAGACAATCCGGGACAGCACGAAACGAGCTTGATCCAGCTCTTAATCCGCAGGTTCCGGGTTCAAGTCCCGGGGGGCGTACGAACAAACAGAGCCGCTGACCGGGATAAACATCCCGGTGGCGGCTCTTGTTGTTTCCCACGGGTGCCCAAACGGGTGCCCAACCCATCCTGATGGACTTCTCATGGGCTTTTCTCCGGTTGTGCGAGTCCGGTTCATGCTTGACCGTGCAACTCCGGTAGATACCCAACACTGTTGGGACGAGTTCGGCTCCTTGCAGACACCTGGTCAACGGGTTGAGCTGAAGAACAATGCGACCAACGGGATGGCCAAGCTTCTCGACAAGACCTCTCGGCCTGAGTCGTGCCCGCATCAGATGACCACGGTGACCGAAGCAAGGACTGTGGAACCCCATCGACCTCACGAACGGTGGGGGTTGATTCAACAATCCGCGGCTTCACGCCCAAATCACGCCGGTCCTGGGTATCTCATTCCCGTGGAGGACGAAGGGGAGTACTACAGTCAGGGTGTGGCGGTCCTTGACACAGTTTGTTTATGAGATCAGCAGTCATCAAACCCGGTGGGATTCATACCTCTCGCCTACCTCTGGCGACACAAACCTGACCAACGTCCCTACTAAGGTCAGTCTGTCGGACGTTGTTTCGGACACGAAGACGCGAACGGGTGCAGCGGGGCCTCAGTCGTTGACAGAGAGGAAAACACGAAGCGGCCAGTGTTCCGTACCATGCTGACCATGGCCATCTTGGTGGCTACTTCGTGTTCCGTATCTGGGGAAGACGGAACGCCCTCGGACCAAGCAACGGACCAGGTAACCGGCTCAACCGTTGAGATCCCCGAAGTGGACGATCTTTCGAGCGAATTGCTTGAATACTTGTATCCAATCGACGGTGAGGAGTTTCGCGACGGTTGGCAAGCCATCGAAGCTACCCAGGTTCGAGACACAAACCGGTCCCTTGCAAAGTGTCTTCTGGAGCAGTCCCTCGGACCGATCGGAGTGGCACTAGCGGAGAGCGAACCTATCGCCCCCGTCGATATCTGGCGGTTCCCAGACTTCGGAAGACTGAAAACCGACGGGTTCAACCAGCCCGCACTCTCCCCAGCGCTGAATGTCATCGCCAGCGTCGAGTTCGAGCCCATAATTGATGTGACGCATCCAATGGTCATCACGCTGAGTCTCAATCCTGACTTCGCTATTCCCGCAACGGTCAACGGCGCTAATCTGGTGAATGAAGTGGCCCAAGATTGTATTGAGCAGAACCAGCTCGGAGCCGAACAAGAACAGGCGTTCTCCTTGCAGCGACGCTGGGAAGTCGAACTCGATGACGTGGACCAGAGCGAGATACTCACTGAGGCTAGAGAGGACGCGATCGCGTGTTTTGATCTCTGAAGAACTCATCCCAGGGGAAGCTGAATCTGTTGACGACGTGCGAGCGGCGCTATTCGGCCTCATTCTCAATCTGAGAGTGGCCGGTGAGGACAAGTCTTCGGAGCTCGCGGAGGCGGGACGCCGCTACGCCGCGTGTCTACGACCCTTCGCTGACGGCAGACGGGAGCTACGGCTGGAAAGGCGGGAAGCAGTCGTGCAAGAAACCTTTGGCTCACTCGTCATTCTCGAAGAGACTCTCCGCGACTCTTGTTCCAGTTGTCCTGGCTGTAGTTCTTTTGATGCTGAGTGTTTCCTCGGTGTCTTCAACCGGTGATTCTGGGCCACGCCTTGCAGGAGCGGCTGGATACCTCAACTCGTCGATCGGCATTCTCCGTTGCTAGACAGCCCACCTCCCTTCCGCCAACATCAGACGGTGCGTATCATCCTGGCATGAGCAAAGAGGTTTGGGACGCCGAAGCCGCGTCGTTCGACGAGGAACCTGACCATGGGTTGGCCCACGAGGGCATCCGGGCCGCCTGGGGGGACTTACTCCTGGGCGTGCTGCCATCTGCTCCGGCGCGGGTCGCGGACCTAGGATGCGGCACCGGAACGCTTGCAAGGTTGCTAGTCGATAACGGCTACACGGTGGACGGTCTCGACTTCTCGACCGCAATGATCGAGCGAGCGAAGACCAAAGTACCGGAGTCGCGGTTCGTTGTGGGCGACGCCTCATATCCCGATTTAGAGTCCGGCTCCTATGACGTTGTGCTATGCCGTCATGTGTTGTGGGCGCTGCCAGACCCGGTGGAAGCACTTGGACGCTGGGTTCGCTTGCTCAAGGCTGATGGAGTCGTGGTCCTCATCGAAGGTCGCTGGCATACCGGTGGCGGACTGACCGCAGCGAACGCCGAGCAGATCGTTCGAACAGTTCGGAAGAGCGTCGAGGTCCAGCATCTGACGGATCCGGTGTATTGGGGCAAAGAGCTCCCCGATGAGCGCTATCTACTTGTCAGCGTTGCGTGACCTTGGCAGTGAACGCTTCCTTCCCGGTTTCTACTTGAGGTCATCGGGTACCGGTCATCCCCTCTAATGGTCAGCGGCGAAGAAGGCTTCAATCTCCTCCCACCGCTCGGCGACAGACGAACACCTCGTTGGCTACGTCGTGCACGGGGTCTCCGGCTTCGAGGTCGGGGCATGCTCGATTCTCAGAAGCGCGCCAAGAACCAAGAGGTAGACTTCGCCGATGGCTTTGATGGAACTGATCACCATCATTGTTGACAACTACGACGACGCAATCGAGTTCTTTGTTGAAGTTCTTGGATTCGAATTTGTTGATGATTCGCCCTCACTTACCAACGATGG
>JAJRXF010000057.1 GCA_024276425.1 Actinomycetes bacterium | reverse complement strand
GATGACAACACGACCGAAGCAGTACTCGAGGCCACCGGCGGACGAGGGGTGGATGTGGTCGTTGAGTTCGTAGGCCGAGGAGCAGCCCTATCCTTGGCGGCCGCCATCACCCGTCCTGGGGGAGTGATATCGGGAGGGGGTGTCTACCTCGAACAGGATCACCCGACCTCTCTCTTTGACCTCTTCTTCAAGAACCTGCAGCTGAGGCTCAACGGGTTCGCCAATGCAGCCATAGGCCTTCCCAGAGCCCAGCAGGTCATCGAAAGCGGAGTCATCGACCCAACCGAGGTCATCTCCCATCGTGTCACTCTGCAAGACTTCCCCGACGCGGCCAAGGCCTTCTCCGAGAAGGCCGAGGGCACGCACAAGCTCCTGATCACCCCCTAGCCGGGTCGGGTCGGTCCGAGGAGCGAGAGCTAGCGGTAGCTATCCAAGAGGTCGAAAATCACCACACCGTTGCTCAGGGTGCCGGGGAAGTGACCCTCCCCCTCCTCGATGTTCAGGGTCACGTCGCCGCCGAGGTTGGCTAAACGTGTCTCGGTGTCCTGAGCGGCGGTGATCCAGGTTTCGCTGTCATTGGAACCAACGAAGAGAACGACGGGGATGTCGACCAGGTTGGACAACGCCTCCCGGTCGCTGTCGCTTTGGGGAAAGCCGGGGGCAACCGTAATGGAGGCAAAACGTTCCGGCTGGGCACCGGCGATGCGGAAGGAACTGATACCTCCATTGCTGATCCCGGCTAGGTGAATACGTCCGCCTTCGGCTGGGTACTGCTCGAGAATGAGGTCCAAGAACTCCGGGATCAACGCTTCCGAGCCCTGGAAGAACAGGACCCCATTCGGCGCTGACGGGCTGACCACGACCCAGCCCCGCTGGTTTGCCTCCGGGGCCCAGGTGCGCTCAAGCACATTGTCTCGAAGTTCGATTGTTTGCCCTCCCGGGGGCAGAGCCAACAACAGGGGGCGGGTCTCGCCCGGCCGGTAGCCGTCGGGGGTAGCGACGGCGTACTCGAGGTCGGTTCCATCGATGGTGACGGTGATATGGATGGTGGTTGCCTCCTGCGGTTCGCCGGTCACTGGTTCGGCTTCGGTCTCGGCGGTTGGTTCGGTGACAGTAACCGGGGTGGTCGTTGCGTCAGCGACGGAATCGCCGTCGCTGCCACAGGCCGGCAATGTCAGTGCGGAGATGCAAACAAGGAGGTAAGGCATCGACTCGGCATGCCCCAGCCTCGCGCGGCGGCCCAGATGAGTGGCGTCACCCGAAATCGAGCCGTAGTTGACAGTGGGGAAGAATGTTCTTTATACTCGTTTCGGCGGCCGAAACGAGTAATTTACTCGTACGCAAAGGCTATTACGGCTGTTTTGCTTATAGGTAATGGATCGGAAGATCTTTGGGGGAGACTGATGAAGGACACGAAACGCAAAGTTGCCTTGGGCGTGTCGATGGGGTTACTAGCAGCCGCCTGTGGAAGCGATGTCAGTTCAGCAGGGTCAGGCTCTGACGCCGGGGAGCTTGCCTCTTCCACCGTCGTCTTCTTCGGGTACGAGGACAGTTTCCTAGATTCGGTTCTTGATCCTTTCGTCGAGTCGACTGGTATGGATGTCAAGACGCCGGCTTTTGCTGACGAAGATGAAACCGAGACGAAACTCCGGGCCGGATTTGAAGCAGATGTCGTCGAACTCTGTGCGGGCGAAGTCGGATCAATGATTGAATCTGGCCTGCTCCAACCGGTCGACACTTCGCGGATCTCTGCATGGGATTCTGTGTTTGACTCAGTCAAGGCCGGAGAGGGTGTCATCGCCGAGAACGGAGACGTCTATATCGTCCCGCTTCAGGGCGGGCCATTTGGGATTGTCTACCTGGCCGAAGAAGTCACTACTCCGATCACATCCTATTCGCAACTCTTTGACCCGGGCTTTGACGGAGACATTGCCGTAAGCGAAGAATCCATCAGCACGATTTGGGACGTTGCGATGGCTCTGGGGCACGGGCCAGAGGTCGACCAGATCACCGATGCTCAGGTAGTAGAAGCTGTTGATGTGCTCACTGGGCTCGACACGGTTCGCACGACCTGGTCTGAAGATGGCGACCTGGTCCAGCTCTTTGCTGCTGGTGAGATTATCGCTGCCAACCATGCCACTCCCGACATCGCTGAGGCTCTCCAGGACGAGGGGATCAACGCCGTGTATGTAGCGCCGGAGGAGGGGCAAATCCTTTGGAAGTGCGGCCAGGGTATTTCGGCCAACGCAACCAATCTCGATGGTGCTTACGCGTTGATTAACCACTACCTCGACCCGGAGATGCAACTGATCTTCGCTGAGGAGTATGGCTATCTGGCCTCCAACAGTGAGATTCTCGATATCGCTCCTCAGGAGCTCGTCGATGATCTCGGGTTAGCCGACCCTGGGGCAATTGACCTTGTCACTATCGCCGAGGGGCTGCCGGATAATGAGGATTTCTGGGAAGAGGAGTGGTCGCGGTTCGCGGGCTGAACATGACCTCACCTTCATCAGTTGGATTCTGGACCCTGACTCGTCGGCGCAGAGGCACCAGCGCTGTTGAGAGCGTGTTCCTGGTGATCATGGCCGGTCTGTTGTTCGGTCCAATTGTTTTGTTAGCAGCGTTCAGCTTCAACGATTCCAGCATTATTGGGTTCCCATTTCGAGGCTTCACTCTGGATTGGTATCGCGAGGCCATGGATGAATCGGCGGCGTGGGAGTCACTTCGGGCGTCTCTGACCATTGCCATCATGGTCACGCCAGTATGCCTATTTCTGGGAATTCTCTCGGCGTTCGGCTTGTCCCGCTTTCGGTTCAGATTCCGAGGTGCGGTGAGTTCGTTCATCTTTCTCTCACTAGTCATACCTTGGCTGTTGATCGGAGTCTCCGGCCTCATCTTCTTCTCCGCAGTCGAGGTGCGGCTCTCGCTATGGACTGTTGGTGCAATGCATGTCGTTATCGCCTTCCCTCTTGTCACCGCGCTCCTTTCGGCCCAGCTGGTTCGTCTCGACCCACACATCCACGAGGCTTCGTTGGACTTGGGGGCTACGGAGCGCGAGACGCTGCGCCACGTGATAGTTCCCCTCTTGCTCCCAACGATTGGTGCGTCCGCGGTCTTTGTCTTCAGCTGGTCATTCAACAACTTCATTGTCTCGTTCTTCACCGCTGGCTTCGACAACACATTCCCGATTTGGGTCTTCTCCTCTCTGCGGCAGGCTGGAGATCTTCCGATCGTCAATGCCATCGCCACTCTGGTTTCGTTTGTACAGATCATCCTGATCGTGGGTATCTGGCAGTTGCTTCGTATTCGCCTTGAGCGGCGTGGGCATGACATCCGAGATGTGGTGGCGGGGGCGTGAACATCAACCGCGAAGTGGAGAGTCTGGCCGAGCCCGATGAGGCGGCGCTTGAGATCGTGTACAGCGGTAGGCCTCGAGGTCGGCGATGGGTGCCGCACGCTTTTCTGGCGACGCCGGTTGGCGTCCTACTGACCTTTTTTGCTGGCCCGTTGATTGTCTTAGCCATGTACAGCTTTCAGGAACGAGGTCGTTCGGGCGATGGCAGCTTCACCCTGTCGAACTATCGAGCCGCGGTTGAACCCAGTATTCTGGAGGTCGCTGGTTCGACCTTCTTGATAGCGACCCTTTCGATGTTGGTCCTGCTGGCATTGGCCTACCCTCTGGCCTACATCATCGCGATGAAGGTCGGGAAGTGGGAGATTCCACTGCTGTTAGCCCTTGCTCTGTCCGACGAACTCAATCCGCTCATCCGGATTTTTGGCTGGCGGACCATTCTGGCTAGGAATGGACTAGTGAACTCGACATTGGATTGGATCGGTCTGATCGATAAACCAATGGACTGGCTCCTTTTCACCAAGTTTTCGGTAGTTCTTGTCCTGACTGCTTCATGGATGCCCTATGCCGTCATTCCGCTCTATGCCGCAATGAAAACCATTGATCCCCGTGTGGTGGAGGCGTCCTCGGACCTGGGTGCTGGTTGGTTCACGACGTTCCGAACCGTTGTCTTTCCACTGACGGCCACCGGATTTGTGGCCACCATGGTGATCGTGTTCATCCCCATCGTCTCAGACTTCGCGGCCCCTGGCCTCGTTGGGGGGACCAGCGGTCGGATGCTGGCGTCTGTCATCGAAGATCTTTTTACTCGGCGCGGAGAATGGGGAGTTGGGTCGGCTCTGACCTTTCTGCTCTTAGTGGTCTCGGGCTTCGTTGTGTACCTCAGTCACCGAATCGCCAATATCAAGAATCTTGATACGTCAACATGATCGACCATGCCGCTCTCGAACTCATCAATATCACAAAACGATTCGGCAGTATTGTCGCGGTGGACTCGATCAGCCTACGGGTCGAACAAGGGGAGTTTTTCTCCCTCCTCGGGCCAAGCGGCTGCGGCAAGTCAACGACTCTCCGGATGATCGCCGGATTCGAGACCCCCTCGTCGGGTCAGCTCTATCTGGACGGCCAGGAGGGCAGTGAGCTTCCCCCGTTCAGGCGAAGCACGAATCTTGTGTTCCAGAGCTACGCCCTTTTCCCTCACCTTTCGGTTCGCGACAATGTGGCCTACGGGCCGAAACGGGCGAGGAAGTCAAAAAGGGATATAGCGCGCCTTGTTGAGGACGCTCTGCGAACCGTCAAGATGATGGAGTACGCCGATCGGCTTCCGAAGGCACTTTCTGGTGGCCAGCGCCAACGGGTGGCTTTGGCTCGCGGCATTGTGAACCGTCCAGCCGTGCTGCTTCTCGACGAACCACTTGGCGCTCTGGACCTAAAGCTGCGTCGAGAGATGCAGATTGAGCTGAAACAGATTCAGCGTGAGGTAGGAATCTGTTTTGTCTATGTCACCCATGACCAGGAGGAAGCCCTTACTCTCTCGGACCGAATCGCGGTGATGAACGGCGGGCGAATTGAGCAGTTGGGGACTCCCGAAGAAATATACCGGCATCCCCGGACACGATTCTGCGCCGACTTTATTGGTGAAGCCAACCTCATCGAGGTGACAGTAGACCAGGTCGATTCCGGGCGACCCCTCCAGGTGGTTCTTCCTGGAGGGGAATCAATGCGAGTTTTGAGCCATTCCTGCGACGGCTTTGTAGAAGCTGGCGAGTCAGCAACTCTGGTTGTTCGACCCCAGCATCTGATTCTTCAACCTGACCGTTCGGTGCATGCGGAAATGGCAGGCCTCAAGGTTCGGATGGACAACTCGATATTCCAGGGCTCAGTTGTGAGGTCTGAACTCTCTGGTGTCGATGGTCTGAGGCTGAGCGCGCTCTCGGTTGATTCAGCACAGGTGAACCCCGTTGGAGGCCACCCTCAGTGGGCGACCTGGAGCATCCACAACTGCCATCTCGTAGCGAACAAAGAGCGGAGGACCAAACCGTGACTCTTGAACCACCCGCAACCAATCTTGGTGGCAACGTACCGGGACAACGAAGCCGAGAAATCTTGGATCGCGCCACCCATGTGATCCACGGCGCAGAAGGCGCGGACGAGGCAACCGTGCCTATCGTTCTTGCCAACAAACAAGGCTCAATCCTGTTCGACGTCGATGGGAACTCATTCATCGATTTTGTCTCTGGCTGGGGTTCGACCCCACTTGGAGCGAACCACCCCGAAATCATGAATGCGGCGGTCGATGGACTGCATGCCTATAGCGTCGAGAATACCGATTATGTAGCGGCCGAGCCTTTGGTCACCTTTGCCGAAGCCCTTACGAAGGTGGCCCCTCGCGGTTTGACCAAGGTGGCCTATGAGGTTTCGGGAACCGAAGCGGTCGAGACGACCTTGAAACTCATGCGGGCGGCGACCGGGCGTCCGTACGTTATTTCGTTCTTCGGTCAATATCACGGAGAATCGTACGCTGCTCAGGCCTTGAGTGCGCAGCAAGCCGAGTTTCATGGCGGTCTCCGACATTTGATGCCGGGCTACTTGCATGTGCCCTACCCTGACCCATCCCGGTGTGTCTTCCGCCATGACGCTCCATGCGACGGCACCTGTGTCGTGACATACATTCGGGACCAGTTGTGTCACTATCTGGTTTCGCCCAACGAAATCGCGGGACTCGTCATTGAACCGATAATAGGAGAGGGAGGAGTGCTTACTCCACCTCCTCCATTTTGGCGAGATCTCGAAGTGACGTGTAGGGAATATGGCTGGTTACTTGCCCTCGATGAGGTTGAGACAGGGCTTGGCCGGACGGGGAAGCTATTTGCCTCGGAGCATTGGGACGTGATTCCCGATCTGATGTGTCTAGCCAAGGGCCTGTCTGGAGGGGCATTACCGATTGGAGCAGTTCTGATGACGGATGCGGTAGCGGATGCGGCCAGTGATGTCCATACTGGCGGAACGTGGGCCGGACAGCCAGCGGCATGTCTCGCCGCCATCGAAAGCCTCCGACTTCTTCGAGATGGCGTACTTGACAATGTCTTGAGACTTGAGTCGATCGCCGAACGAATGCTTAGGCCGCTGGTGGAATCCAGCACCATTGTCAACGATGTACGAATTCGAGGGCTTTACCTAGCGGTTGAGTTCGCCGATCCGAGGACTGGCGAACGAGCACCAGAGTTTTCATCTATGGTGCATAAGGTCTGTGTCGCCAACGGTCTGATCGGGATTCAGGATGATGTCGCACACTACCGAGGACTGCCTGCTCTGAACATGGAGGAAGCACTCTTCAACCGAGCAATGAGAATCTTGATCGATGCAATCGGAGACGTGGAGAAGTTGGTCGAGTCGAGCCCAATGTCAACAACGGCACACTGACACGATGAGCAAGCTGAACTCCACCCTGGAATCCGAAGTAGGTCCATCTGTCTCGAATGGTCCCGGCAGTCTCGATGTCGTTGACAAATTGCTTATCCGGCTCCTCCAGGAGGACGGCCGGATGTCCTTCACTGACCTGGCTCGAGAGGTTGATCTCTCACAGAACGCTACCCGCCTTAGGGTTCAGCGACTGCGTCAGAGTGGAATCATTGACATTGTGGCTATCACCAACCCGCTGACTCTGGGATTCGAAACCATGGCAATGGCAGGGATCGAAATAGATGGCCCCCTCAGGGAGACCGCCGCCATGATCGACACAATTCCGGAGGTGAGCTACGTCGCCATTTGTTCGGGACGATACGACTTACTTGTTGAGTTGGTGTGTGACAACGACAGCCAATTGATTGAGATTGTTGACCAGCGTCTACGTTCGATTCCTGCGGTGCACCGCGTCGAACTGTTTACTTACCTCGACCTGAAGAAGCAAACCTATTCATGGGGTACTCGCTAAACTATGTAATTCCGGATATTCAGACTTCGCCTCCCCTCATTGCCGACGAGGAGCAGTTCGAAGAGATCGCACGAATCTTGCGGAAGGCACTAGCTGAGGCGACGGTGATGATCTGACCTGCGGGTCACCAAGTAGGTTGGTCGTGGCGCTGTTGCAGCGGTGAGTGGCTTTCCAGTCTATCAGGCTGCCGCGGTTGACCTCGACTGGTGGCGTCGATTGGAACATCGGTGGACCAAGATCAGCCGTCACGAACGGGCAAACCCGATGGTGTCTACTCCTCAAACAGGTCGGAAAAGAAGCCGGTCATGGCTCGCCAGGAGCGATGGTTCGCCGCCTCCTGGTAAAACATCCCGGCCTCGGGCGCTTGAGCTGCGGGGTTGGTGAAGGCGTGCGCGGTGTGGCCAAAGGCAAGGATCTGCCAGTCTGCGTTTCGTTCGGTCAACTCCGTGGCGAGACCAACTACCGAATCTGGCAGGGCAAGAGGATCGTCGCTAGCTTCTCGGCTTTGTCGGTGTCGAACTCGGACTGGCCCCCAAAGGCGTGAGAGATCATCACTCCCGGACGGGGCCCAGCAATTGAATCGTCCCAACTAATCGTTCCCTCGAACCTACCGCCGGGACCGTCATAGATAACTGCT
>JAJRXF010000056.1 GCA_024276425.1 Actinomycetes bacterium | reverse complement strand
GGGCGTTTGCCACCTCGAACAATGGTGTCGCCGTTGGCCTTGGCCCGTTCGACGAATCCCTCGACACTGTCTACATGATTGGGATGAACCATCGGGGCCATGGTGGTGGAGGGCTCGCGTGGATCTCCCATGACGTGCTGGTCAGTCAACTGGTTGAACTTGGCTAGGAAGTCGTCCTTGATTGACTCCTCCACCAACAAGCGGGTACCAGCCAAACAAACTTGGCCCGAATCGTCGAATTGGCCAGATGCCATGGCCGCGGCCGCATCTAGATCACAATCGGCGAAGACAATCAAGGGACCTTTGCCGCCCAACTCGGCGGTAAAGGGAACGATGTTTTGCGCCGCCGCCTTGCCAATATGGCGGGCGGTCTCGGGAGACCCGGTGAAACTGATGCGCCGAACTCTAGGATCGGACACCAGGGCAGCACCAACCTCTTCGCCGATGCCTTGCACCACATTGAAGGATCCAGCGGGGAAGCCCGCCTCATCGGCCATGTCGGCCAAAAGGGATGCGGAGAGGGGCGACCATTCGGCCGGTTTCAAGATGATGGGGTTTCCGGCGGCCAGCGCGGGGGCCAGCTTCCAGGTGGCCAGCATGAACGGAGCGTTCCATGGGGTAATGATGATGGCCGGTCCGGCGGGCATGTACTGAACAACATGGGAGGTTCCACGTGCCTCCCATCGTCGCTCATGATGTTCGATGGCAAGATCGGCATAGAGCCGAAAATTGGTGGCGCCGCGGGCTACTAAACGAAGGCGCATCGACTCGTACAAGAAGGCCATATCCATGGTTTCAACCATGGCGATCTCGTCGTTGTTGGCCTCGATCAAGTCGGCCATGCGGTGCATGATCTGGCCCCGCTCGGCCGCACTCATAGCTCCCCAAGTCTTGTATCCCTCAACCGCGGCAGTTACGGCCAGATCCGCAGTTTTGGCGTCGCCGCGGGCGACGTTGGCCAGAACTCGATCCCAGTCCAGTGGAGCTCGGGACTCAAAGGTGATGGTGGAGGCAACTCGCGCGCCTCCGATGTAATGGTCAGGGGAAACGCTTACCCCCTCGACGTCGACGCGGCGAGGATCATCAATGGCGAAACTGGACATGTCGTGACCCTACTTGGGGGAGACGGTGACCGGAAGATGCTTGATTCCGGCAATAAAGTTGGACCGGAGTCGGGCCTCGGGCCCAGATTGTTCAATGCGGTCGATGCGCTTCAGTAGCTCCTGGAGAGTGACCCGGACTTCCATTCGGGCAAGCCATGCGCCGAGGCAGAGGTGGGGACCACCCCGCCCAAAAGCCATGTGGTCATTGGAGATCCGGTCGATGTTGAAGTGGTAGGGGTTCTCGAACTGTTCGTCGTCGTAGTCGCCGGAAACGAAATAGATGAGAACCTTGTCGCCAGCCTTGATTGTTTTGCCCCGCATCTCGACGTTTGTGGTGGCCGTCCGCCGGAAATGGGTGGTCACGCTGGTCCAACGAAGGATCTCATCAATGGCGCTAATCCAGAGTTCGTCATCGTCGTCGGCGGCCTGGAGCCGACGGATCATCTCGGGCCGTTCCAGAAGGGCCTTGATACCTCCTGTCATGGTGTAGCGAGTGGTGTCGTTGGCTGCAGCCACGAGCAGGGTGAAGAAGTTGTTGAATTCGAGTTCGGTGAGCGGATCGCCATCGGTTGTTTCTGCCAAGAGTTGGGTGATGATGTCTCCGGTTGGGTGTTCCCGACGAGCGGCTGCTTGGGAACGGGCATATTCAAAAACTTCGATGGCTGCCGGTGATCGAAACGGCACCATGCGGAACTCTTCGGTGTCGGTGAGGTCCACGACGTGGTCGGTGAACTCCGGGTCGGTGTTGCCGAGCAAGGCATCACCAAGTTCGACCAGGCGATCTCCGTCTTCGTCGGGGGTTCCCATGAGTCGACCCAGCATCTTCATTGGCAATTGGGTTGCGATATCGGTGACAAAGTCGAACTGGCCTTTGGCGACAGCGGTCTCCACCACTCCGGCTGCCAACTCGCGGATCTGATCTTCGTAGGACTCAACCTTGCGGCGAGTGAAGCCCTTGGAGACGAGCCGCCGCAGTCGCGTGTGTTCGGGAGGGTCGGTTTCCATCATTGTGCTTCTGGCTGCGGTCTCCTCCGGTGTCATTTCCTCAAGGCGGATGCCAAGGCTGCTGGTGAAGGTCTGGTGATCGCGACTGACATCGATGATGTCGCGATATTTCGTTATGGCCCAGAACCCGTTGCCATCGGTCTCATCGATCCAGCAAACGGGGTCTTGTCTGCGAAGACGTTCGAAGGTGGCGTAGGGAACTCCCCGGGTGTAGGTGTCGTGCGATGTCAGGTCGGCATGAGCGTCGCCCATTACAAAGTCCGGATCAATGAGACTCACGATGGCTTCCTTCAGGGTTGTTCGGTCATCGGCAGGTTCCGGCATAGTAGTTTGGATCCAAACGAAATGTCGAGTTGCTCCGTGATGGGACAAGAAGTGGTGGCACGAGTCCCTGTAATTCGGCCCTATAGTTCGGCCCTATAGTTCGAATGGTTCGGATCCAAACAAGATTCGAGGATGGAATGAGGGGTGCAAGATGGGTGAGATCATCGGAATGGGGCTGCTGTCGCACGTCCCGACCATCATGCTCGACAAGGGGACTCGACTTGAGCTGAATGAGGGTCGGGAGATCAGTCTGGTTCCGGGCCTGAAACGGCTAAAAGCCGAGGTGTTTGATCGGCTCAGGCCCGACACCGTCGTCATTTTGGACACTCATTGGGCGACCACGGTCGAGTTCGTCACCACCAGTCACCTTCGACGCTCAGGCCACTACACCTCTGATGAATTGCCCCGAGGAATGACGTCTCTGCCCTTTGACTTTCCTGGTAATCCGGCGTTGGCTCGTGAGATTGCTCGAGAGGTTGTCGCCGGAGGATCTTGGTGTAGCGCGATCGACAACGAAGACCTACCCATTCACTATCCAACCATCAACACCTGGACCTACCTTGGGGGCGATCAGCGCTGGGTTGGTGTTGGCCTAGCCCAAACCGGTGAAGCCAAAGACTTTGCCTTGTTGGGTGAAGGAATTGGTCGAGCCGTGGCCAATCTTGATGGGCGAGTCATCGTTATCGCCTCCGGCGGGATGAGCCACCGTTTCCATTCGCTTTCAACCTTGCGCCAACACGAGGCATCGGACCCTCGCCACATCTTCACCCCAGCCGCTCGGGCCGCGGATGAGGAACGTCTGGAATGGATGCGGGCCGGAAACCACCGGCAAATAATCGACACGATGGACGACTACAAAAAGTTTGCACCCGAGGGTCGCTTTGGTCACTACCTGGCCATGGTCGCTGCCGTTGGTGGACGGGAGTGCGTTGCTACCGGTGAGCTGTTCAGTGAGTACGAGAACTCGATTGGTACCGGTCAGGTTCACGTCTGGTTTGAACGTCCAGAATCTGGCTGGACCGATGCCACTGCATGATTCGGACCGGTTTGGCTTGGCTGGCCGCCGGGTTCTGGTTACGGGAGCGTCGGCGGGAATTGGCTATGGCATTGCTCAAATCCTGGGCGAGGCGGGAGCAAGGGTTGCCCTGGTGGCCCGAAACCGCGAGTCTCTAACCCGAGCCTGCTCCCAACTTGGAGAAAGTGGAATCGACGCTCACCCCGTGGAAGCCGACCTGTCCCAAAGTGCCGAGCTTGAGTCGGTGGTAGAGCGAACTGTTGATGCGTTGGGTGGCCTAGACATTGTTGTCAGCAATGCGGGGATGGCCGAGTGGGGTAGCACTCTTGGAATTGATCGAGAGACTTTTGATCGCCATATGGCACTGAACGTTTGGGCACCGTTTCGAGTGGTGCAGCTCGCTCACCCCCACCTGGTGGCTAGCCCCTTCGCCGATCGTTCAGTGGTGATGATCGGATCTATCGACGGTGAGCGTCCCTCTGGTGGTGCGTCGCTGTATGGGGCGACGAAGGGGGCCCTTCGGTCAATGGTGGTTGCCCTGGCCAAGGAATGGAGAGATGATGGCATTCGAGTCAACCTTGTTGCTCCTGGGCTGGTAGAGACCCCGATGGCCCAGACGGTGGTCGATGAGTTAGATTCCAGCCCCGTCCGCATCAATCTGGTTGGTCGGGCTGGCCAGATTACTGAGATTGGCGGCATGGTGCTGTATCTCGTGAGTTCGCTGGGGCGTTTCACCAATGGCACCAGATTTACCGTCGATGGCGGAGCTCTGGCCAGTGGGCCTTTTGATGGGTTTGCCAACTAAGTCTGCCTCGCCTTGTGAAGTTCACCGGGTATCGACAAGAATGCTCCGACCACACTTCGGGTAAAACGTCCGAGCCATGGGAAGGAACCACATGTCCGAACTATTGGTTGAGCGGCACGGGCCGAGCGTGGTCATCACCATCAATCGACCAGAGTCGCTCAACTCACTTTCGCCGTCTCTGTTGAAAGCGCTTCCCGCGACTCTACGAGAAAGTGCCCGGAGCCGGTCTTGTCGCTCAATCATCCTGACCGGTTCGGGTGAGCGCGCCTTTTGTGCTGGGATAGACGTCAAGTCAGTGGCTGCCGGAGATGCGGCGGCGCAAAACCAATCTTCTGTTGTGGTGTCTCCCGAACAGCAGAATCCTGATCGGTTGGACCCGGTGGCGGAAAGTTTCGAAAACCTCCACCTCGTATTGAGCGACATCGTCAGAGTCATCCACTCCCTTCCTGTTCCTATTATTGCCGCGGTGAACGGTCATGCAATTGGCGCCGGGCTGGCTATTGCAGCGTCCTGCGAGCTGCGGATAGGAAGCGAGAACGCCACCTTCGCCGACGGATTCATCAAGCGGGGAACCTCCGGATGTGAGATGGGACTTTCCTACTTCTTGCCGAAGATCATCGGCCAGGCCAAGGCGGGTGAACTCATGCTGACCGGCCGACGAATTGGGGCGACGGAGGCAGAAGCCATTGGGCTGATTGGTCAGGTCACGATGGCCGATGAGTTGGTCAGCAAAGCCTTGGAGCTTGGGGAGCGGCTGGCGGAGATTGCTCCACTGGACTTGACCTTGACCAAGGAAGTTATGTGGAGCAATCTTCACGCCGGAAGCCTTGACCAAGCGTTGGCTCTTGAATCTCGGACTCAGGTTATGGCCCGCAACACCGCTGATGCCGCCGAGGCACGACAAGCATTCCTCGACAAACGTCAGCCTGAGTTTCAAACCCCGGCGTCTCCTCGGCCGGTGCGATGAGCGCTCTAGACAAGGCTGTTGAGCCCACTGAATTTCGCTATGAGGTTCGAAGATTTTTTGACGACGTACTCCCCGAGGCATTTGGTCAGCTTGAAGGAACGGTGCCAAGAGCCAAGGCGTGGCGCGCCGCCCTATTTGATCATGGCCTCGCTGGGCTTGACTACCCAAGCCAACATGGTGGTCGGGATCTCGGACCGAAGTTTCAACAGATTTACCGAGAGGAAAGCCGAGGCCGGATACCTCGTGAGGATGCGGTGTTCGGTGTCGGTGTTGGCATGACCTTGCCCACCATTCGCGACTACGGCAGCGAGCTTTTGAAGAGCCGGTTTCTCGTCCCTGGTCTTCGTGGAGATGAACTTTGGTGTCAGATGTACTCCGAACCGGGGTCCGGGTCGGATCTCGCCTCGCTTTCGACTCGGGCCGAACTGGACGGCGATGAATGGATCGTGTCTGGCCAGAAGGTCTGGACATCAGGAGCCCAACTCAGCCAGTTCGCCATCTTGTTGGCCCGAACCGACATCGATGCTCCCAAACATCGTGGCATCACCATGCTGATTTTGCCCATGGACCAAGCCGGGGTGGTGGTGCGACCGCTGGTGCAGATGACCGGTGCCTCAGAGTTCAACGAAGTCTTTCTGGACGAGGCCAGGATTCCAAGGGAGTGGGTGGTGGGCGAGGTCAACGGTGGTTGGGCGACCGCTGTCGCCCTGCTTGGCCACGAGCGAGTCCAGACGGGGTCTGCTTCTATGAGTGGGTCCGACTCCCAGCGTTCTAAGGCTGGTCGCTCTCCCATTCCCGTCGCTCAACTTATTGAGCTTGCCCGTCGAACTGGACGGCTGGGTGATCCTCTGGTTCGACAGGAAATCGCTGCCCTTCACAGTAGCGAGCGAATTGTCAGTTGGATCGCGGCCCGCTCGGGCATGCATCCCTCCATTGGCAAGTTGTGGCGCACCCGGCAGGGCCGTAGAGCAGCCGATCTGGCCGCATCCCTGGCCTTTCCCACCTCACCGGCTTGGGGCACAGATCTAGATGACCAACGCAATGTTGACGATGACTATTTTGCCTATCACTTCCTGAACTGTCGTGGGATGAGCCTGGGCGGCGGAACCGATGAGATTCAGCGAAACACTCTGGGGGAGAGGGCACTTGGTCTACCCCGAGAACCGGGCCCAGACCGAGAAACGCCGTTCCGCGATCTGCTCAAGAACTAGAATTCTGCCACCCTGAACTTGCTGGGGAGAAAGAGTCGTCGTGAGCTCACTAACAACTGAACTTTGCCACCAATTCGGAATCAAGCATCCCATTTTCGGTTTCGCCCATGATGTCGCGACGGCGGCGGCCATCACCAACGCGGGAGGCCTTGGTGTTTATGGGGCGACCCGTCGCTTCCCTCATGAAATCGCAGATGAGTTGGCGGAAATCCGTGAAATTGTTGGCGGCAAACCCTTCGGAGTCGATCTCGTCCTCCCCGGTGGCATGCCAGAGCACAACAGCCGCGCCGCCATTGAAAGTCAGATCCCGCAGGGTCACAAGGACTTTGTGCAGGGGATCATCGACAAGTACGAGGTCCCCGAGCCGAGCGGTCCGGGCGAACGAACTCGCTTTATTCGCTCCACTGAGATTGAGGCCCAGCAGTTGGAGGCGGTCATGGCGTCCGATGTGGATCTTTTCGCCTGCGGGATTGGGGCCCCAAGGGCGGCGGTGGAACAGGCCAAAGCACTTGGCAAGGTAACGGCTGCGTTGATAGGCAGTCCCAGACATATCGAACGAGCGCTTCGGTCCGGGGTTGACTTAGTTGTTGCCCAAGGAGCCGAAGCAGGAGCACACACAGGCACGATCGGAACCTTCACCCTGGTTCCCCAAGTTGTGGATGCCTGTGGCGATGTTCCGGTTCTGGCCGCGGGAGGAGTAGCAACCGGGCGCCATGTCGCTGCGGCTTTAGCCCTTGGGGCGCAAGGTGTATGGACCGGGACGATCTGGCTCACGACCGAAGAACACAGTGCACACATGGCCCCAGCCTTGGTCGAGAAACTACTTCGCGCCAATTCGGCAGACACGGTGGTTTCTCGAAGTGAAAGCGGCAAGACGTTTCGCCAAATACGATCTTCCTGGACCGATGAATGGGAGGCGCCCGGAGCCCCAGACCCACTCAAGATGCCCTACCAGGATGTGCTAGTCGGCGACCTGCTTGGCGCCATTGTCGAGCACGAAGTTGAACCGCTTCTTCATAGCGGGGCTGGCCAAGGAATTGGGTACGCCACCGAGATTCGATCCGTGGCCGATGTGATGACCAGGCTGGTGGAAGACGCCGAGTCGGTTATCGCCCTACTCGCACAATAGTCTTCCAACCAGCCCGCCTCATGCCCGCGGCGGGGATCTGTTGGTCTAGCTGAGCTGTTCGAATCGAACCCGGCGGTTGGCCTCGTAGTCTTCGGCCGTGTCACCTTCGGCAAATTGTGATGTTTCGCCATAGCCCTTGGCTACCAGGACGTCGGCGGATACTCCGTTGGCCACGAGGTAGGCAGTCACGGCGTCTGCACGCTCCTGGCTCAGCACCAGGTTTGATGATTCCGAGCCCGCTAGGTCGGTATAGCCCTGAACCTCGAATCGAGTACCAGCGGGAGCCGTCGAGAGAATTTCTGCCGCGGCATTCAGGGTGACAAAGCTTGGATCCAGGACTTCGGGAGAACCGGTAGCGAACTGGATCGGGTCAAGCTCGAACAATTCGTTGAGTCGGTCGGCAACGGGGGCAACAACCTCTAGTTCGTCGATGACGCTTGAGACGCCAGGAACGGCGGAGGCGTCAGCTAGGGCCTGGACCCTGGCTTCTTCGGAGGCAACGGTGCCTCGTGCGGTGGCGACGGCTCCGTCCATTTCCACGTTCATCCCTTGGACCCCGGCTGCAGCGAGGGCGGCCTCGACGTCCGGCTGAAGGTTTGGTGCTTCGGTGGTGGTTGGTGCTTCGGTGGTGGTTGGTGCTTCGGTGGTGGTTGGTGCTTCGGTGGTGGTAGTGGCGACCGCTGCTTCAACCTCGGTGGTTGTGGTCGACGTCGATCCGACGGGAAGGGCCACGCTTGCTTGCCCGTCTGATTGCCCGTCGTTGCTTGGTAGTACCTGGGAGACGGCGCTCGGTAGGTCAGAGTCGACCACAGTGTCTCCTGAGCGCCATGCATTCCAGCCGATTAGTGCACCGAGCACGAGCAGGGCGAGAACCCCAAAGATGACGACTTGCTCATCCTCGTCATAGTCCCATTCGGGAACGAGCTTTTTGTCTTTGGGGGCATAGGTCATGAACCGGCTCCAAGTGAGGGTTACGTACAAGAAATGACGTCGGAGGCGGCAAAAGAGTCGCGGATTGTCCGGCCGCGACAGCCGAGGCCGGTAGTTCGGCGGGCCGGAAGAGGCTTAGCGGTAGAGGCTTAGCGGTAGAGGCTTAGCGGTAGAGGCTTAGCGGTAGAGGCTTAGCGGTGATAGAGAACCGAGTCCCACTCCAGAATCGGTACGGCCTGGATCTCTTCGATAGCTTCTCCGGTCAGCCGGTAGCCGACAGAGCGCATCCTGAGGATCTGACCCCTCCCAACTGCATCGGCGGAGTGCAAGGTGTGGCTGAATCGAAGGGTGTCGCCCTCGAAGGCTGGTCCAACGTGGTTGGTCTCTCCCCAACCAACAATGGTGGCAAGGCCGGGAAGTAGCCGGGTTAGGGACGCTTCGGCCAGGGCAATGACATGTCCTCCATAGACCAGTCTGCGGCCGTAACTACTAGCAAAGCGCGAACGATGCACGATTGCCTGGTTAAAGGTCATCCGAGCCAGGGCCGGTGCCATGTCGATGTGATCCCACATGATGTCACTCTTGGTCTCATCAATCGCCCATTCAAGGGGGGCGAGGCTTGTCAAATCCCAGTGCTCCGGGATGGCTGAGGAATAGTCGGGGGCCGTGCCTGATGAGGCGGAGCCGACGTCGTCGCTGTGGCCGGGGGCGTCTCCTCTACATGGAAGAAGCGCACAACGTTGATAGTCAGCAATCGGTCCGTTGTCGCCAACGGTTTGGATCCCTAGCAGCACCTTGCCGCGATTCAAGTTTCCCTTGGGTCGTGAGTCGCTCATCGCGAGCACGGTGGTTGTGGTCTCGATTCGCTCGCCCAATTCAACCGGACGCTGAACCAAGACCCCTCGGTAAAACAGGTTGGCGATGGCTTTGCGGGTGGCACTGGTTGATTGGCCGATGGAAAGCTGGAGGACGAGACCAGGGTTGGCCAGCTCCCCGTTTGATCCACTAGCCGCACGGTACAAGCTGGCGTCTGCACTGAGCCGGTGCTCGCTGCCTGTGATCATCCGATACTGAAGATTGTCGGATCGACCCAGTGCGGTTGCGGGGAGTCGGGGGAAGACGTAGCCGACCGAGAGGTCGTCGTAATAGGGCTCGTCGAGGGCAAGGGTTTCGGGAGAGTCAATCACATTTGATATTGTATGCAAAACAGAAGGAACTCTCTCGAAGGTTGAGGAGTTGGCACTGCCCGAAGGTCCAGGAGGTAAGGCGTGAAGATCGAACAGGTTGGTCGTCCACCTCGCCGTGGTGGATTGGCCGAAGACGTTTCCACCTATATCCGTGAGTTGATTCTCACTGGAGCCCTCAAGCCAGGCACCCATATTGATCAGGAAGCCATTGGTGCGGTGCTCGGGGTCAGTCGGAGCCCGATCCGCGAGGCCATTGTTGTCCTTGGTCAAGAGGGCTTGTTGGATGTTCTCCCACGGCGAGGTGCTCAGGTTTCTCGGATAACACGTGAGGACGTGATCGACCACTATGAACTGTTCGGCCTAGTCTCGGGTCGGGCTGCGGCAATTGCGGCCACCCATCTCTCGGATGCACAGCGGGCCGACCTCGAGCAGTTGCATGACAAGTTCAAACCCAACAGCGATGTTGACCTGTCCGCCCTTAATGCCGACTTCCATCGAGTTATCAATCGGGCCGCTCCGGCCAGGACCCGATGGCTGCTAGGCCTTCTGGAACGAACGGTGCCATCTCGCTACTACGACTTCACCGACGGTTGGGATGAACAAGCCGTCACCCATCATGGCGACATTCTTGAAGCCATCCTTGAACGTCAACCCGACCGGGCTCGTCAGGCCATGGAGCACCATCTGCATGAGAGTGGAGTCGCCGCCGCCGATTCACTCGCGGCCAGGGATTTTTGGACGACCACGAATGAAAGCGAGTTGATGAGGGCAAAACAAGCGAACCTGGGGTCCGGAGAAGACAATGCACTTTGACGAACCGGAAGACTTTGCCGTCATCCGCAGTGAGGTTCGGCGCCTGGCAGACAAGTACGGCAACACGTATTGGCGGTCCCTCGAACCGGACCGATACCCCGAGGAGTTTGTGTCCGAGTTGACCAAGAACGGTTGGTTGTCGGCCCTGATCCCAGAAGAATATGGCGGTGGTGGCCTCAGCTTGAGCGGGGCAACGGTCATTCTGGAAGAGATCGCGGCCAGTGGCGGCAACCCGGGCGCTTGTCACGCCCAGATGTACGTGATGGGAACCTTGTTGCGTCATGGCTCCGAAGAACAAAAACACAAATACCTGCCGCGAGTCGCCGATGGTTCGCTGCGGCTTCAGGCCTTTGCTGTCACCGAACCCGAGGCAGGCTCCGAAACCGGCAAGATTCGCACCAAGGCCGAACGTGACGGTGACACCTGGCGGATCAGTGGTCAGAAAATTTGGACTTCGCGGGCTGAGTACTCCGATCTGATGATCCTGCTTGCCCGTACGACACCGGCCGAGGAATGTGAGCGGGCCATCGATGGACTCTCAGTCTTTCTGGTTGAGATGCGCAACGCTGAGGGCAGCCTGGTCAACGGGATGACAATCAACCCCATTGATACCTGGATGAACCACAGCACAACCGAGGTCTTCTTCGATGATGTGGTCATCCCGGCTGATGCGCTCATCGGGACCGAGGGCATGGGGTTTCGTCATGTTCTTGACGGCATGAATGCCGAACGAATTCTCATTGCCTCTGAATGCATTGGTGACGGTCGCTTCTTTCTGGACAAGGCCAGTGCCTACGCCAATGACCGGGTCGTGTTTGGTCGCCCAATCGGAGCCAATCAGGGGGTGCAGTTCCCTCTGGCGAAGGCGTACGCCCATCTGGAAGCCGCCAATCTCATGAGGTTCAAGGCCGCGTGGTTGTTCGATCAGGGTCATTCATGCGGGGCTGAAGCCAATATGGCCAAGATGTTGGCTTCGAATGCCTCGTGGGAGGCTGGCAACGCGGCATTGGACACTCACGGAGGTTTTGGGTTTGCCGCCGAGTACGACATCGAGCGCAAGCTTCGCGAGACTCGGTTGTACCAGGTGGCCCCGATCAACAACAATCTCATTCTGGCCTTTCTAGGTGAGAAAGTCCTTGGCATGCCCAAGAGCTATTAGCAAACCTTCCACGCGAACCACAGATCAATTCCCGAGCATCGATCGAGGAGAGAGACTACCAATGCCGAAAATGGACCTGGACGAATTTCGAGCCCTTTGTACCGAGCACGACCTCCATACCGTTGAAGTTGTCCATCCCGACAGCTATGGACACCTTCGGGGCAAGCGGTTGCCGGTCGAGCGGTTCTTCAGAGCGGGCAAGGATGGGATTGGAATTGCTGATGCCATCTTCATCATGGACATCCATTGTGACCTGGTCGACAATCCGTGGATTTCCATGGAGTCTGGATTCCTCGACACAATTCTGGTGCCTGAGGTCTCAACTGCTCGGAGGCTGACCCATCGACCGGGCTATGCCGTGGTCTTTAGCAATTCCTTTGATGAAGAAGGGAAACCCCACCAGATGTCGCCAAGGCGCCTACTGGCCGATCAAATTGAGCGATGCCGGGCGGCCGGAGTCGAGCCATATGTGGCCACAGAAATCGAGTTCTATCTCACGAACCCGGACTGGAGTCCCATTCAGGACTACATCCAATACAGCTCACTTACCGACTCCTTCGAAGTCGACGATGTGCTATTGGACATGCGGAACGGTATTGCCGGAGCTGGTATGGAAGTTGAGTCGTCCAACGCCGAATACGGACCTGGACAATTCGAGATAAACGTTGGGCCCGCCGACGCGATGCGCACCGCGGACAACACGGTTCTCATGAAGTCCATTGTCAAGCAGGTCGCACGTCAGCACGGTTTGCGGGCCACCTTCATGCCCAAGCCCTGGGAACTCGAGTCGGGCAATGGTATGCATATCCACACGAGCCTGATCGGATCTGATGGCGGCAACGCGTTTGCCGACTCGGACGTACAACCAAACAAGCTCATGGGTCACTGGGTGGCTGGCATTCTGGAGCATGCCCCTGCCATGTCTTTGATCAACTCGATGACGCCAAACGGTTACAAACGGGTGCGTCCCTATACCTTCGCTCCGACTCACATTCATTGGGGCTTGGATAACCGTACTGTGATGGCTCGCTGCATGACCGAGAAGGGGTCGGGAGCCAATCGGGTCGAGTATCGCTGCGCTGGCGCTGATGCCAACCCCTATGTGGCCATTGCCGCGGTTCTAGCGTCGGGTGTTGACGGTCTTGAGCGCAACCTGGATTTGCCCGCCATGTCCACGGGTGACCAATACGCAGACTGGGGCGACTGCGAGGCGTTGCCAACAACAATGGAGGATGCGATCGTCAAATTCCAGGGTTCGATGTTGACCGAACTGTTTGGCGAGAAGTTTTCGACTACCTGGCTGGAGCTGGCCAAATGGGAATTGGCTAAGTTCACTGACGGGACCGGTGAGGAGTCAGATCAGGTGAGTGATTGGGAGCGAGCCCGCTATTTGGAGCACACCTAGACGATGCTCGTCATGGTCGAGTGATCAGCCGGTTGGACTTGATCTGGACCTGGGTGAGGGTTAGGTGAACTCGACATAGCGATCGAACTCCCACGAGGAAACATCGTCGGCATTGCCGCTGGCATTTTTCTCATAGAGGGCAAGTTCGTTCCTTGTCATTGCCATAAAGTTGATGCTGAAATCTTCTCCAAGAGCAGCCGCGAGTGCGCTCTGATCAAAAGCGGCGACTCCCTCAGCGAAGGTCACCGGCAGGGCCTGGTGCTGACCTGGGTCCTCGTATTGATCGCCAAGGGCCTCAGGCCCAGGGTCCAACTTGCGTTCGAGTCCGTCAACTCCGGCGGCTAACAGACCAGCGATGATGAGATAGGGGTTGGCGTCTGCCCCTCCGCCCCGGAACTCGACTCGATTTGCTGGCCCTTGATTGACGGTGCAGCGGCATAGGACACTGCGATTGTCGCCGCCCCAGTGAATATGGGTCGGGCAGAATGAATAGGTGCGAACTCGTTTGTAGCCGTTGCCGAACGGACTGCCAAGAAGGCTGAGCGCTTCAGCATGGTGAAGGAGTCCTCCAACCCAGTGGCGGAAGACATCATTGAGTAGATGTCCTTGGCCAGCACCAAAAACGTTCTGTCCGTCGCGTTTGAGGCTGGTGTGCACGTGCATGCCGTTGCCGGATTCACCGGGGTAGGGCTTTGGCATGAAGGTTGCCCGAAGGTCGTGGTTTCGGGCAATCTCGCGGATCGTTGACTTGAACAAGACGGTGTTGTCGGCCACCCGCATTGGGTCGCTGTAGGAGAAATTGATTTCCAACTGTCCTGGTCCGTACTCGGGGTTCGATGATTCGATGGGGATTCCCAAGTCCAGAAGAGCGCGGCGCATGTCGGCAACGCAGGCTTCCAATGGGAAATTGTCGATCAGCGAGGAGTACTGGACGTTCTTTTGGGCTGGCGTCCAGTCGTCGTTGCACACATAACACTCGAGTTCGGTGGCCACAACTGGTTGGTAACCAAGGTTGTGAACTCGATCGATTTGAGCCTGTAGAACGTTGCGAGGATCGAGTGGGTGAGGCTTGTGTTGATGGTTGAGCGAGTTGGTCATGACCGTGGCATAGCCCGGGCGGTGGGCCAATAGTCGAAAGGTCGAGAGGTCTGGCTGAAGATGCATGTCAAGGAAGCCGGTGCCCATATTGATGAGTGGGCTGTCAACGATGTCGCACTGAATATCCATCACATAGATGGCATCAGCGATGTGAGCTCCGTTCTCTGCCACGGTTTGGGTAAAACGGGAGGCAGGGACTCGTTTGCCACGAGGGTGACCATAGGTGTCGATGGTGACCAATTCGACGGTGTGGACGGAGTTGTTGGCCATCGTGGCAGCGATATTGTCAAGAGTCAGCGGTGGCATTTGTGTCCTTCGTTGTTCTGCTGAGTGAGGTGGGCAATGCTCTAGGGAACGAGAACGATGCGCCCCGATGCCTGGCCCGATCGCAGGCGTTGGTGGGCCTGTTCGGCTTCCGCCAGGGGCATTGTTTCTACGGTGTATTGGAGGGGGTGATGGTGGGCGAATTCAATGAGTTGACCGAGTTCGAGGACCGTGCCCCAGACGCTGGACATGAGCTGAACTTCGAACGGGACTGCCCCGACCCCGAATGGCACAGCTCCGCCATAGAGGCCAACGGCCACAACGGTTCCCCGCCGATTCACCCGTTCGACTGCGGACTCAAGCGTTGTAGTCGCTCCAACAAAGTCTATGACGGCGTCGTAGGTGCCTTCGAGGCGCTCAGGGGTGACCGCTCGTGTTGCTCCCAATGCAAGTGCACGATCGAGTTTTTCTGGCGACTGATCAACAACCCAGATTTCAGCATCGCTCATTAGTCGAAGAAACTGGATTCCGAATTGACCGAGTCCACCAGCTCCGATGACCAGAGCTCGCGCCGCGTTAGCGCGGCGGTTCAATGTTTCGAGGGTTTTGAGCGTTGCGTTGAAAGCGGTGAGCCCTCCACAAGCAAGAGGGGCCGACTCGATGGGATCAAGATCGCCTAGTGGCTGAAGGTATTCCCGGTGCGGGATGTACATCTGCTCGGCGTAGCCCCCATCGACAAACAACCCGGCCTCCGCTCCGTCTGGGCAGATCATCTCGTGGCCGGTCTCACACAGCCAACAGTTGCGGCAACCCCATGGAGCATAGACCATCACCGGTCCCAGCTTTTTGTCGATCCCGGTCACTTCGTGACCAAGGACCAGGGGGTGTGGGCTCCCAAATTGCCCGTCGACGACATGAATGTCGGAATGGCACACGCCGCAGGCCGTGACGTCAATCACGGTTGCTCCCTCGATTGCCGTTGGTGGGGGGCGGTCGACAACCATCAGTGGGCCACCGACGTTTTGCAACTCGATAGCTCTCACAAGATCGGCCGGATGGCTAGGCGTCCAACACCATGCCATGTTGTCGGCTCGGCAAGCTCAAACTTGGGGTAGCGAGCGATGAACTCTTGGAGGGCGACATTGACTTCTCGTCGAGCGAGGTTGCTGCCGAGGCAGCGGTGTGCTCCCGCTCCAAAGGCGATGTGTGGGTTGGAGGACCGATCCAACTGGATGTCGTGCGGGCATTCAAAGACTTCGGGATCTCGATTTGCAGCACCGAAGGCAAGCACCACTCGTTCACCCGCTTTCATGGCAACACCGCCGATGGTGGTATCGACTTTCAATGTCCGAGCCATCGCCTGGACTGGCGACAAGGCCCGAAGGAACTCCTCTGTTGCCTTTGGGATACGAGACGGATCGGCAACCAGAGCCGCAAGTGCCTCTGGTTCTTGGGCGAGGTGCCAAAGGGCGACGCGGATGGTTCCTGCGGTGGTCTCAAGGCCAGCAACGAACAGGAGATAGCAGATGTCTAGCATCTCATCGTCGGTCAGTTTCTGGCCGCGGTTGTCGGCTTGAAGGAGAGCGGAGATGACATCCTCGCCGGGGTCCCGCCGCCGTTGGGCGATCAGGTCTCGGAAGTAGTCATAGACATCTGCGGCCGCGGCACGGGCGATCGTCTCGTCGTCTGTACGAGCGAAGACAATGTCTTCAACCCATTGATCAAACTGGGCAGCGTCTTGCATTGGGAACCCGCAATATTCGCCAAAGACCATGGCGGGCACCATTCGTGAATAGACCGAGGCATCGAACACGTCCTGGTTGGCGACGTCATCCAACAAGTCGTTAGCGATTTCGTGGGTGCGAGGCAGGAGAGCATCCATGCGTTTCGGGGTGAAGAACGGCAGCAGTATTTGACGATATCCGGTGAGTTCTGGTGGGTCGATGTCCAGAGGAATGAGTGGTCGGTCGGTGCCAAAGGAGGGCAGAATCATTGATGGAGCGACGGAGAATGTGTCCCAGTCGTGCTCTGCTACTCGGATGTCTTCCATGCGAGTGAGCGTCCAGAAGCCCCCATAGTGTTCGCTCCAAGAAACCGGGCATTGGTTGTGCATGGTTTGGTAGTCATCGAAGATGGTGTCGAGCGATGATCCGTGAAAGTCAAAACTGAATCTGGGGGTTCGTTGGGGATGCATGATCTTTCCCTTGTTGATATGGGCCCGGTCATGTAGTGAATCTCTGCGCTGTGCCAGCATGAGGTTCAGCAAGATGATAAATACTGTATACAATATTTCGGGCGCTCGTTTGCTTCCGAACGACTACTATGTGAGTCTTCCGTGTCGCACCGGTTCGACCAATCTCAATCAGGGGGATGTTCCATGAAACCAAAACTCTTACTTTCTATGCTGGCCGCGTTCGCGTTGTTGGCTGCTGCTTGCAGTGGTAGCGACTCGGCTGAGGGCGATGATGGAGGATCATCTGGAGGTGAGGCGGCCAGTAGTGGCGGCTTGGCCGTTGACATTGATGCCATGCTGGCTGCGGATCTGGACAATTGCGAACCCGCCCCGACTGGCGACCCAATCAAGGTCGGAATGGCCATGGACTTCAGTGAGGTCGTCGGCTTTGTGGACATCCCCGGGTCAAAGCTTGTCCCACACGTCGCCAATCTCATCAACTGCATTGGTGGAGTAAACGGCTCTCCAGTCGAGGTTCAGGTCGAAGATGTCGGAGGTGACGCAACCACCGCAGGTGTGGCCGCAGAAACCCTGCTGGACGGTGGAGCTCAGTTCTTGATTGGCCCACCTTTTGCCGACTTTGCCCTGCCGATTTTGCAAGCTACTGATGGCAAGGTGCCAATGTTCGTTGCCGCCTCGACCGAGCCGAGCTTGGCCGATGCCGCCAACAACTCTTTTCTTGTCACCTTTGATGATGATGGTCAGTCAAGGGCCGCAGCCGAATGGGCTCTCGATCAAGGAATCACGCGGGCGTTCGTGTTCACCCAGCCCGGTCCCTACACCGGAACCAACCCGGACAACTTCGCCAAGGTCTTTGAAGCTGGAGGCGGCACGATTGTGAGTAGTCAGACCTATGTGTGGGGTGGCGACACCGACTTCTCGGCCCAGGTGGCCGAGTTGAGCGGAATTCTCGAAGACAACGAGGCAATGTACTCAGCAGCACTTGCCTTCCAAGTGACGGCCTTGCGTGGTCAGCTTGAGGGTGCCGGTTTCTCCAACATCACCTATATCGGGACCGATGCCATGGATGCCACCGGCATTCAATTTGAAGACAACAACGAGGGAATTGTTCATACCCCTCACGTCAACATTCAGCCGGGAGACCGCAACGATATGCTTTTGGCCAGCTATTCCGCCGCCAATGGTGGTGAAGAGTTGGAGAGTCGTGGCTTCATGCCACTCTATGTCGACTCCTTGCTCCTGGGTCTACAGGGCATTGTCGATTGTGGTTGTACCGACTCTGAAGGAATTGGCGCCGCCGTGGCCAAGATCGATGGATTTGAGGGTCTCAGTGGCGTGATCACCTACGCCGGTACAAACGGGATCCCACCCAAGGCTGTACCGATCGTGCAGATCGTGGATGGCAAGGACACCGTTGTCGACACCAAGTAGGACCGTGGTATCAATTGCTTGGACCGACAAATAAGAATTGGAGTTCCCGTTGCTTGAAACGGTCGGGCTAACAACAACGTACGGCTCGATCGCGGCGCTAAGAGATGTAAGCCTGTCCGTGGGGGAAGGTGAGGTCGTTGGCCTCATCGGCCCCAACGGGGCAGGCAAGACTACACTGCTGGGATCGATCGCTGGCCTACTCCAACCTGTGTCGGGATCCGTTGTATTTGAGGGCAGCGATGTGACGGGCAATGCGCCAGACAAGATGCTCAAAGCAGGTCTGGCTTTGGTTCCCGAGCATCGTCGCATCTTCACCGATTTGACGGTGGTTGAGAACCTGAAAGTTGGCGGAATCACAGTCGGTGCCTCGGAACGAGCGGGGCTTCTCGAAGAAATGGCAGACCTCTTCCCCGTTCTTCGAGACAAGTGGGAGACATCAGCAGGGTTCTTGTCTGGGGGCGAGGCTCAACAGCTCGCTATTGCTCGTGCCCTGATGTCAAAACCTCGACTCTTGATGATGGACGAGCCTTCTCTCGGGCTTGCCCCCGTACTGGTCGATCTCGTATTCGAACTGATTGAATCATTGCGAAACCAGGGTCGGACGCTTTTGGTTGTCGAACAAAATGCCACGCGAATGCTCGAAGTTTCGGACCGGGCCTATGTCTTGCGAAGTGGCGAGCTTGTGGCTGAAGGAACTGGAGCAGAATTGTTGGAGCGCTCGGACTTGTTCGACACGTTCGTCGGAGGGACTTCATGACGGAGCTAATTCAGAATTTGATCGATGGACTTGGACGCGGCAGTATCTACGCACTGCTCGCCCTTGGGGTGGCGGTCATTTTTGGGGTTATGCATCTGCTCAACTTTGCCCACGGCGAGTTGATAACGGTGAGTGGTTATGTGGCCTACGCCATGTTCAATCAGGGCTGGTCGTGGTACCTGGTTGCCCCATTGATCGTCGTGGTCGCCATCATTGCTTCGCTCCTGATTGAGCGAGTTGCATTCAGCCTGGTGCGAGGGGCGAGTGACTTCACCTTGGTCTTGACATCATTTGGCGTCCACTTTCTGGTCTCTGCCATGTTTGTGATGTTTGTCGGCGCTCGCGTGAAGACCTTCTCCGAACCGGGCTGGATTGCCGACACCATTGCTATTGGTCCAATCAATGTCGAGGTCTTTGACCTGGTGGTCATCGGAGTCACCATCGTGACCCTGTTG
The DNA here is from genome assembly GCA_024276425.1 of Actinomycetes bacterium. GTDB lineage: Bacteria > Actinomycetota > Acidimicrobiia > Acidimicrobiales > SZUA-35 > JAJRQY01. Next base: position 3,245 of record JAJRXF010000056.1, on the reverse strand, counting down.
CTCACCGTGGCCATTTTGCAAAAGACAATGTTTGGGTTGGCCCTACGGGCCGCAGCTGCGGATTTCGACACAGCTCGCCTCATGGGCATTGACTCCAACCGGGTCATTCGTGGTGCGTTCGCCTTGTCCGGTGCCCTGGCCGGGATTGCGGGAATATTCTGGCTGATGCGGGCAGGAAACACCGCACCCAGTTCGGGAATTGACCCCATGCTGAAGGGCGTCCTGGCCGCGTTGATTGGTGGTCTTGGCAGCATGCGCGGGGCGGTACTGGGTGGCCTCGCGTTGGGTGTTGCTGAAGTAGTGTTGAGATCTCAACTTCCTGGCGAGGCCGCGGCGCTGACTGAAGGGGTCGTGTTTGCACTTATCGCCCTGTTGTTCATCTTCCGACCACAGGGAATCATTTCGGTCGCCACCGCGGAGAGAGTCTGATGTTCCCCAACCTCCGGCGTGACGTCGGCTTTCCGTTCCTCGGGTCGGTTGCCCTGTTCGGCCTCTTTGTTGGCAGTGGGCTGCTTTACACCTCACTCCAAGGAGGGCGGGCTTCGGGCAACCTGATCACAGCCATGTTCATTGATGCCATCATGGTGGTTGGGATCCAGATCTATATCGGCAACACCGGGGTGTTTTCCTTTGGTCACATCGGCTTCGGTGCTATCGCCGGGTATACGTTTGCCTTGTTCGCCATCGACCCGGTTGACAAGGCGACTCGAATAGCAGACGCCCCCTGGGGTCTAGCAGAGGTTGGTACCGGACCGGTGCTGGCCGCGGTCATCGCGGTGGTAGTCACTCTGGTCATCGCTGCCATCATTGGCATTGGTCTTGCTCGCTCAGGTGCTCAATCGGGTGCCGTTGCCGCCACGGTGATCACCCTCGCCTTGTTGTTCGTGACTCACGAACTTGCTCGCAGTTGGGTTCGCTTAACCGGAGGTGAAAGGGCTGGGCTGGCCTTTGGGATTGGGGACACCCTGGATTCTCGATTGCCCATCTATCTGGCGCTGTTCGCTTCGATCCTGGCTGCCAGACTTTTTGCTCAGAGCCGAGCGGGACGGCTGTCCAAGGCGGCGCGGGAGGACGATCTGGCCGCCCGCGCGATGGGAATCAATCCTATTGTTCAACAAACTATCGCCTTGTTGTTGTCTGTGGTCGTGGTTGCCGTCGCCTCATCCTTGCGGGTCTATGAGGTTGGCAGTGTTCTGCCAGGACTCTTCTTCTTCGACTACACCTTGCTCACATTGGTGATGTTGGTTGTCGGCGGGCGCAACAGTGTCACGGGCTCAATTCTTGGTGTGGCAGTCATTACCGCGGCTCGCGAAGTCGCCCGCCGACTTGGATCTGAAGGCTATGAGTTTTTCGGAATCGGTCTCGATGATGCCCCCCTCGACTGGCTTTTCCGTGAAGGGCTGCCAAGGGTTGTTCTTGGGTTGGCGATGGTTGGGTTCATGATCTGGCGATCCGACGGGTTGCTGTCTGACTGGGAGATGGACAACTGGTTGTGGCGAACCTTTCGTGACAATCCGAAAATGCCTGATCTTCCTGGACCATTGGAAGCCGTCTCCTCGTCTGAATTGCAGGCGTCTGATGTTGTTGTTGCCTTCGGGGGCTTCCGGGCGCTGGACGGGGCCTCAATGGCGGCCACCGGCGATGAAATTATCGGACTAATCGGTCCCAATGGAGCGGGTAAAACAACACTGGTCAATGTCATAACGGGCATGGTTCCGCCGACGAGTGGCTCGGTTAGCTTGGCCGGGCAAGACCTTACTGGCGCCCCTTCTTTCAAAATCGCTCGGGCTGGCCTTGTCCGAACTTTCCAGAATCTCCGGCTCTTTGGGCTTCTCAGCGTTCGGGAAAATGTCGAGATACCTGCCCTGGTTGCTCAACAGCATCGCTCGGCTCGGAAGCTTCCCAGCATCGACGAATTGGTAGCAGCCGCTGGCCTTTGGGAGCACCGAGATCGTCGGGCCAGCGAGCTTGACTATGGAAACTCACGACGTTTGGAACTGGCTCGCGCCGCGGCCTTGGGACCCCAGTTCCTGCTTCTGGATGAGCCAACCAGTGGGATGAGCGACAGCGAATCGTTGCAAATGATTGAGCAAGTGCGTCGAATGGCATCCCTAGTCGGAGCAGGTGTTCTAGTAATCGACCACGATCTCAACTTCATCACCGGCATCTGTGACCGAATCTATTGTCTGGACCAGGGCGCAGTCATTGCTGCTGGCACTCCAGAACAGATTCAGGCTGACCCCCAAGTTCGGGCGGCCTATCTTGGAGTTTCCGCACCAGTCTGAATGACGCCGTCTGCCTGGCCGTTTCATTCGGCAAGCCTCAGTCTCACTAGTTTCGTTGCAATCTCGAGCAAGAGCCTGTTCTCGTTGTCGATTGCGATGCCCCCGAGAGCGTCGCTGGCCAAACGCAGTCTGGCGGCCAAGGAGTTGCGGTGGAGGTTGAGTTGGCGTGATGCCGCGGTTGGTCGACAACCAACTTCAACGAAACGCTCGACGGTGACAAACAAATCGGTCCCCTTAGCCTGGTCCTGGTCGTACAGTTCACGGAGTTGCTGCTCGAGAAGACCGGCCAGGCTGGCATCGATTAGTGGCAAGAGAAAACGTTCGGCCCCCGTTTGCCCGAAGGACAAGGTTGGTCTGGGTGTGAGCTGGGTGGAGCACAGACGTGCCGCCAGCGTTGCCTCAACTAGGGCAGCGCGGTGTCGGCCGATAGATCCAACCGGATCGGAAATCCCGATGACTCCAAGTTCTGCTCCGGGTCGCTGGGCTAGACCTGTCTGGAGGACCTCGGCCACCTCAGTCGGATTCTGACCGTGTAAGGGGATCACGGCTCGAACACCGTGCATCTGCACGTCGCATAAGGCGCCAGGAGTGGTTTGGCGAATGAGGCGCTCAAGTGACTGGATCTGGAGCTGAGCCCCGGGGCCGGGAGTCTCCGGACCGAGACGACCATAGGCAACACAATGATCGGCCTCCAGGTCGAACCGGACCTCGTCAGCCAATCTGCGCATGAGGGCCAGCCTGTCATCCCCACTGAACAAGATCTCCAGTAGGCGCCGCTCGGCGCGGCGCTCGTCTGGGTCCGTTGTCAGGTCAATAACGGCGATGGCCAGGGCAGCTTGGTCGACCAGCCAGCGGAGGCGTGCAATCGGATCGGCTCCGCTTGATGCTCTGGATTGTCGAAAGGCCAGCACTGTTCCAAAACTAAGTCCTCTGGCACGCATTGGTATGGCCAGTACCGAT
>JAJRXF010000004.1 GCA_024276425.1 Actinomycetes bacterium | reverse complement strand
GACCGCGACAACGACCGCGACAACGACCGCGACAACGACCGCGATCACGGAGACAACGACGATGACCGCGACAACGACCGCGACAACGACCGCGACAACGACCGCGACAACGACCGCGATCACGGAGACAACGACGATGACCGCGACAACGACCGCGATCACGGAGACAACGACGATGACTAAGCACATCAACCGACGCCGACATCCGGCTCAGGTAGCCAGGATTGCCGTAACCGGAGTCAGTGCCACTTCAATGCTGGCCATGATGACCGTCCTAGGCGTTGCCTCCGCAACCGAGGCCAACGACACGGATCTCGCGACGGCCACTCCAGTGGTAACAACACCGGTTCTCCCTGGCCTACCCGGAGACTCGCCGGTCTCCCTACCACCCTCAACCGCACCAGCAGCACCAGCGCCAGCACCAGCGCCAGCAGCAGCACCAGCGCCAGCAGCAGCACCAGCAGCACCAGCAGCACCCGTGCAGCTAACCGCGAATCAGGTAATCCGAGTTGTTCAGGCGCCGGCCGCACCAGCAGTCAAGACCCGTGGAAGCTGAGTTCGGAGCCATGGGTAGTGAGGCCCACGCTCTATGTATTGACGGACCCGGCGACTGGGTTCAGACCCTCACCAGCCGAGTCGCCCAGTTAGAACAGCGTTGGAGTCGATTTCTCCCTGACAGCGAGCTCTGTCAGCTCAACATGAAATCTGGATCACCCGTCGTGGTCTCAGTAGATACGATTCGCTTGGTCAAGACCATGATCTCGGGCTGGCAGCTGACAGGAGGGCTCTTCAACCCGACAATCCTGCCCCGTCTAGTTTGGTCTGGCTATGAGGCAAGCAAACATGACGCTACTCAAATCTCGCCACTACCTGAGATAGACCTCGGATGGGGACTTGAACTCGATCAGGTCGTCATTGATGACGACACGCAAACTATTACCCTCCCGCTCGGAATGACCATCGACCCTGGAGCGGTCGGTAAAGGACTTGCCGCCGACATCGCCACAGCTGAACTCACCGAACTGGGCGCAGCTGGTGCACTCCTTAGCATTGGTGGAGACATCGCAACCTCGGGACGGCCACCTTCCGGCAGTGGCTGGTCAATCTCGATCGAAGACCCCTTCGACAAAGCCAAACTGGTCTGCTCACTGGAGGTCCAGTCTGGGGGGATCGCCACCTCAAGCACCAGGAGTCGCACATGGCACGCTGGCGGCCTTGACCGTCACCATGTCATCAATCCGAGCACGGGAATGCACTCATCCAGCGAGATCGCCACGGTTACTGTGTTTGCTCCCACTGGCTGGGAGGCGGAGGTTCATGCGACCGCACTCATCATCAATGGCCTGGCCGAATTCGAAAACTACACCACCCAGCACCAGCTCGAAGCCATTCTCGTCTCCTCACAAGGTGAAACCATCATGACCCCTAGTCTCAGACCCCTCCAGCAACCAGAAAGGGCCCTTACATCATGAACCCGCAAATCTGGTGGTTTCTCAGCCGTGCATCCGGGACCGTCGCTTGGTTCCTTCTCACAACCTCGGTCCTGCTTGGCATCTTGTTGCCAGCCAAGATGTTCCCATCCCAACGGCCAGCATGGATCACTGACCTTCACCGCTGGGTCGGCGGACTCACCGTTACCTTCCTAACCTTCCACCTCGTTGGCTTGGCCGTCGACTCCTACGTCGACTTTGGATGGAGCGAGATCTTCATTCCCTTCACCTCGGAATGGAAGCAAGTACCCGTCGCCCTTGGCGTGATTGCCTTCTGGCTCATGATCATGGTTCAAGCGTCCTCGCTCATTATGAAGCGACTTCCCCGCACGCTTTGGCGGCGTCTCCATTTGCTGAGTTACCCCACATTTGTGCTCACCAGCCTTCATGGCACTCTGGCCGGAACCGACGCATCCAACTGGATCTATGCCATCAGTTCGATTCTTGCCGTGACCGCTGTTGTCTTTGCGACCAGCTTCCGAATCCTGGCAGGTCGACGAAGAGCTACGCCGACGGTGAAACTTCCAACCGCACCGCCGAGCCCTCGGCCGACGATGGCCGGATCGAAACGCTAAGTCTCCTCCCATCAAAGGACTGAAATGGAAATCAGCAACATCTTCGGGCTGCCAGCGCACCCCATCTTTGTACACGCAGCAGTGGTACTTTTGCCGCTGGCCGCCCTGGGTTCAATCCTGGTGGCGGCCAAGCCGCGTTGGCGCAAACACTACGCACCTCTGGTCGCGGCCCTCGCCATTGCTGCGGTCGGGTCGGTCGGACTTGCCCAAGGTTCGGGCGAGAAGCTGGAGGATCGGGTCGTCGAAACTCCACTCATTGAGAAGCACACTGACCAGGGTGAATCAGTACTGCCCTGGGCCATTGGGGTGGCCCTCGTCGCCACGGCCACAGCCACCCTGCCCCTAGTCGAAGGCCTCGGAACAAAGTTCTCACCTCGCAACCTAACCCTCGGACTTGTCCTAGCGTCTGCTCTCGTCGGTGCTGGTTCAACGTGGGTTTTGGTGGCTGTGGGACACAGTGGAGCGAACGCCACTTGGGGGGACACACCGGTGGCAAGTCAGAGCAGCGATGACGATGACGACGACTAACTCCGAGGTGACCAAGCACGGCAACAGCGATGCTAACCAGACCTTTACCTTCTGCTGGTCCACTCCTTCCACTCGTTTTTCTACTGTGAGCACTACCCCCTCCTGACCCTCACTCACAACACCCAAGGCTCAGGCAAACACAAGGACGAACTACCATGATTAAGAAAACCGCATCCGTTACCGCAGCCTCCATTGCGGGAGTCATCCTCGCCGGAGGGGCCGCAATTGGGGCCAACGTAGGGATTCTGCAGGCCGCTGACAGCGGCCCGCTTGGCGAACTGTCGGCCGAAGTGGCCGCTACCACCACGACCATTGACCTTCCACCGACCACCGAAGAGTTCCAAACAGACTCATCGGTGGTCGACACCGCCTCACAAGAGACCTTGCCCCAAGCTGGTGAATCAACCATCCAGAGCTTCGCTATCGATGCCGCCGGCACTATCGATCTCGAGGTAGCCGAGGGTGCCCTGGTTATCGGCAACGTTTCGACCAACCCTGGTTGGACCTGGGTGCCCGGTCAGGCAACCTCAGATACGGTAGCGGTCACGTTCACCTCGGGCGGAGACGTGTTCGAGTTCTCGGCCATGCTCCAACCCGATGGAACCATCTCGGCCAACGTCGATCAGCCAATCATTGTCCAGGCTGCTGCTCCATCTCAGCCAGCTGCCCCTGCGGGCAGAGGTTACGACGATGACGATGACCGGTATGAGGATCGCGACGACGATGACGACCGGTATGAGGATCGCGACGACGATGATGACCGGTATGAGGATCGCGACGACGATGACGACGACGACCGGTATGAGGGTCGCGACGACGACGACTAAGTCAACCCTTCCCCCCGGAGTCGGGCTACATCGTGATGGTGTAGTCCGACTCGCCGCGTCAGGACTCACATCAGCTTGGGCCTGGCACGATCAATGATAGAAACGCAGTCAATTCCCGAAGGAAGGCTGCCAAAGGTAGAACCGCCGTCGTTACCGAGCCTGCTAGCGCAGAACGCCTCAGAAACCATCGAATTCCCGGCCTTGATTAGTTGAGCCGCTTGCATGGCCTTAGCTAGCCGCTCCACATAGTGCCGAGCCCGATACTCAAAGTCGACCAACCCGGCGAAGTCTGCTCTAATGGCGTCAAGATAAGAGTCAAACTGATCGTTTGAGCCCCGAGCAGTCTCCAGTTCACTCATGAACACATCGATCACCTCAGGGGTTCTGGTCATGGCCCTCAGAACATCGAGGCATTGGACATTGCCACTCCCCTCCCAGATCGAATTGACCGGAGCCTCCCGATAAAGCCTCGGAAAGACTGACTCCTCCACATATCCCGGGCCTCCAATGCATTCCATCGACTCACCAACATGGACAACTGCCCGCTTGCAGATCCAGTACTTCCCTACGGCGGTCAACAGCCGGATCAGCAACTGTTCAGCCTCCGACTCTGGCCGGTCCAACGCGTGAGCCACTCGGCCTGTCATGGCTAAAGCCCCTTCAACCTCCAGGCACAGGTCTGCCATCACGTTCTGCATTAATGGTTGGTCAATCAAGAGCTTGCCCATCACGGAGCGATGACCGATGTGGTGACTGGCCTGGGCTACTGCCTGACGCATCAAGGCAGCCGATCCGATCATGCAGTCATAGCGGGTGAGAGCCACCATCTGGATGATGGTCTTGACCCCTCTCCCCTCCTCGCCCAATAGTTGGGCATAGGCCCCTCGAAACTCAATCTCGCTCGATGCGTTCGACTTGTTGCCAAGCTTGTCCTTCAACCTCTGCACATACATCTGGTTGCGTGTTCCGTCGGGCCGCCAACGCGGCAAGAGGAAACACGACAACCCCAGATCGGTGTTAGCCAGCACCAAGAAGGCGTCCGACATCGGCGCAGAACAGAACCACTTGTGGCCAACAATCTCGTAGTCCTCGCCCGGCCCGCTCGGCCCAAGCGGTCTCGCCACCGACGTATTGGCCCGTACGTCGGTTCCGCCCTGCTTCTCGGTCATGGCCATACCAATTGTGGCCCCGGCCTTGGATGCCGCTGGCCTATTGGCGGGGTCGTACACGCCGCTCAACACCCTAGGTAGCCACTCCCGAGCCACCGAGGGTGTGCTGGCAATGACCGGGGCGCAGGCAAAAGTCATAGTGATGGGACAGCATGTCCCGGACTCAACCTGATAGTAGAGGTAGTACTTAGCTAGTCTCACCACATGAGACCCAGGCTGCGGGTTGGACCATGGTCCCGCATGGAGGTCATGCTCGATGGCCAAGGACATTAGCTCGTGATACGCCGGATGAAAGTTGACTTGGTCCACCCGATAGCCGAACCGATCGTGGGGCGTAAACTCAGGGGAATACTTGTTCGCGTGAGCCCCACGAGTAGCCCACTGCTCCTGTCCGAGGGTTGAACCAAGCTGGCGAACCTGCTCAACTCCCCAGTCGGTGTCCTCTCGAGCCATCAGTTCGATCAGCGCCTGGTCTTGCTCGAACAAGTTGTAGTTCTCCAGCGGTGGTGGCTGATTGAACACTTCATGGGTTTCCTCCATGAGGAAACGGGGGATATCGGGCTCAGGCAAGACTTGACTCCTCGGCTCGATAGAACTCAACCCGGAATGTCACGTCGCCAACCGGAGCCACATGGTGAGGCCGGTCCGGGGGAATAACTATGCTCTCACCCGGGCCCAGAGTTTTCGACGAATCCTCGCTCTCGAAAGTGAACTCCAGCGTCCCAGTCTCGACCACAGCGAGACCCCAAACACCAGCGGCGACTCGGTGAGCCTTGAGAAGAGCCGCGGGGACCGTGTCCTGAGTAAATACAGGTGTGGTTCGTGCTAGGACATACCCCGCCGGGATTTCGTTCTCGTCCGTCATCTCAACCTCTCTCTGCTGACCCTTCGGTCAGGAACTTGTCGTTGGGTTCATCCTTGTTGACCAGATGAGCCTCGCCTTCAATATCAAGGTGGGGCAGAATTCGGTCAAGCCAACTTGGCAACCACCAGTTTGGGTCGCCGATGAGGGCCATTGTCGAGGGCACTAAGACCATACGAACAATGGTGGCGTCCACGGCCACAGCAGTGGCGAGGCCAACACCCATCATTTTGACAACAGGATCGTCGCTGGCGACAAAGCCAAGGAAGACGCTGATCATGATGAGGGCAGCTGCGGTAATGACCTTGGCGGTCGCACCCAGTCCCTCGACCACACTGTCAATGTTGGAATGACCGGCGTGATATTCCTCACGGATCCGAGAGAGAATGAAGACCTCATAGTCCATCGAAAGTCCGAACAGGATGGCGAACATCATCATGGGAACGAACGAGGCGATCGGGACCGCCTCTTCAAGGCCGATTAGGGATCGTCCCCAGCCCCATTGGAACACGGCAACCACTACTCCATAGGCCGCACCAATCGAAAGCAGGTTGAGAATTGCCGCTTTGAGTGGAACCAGAATCGAGCGGAACACGATCATGAGTAGCAGGACGGAGACCACTACTACAGCCCCGATGAACCAGGGCAACCGACTAGAAATCTTGTCTGACTGGTCGATAAAGGATGCGGTGGGTCCACCAACATAGGCCTCGGCTCCACTCTCGCCGATGGAGGCCGGGAGAGCCTCGTCCCGAAGGAGGTGTACGAGGTCACTCGTTGCTTCATCCTGGGGTTTAGTGGTTGGGATCACCGTGATCAAGGCCGTGTCCTCCGTGGAGTTCAACTCTGGGGGTGAGGCTGCCGCCACTCCAGGCTGATCGAGCAACGATTGGTGAATTTGGCCAGCCACAGCCTTGGGCTCATCGACGTCAACCAGATCAACAGTGACCAACAGCGGCCCATTGAATCCATCGCCAAACCCATCGGCCAATAGATCATAGGCCCGTCGATGGCTCGTACTCAGCGGGTCGGTACCCGCATCGGCTTGACCTAGCCGCATGTCCAGAACGGGGATAGCGAGGACGAGCAAAACGGCGGTTGCGGCCAGACTGGTGCTCCAGGGGTGGTAAGCCACCCAGTGGGCCCAGCGCACCCACGCTGAATGCTTCTTCTCTTGCTCCGGGCCAATGCTCTTTGCTGCCTGCTTGGAGAGAATCTTCGTTCCAGAGAAGCCGAGAAGTGCGGGAAGCAGCGAAATGGCAACCATCACGGCAATAGCGACGACGATTGAGGCGGAATAGCCGAGAGCGGCGACGAAGGGAATTCCTGCCATCTGAAGTCCAAGAATGGCGACGACCACTGTCCCCCCGGCGATGACAACTGCCTGTCCGGCGGTGGCATTTGTCTGCCCTATGGATTCGTCCATCTCCATGCCGTTGGCCAGGTTGTCGCGATGTCGACTGAGCACAAAGAGGGCGTAATCAATGCCAACACCAAGCCCGATCATCGTTCCCAAGTGAGGAGCAACCGAGGGTATGTCAATGAGCCCCCCAAGTAAGCCAACGATCGACAGACCCGTAATCAAGCCAATAATCGCTGTGACCAAGGGCATGGCCATGGCCCGAACCGAACGAAAGGTAACGAAAAGGATAATCAAAGCAGCGATGATGCCAATGGCCTCAGCCGGACCGGTCGATCGCTCCTTCAACAAGATTGGAAGCTCTCCTCCATATTCGACCTGCACCCCAGCATCGCGGGCTGGGCTAGCTGTCTCCAACAGCCGATCGAGGGTGTCCCGACCAAGGTCTGCTGTTGAATCAACAAACTGAACGGCTGCAAAAGCGGTTGCTCCGTCCTGGGAGATTGAGCGTTGGCTGGCCAACGGATCCGTTACTTTGAGAACTTCATCCAGGTCTTGGATCTCGGCCACGGTGGCTTGGATTCCACCAGCAAACTCCGAGTCTGATACCGAACCACTTTCGGTATGAAACACCACCATGGCCGTTGCCCCGGAGCGTTCAGGGAAGCGCTCATCGAGCACCTCAATGGCGGCCTGAGATTCGGTCCCGGGAACAGTGAAGTCATCGACGGCACCTCCCCCAATCGTTTGGTTTAGCCCCACCATGGACACCACCACAGCGAGCCACATCAGAACCGTCTTCTTGCGGTTCTGGACGGAATAGACACCAATGCGGTACAGCCAGTTCGACATGTCCGCCTCCTTCATCAGTTGTGAGTAGGCGTCACTATAGAGAATAATTGCAGTCTCTGCAACTTTACACTCAATGCGATCTTGCAGTTGATGTTGCTTCATTCTAGAATCGGGGCATGACAGGAGAACCGGGTCTTCGCGAACGAAAAAAGCAGCAAACCGCCCAACGAATCGAAGAGGCAGCGATCGAGCTATTCCAGCAGCATGGCTTCGATGCCACGACCGTTGATGAGATCG
>JAJRXF010000055.1 GCA_024276425.1 Actinomycetes bacterium | reverse complement strand
CCAAATGAGGATCTTGCTTCGGCCATTTCGCTCAACAGCCTCCAGTTCAACGTTTCTCGGGCTCTTGGCCCGGCCGCGGGCGGAGCACTCATCACCGTGGTGGGTCCTGGCGCCGCCTTCGGCATCAACGCCCTGAGTTTTTGCGCGGTCATGTTGGCTCTGCTTTTCATCAAACCCGGATCGGTGGCGCAGGACCGTCAACGTCATCCCATCATCAAGGGATTTATCGAATCCATTCACTACGTTCGAGGGCAGCCAGGGATCTTTGTCGCGATCGCCATTGCCTGCGTTGTGGCCTTTCTTGGTTACCCCGTTGTCAGCTTCGTGGTTATCTTCGCTAAACAGGTCTACCTTGTGGATGCTGGCGCCCTGGGCATCCTGACCGCATTGCTTGGCATTGGGTCGATTCTGGCGGTGCCGATCGTGTCTGGCGTCTTTGGCGACCTTTCGCGGGCTGCAGTGACAAGGGTTGCACTTCCGGTCTATGGCATGGCAGTGATCTTATTCGGAAGCTCCTCGACCCCACTGCAGGGAGCCTTCGGGTTGTTATTGGCAGGCATGGCCTTTCTGACGTTGGTCGCCACCAGCAATACCGCGACCCAGTCGATCGTGGCCGATCGGATTCGGGGTCGGGTTATGGCCACAAGAATCATGACCTTCACCGGCTCGTTTCCCCTTGGCGCGCTCGCTCAGACCTGGCTGTCGGACCGCGTCGGACCTCGTGTCGTCGTGAGCGGCGCGGGTGCGCTCCTGATCTTGGCTGGTATCGCCCTCAACCTCCGGCCGGGGCCGGTCAGCCACCTGGATGACCCACCAGACCTCGGTTGACCAGCCTGCCGCGAGCAAACTGGCTAGGGGGCTACCTCGATTGTGCCCATCATCCCGAGATCCTCGTGATCCAAGATATGACAGTGATAGACCGTTCGTCCCGCTAACCCGACGAAGGGCACGATGAGTCGAACTGACCCTCTTGCTGGAACATTGACGGTGTCCTTCCAGCCTGCTTGGGGATCATCGGCTAACAAGAAGGGCCAGACGTGAAGATGGAGGGGATGATCCATTGAACTCGAGTTCCGTATTTCCCATTCCTCAGTGACGCCAAACTCTGGGCGTGTATCGGTCCGAGCACCATCAAATTCCTTCCCGTCGATGGTGAAAGACATCATGCCTGAGCCGCCACCCATCATCCCTCCACCCATTCCCATCCCGAGTTCGAGGACTCGTCGTGAGGTGGGTTCTTCGTACACAAAATCTTCTGCCACGGCTAGTGACGGCGGGATTGCCGGAGTACCGGGAGCGGGCTGTCCAGTGACGAGCATGGTTGCAACATCAATCGGGTTCCCACCGCCAAAGCCGCCAAAGCCGCCAAAGCCGCCAAAGCCGCCTTGGCCACCCATCATCCCTCCACCCATTCCACCCCGGTCATAGTCCAGCGCTTGCAGTTGGTAGGTGCCGCTTGTGCCAGGAGTCACCAGTGCTTCAACTCGCTCCCCTGGGGCAAGCATGATTTCCTCAACGGTACGGGGGTTACGCATTCGGCCCCCATCGGATCCGATCAGATCAAGGGTGTGCCCTTGGAGAGCTAGACGGTAGTAGCGAGAAGAACTGGCGTTGACAATTCTCCAACATTCCAGGGATCCGGTGTTGGTCTGCATGGTAGGAAGTTGAACCCCGTTGACAAGGACGGCATCGCCCTCGCGGCCAGACATCCGGCTCATCCCGGAGACCTCAAGCAGACCCCTATCAGAACCGATGGGAGGATCTGACAGGATGAGGATCCGTTCGGTGGACTGAGTAAGGACATCAAGGTCATCCAGTGAATCTCGTATGACTATTGCGCCCGCAAGCCCCCCGGCGACCTGCTTAGCCACGGTGCCATGAGAATGGGGGTGATACCAGAACAGTCCGCTCCGGTGATAGGAGGGAATGTCGTACTCGTAGGTGAAAGTCTCCCCGGGTTTGACCCCGATAAATATGTTGTCGGAATTCCCTTCCGGCGAGACATGAAGGCCATGGGTGTGAAGGTTGGTTACCTCGTCCAGGGCATTTTCTAAATGGATGACTAGTCGGTCGCCGGGCCGCAACTCGATTGTTGGACCGGGGGTTGTTCCGTTGTAGGTCAGAGCAAAACGTTCACCACCTCGCCATGGAATTTGGGACCCCTCGGCCCGCAATGTGAGCTCCAGTTGTCCGTTCTCGCTGGTCAGGGTGGACGGCGAGGTAAAGATGCGTTGACCGGGCGGCGCCGGGAGCAGTGTGTCGCCAGAGCGACTCAGGTACCAGAGTCCGAGACCGGCCACTCCAAGCGTTCCAAGAGCGGCGCGACGAGATATGCGTGGGCCTCGGCGTGGGGGGGTTGTAGTCATTGGGTCCAAGGTTACAAGCCGTCTTCGGCTGAGTTGTTTCGCTCAGGCGACAGACCTATGAACCTGCTGGTCGGAAGGTCCAATGCCAAGGCTCCCGGGGGACGTCTTCGACAAATCCGTAGCGCGCACCGTTGGATCGCATCCACTGTTGAGCTTGGGGGTCGAGGTCGAGGTCGAGGGCCACCCCCCAGCCATGATTGCTGGTGCCAGGCGTTGCTGCCAATCCACCCTCGGCATAGAGACCCTTCTTGGCCGCGACAGCTTCTTGGCCTTGCAGCGAACGATACGAGTCTGTTACTCCGATCTCGACGCCTTCACGGCGAGCCGCCACAACCATAGACCGAAACGACGCTGCGGCTGGACCCCAAAGGCGATGGTTGGCGATCCCGATTGGTGCGAGTGCTTCGCGGGGGATGTTGCCGTTCCCATACCCAACGAGTGCTCCAGGAGGCCGGAGGGGACCGTAGTCACCGGGTGCTCGGACGATTGCCGCTGCCGTACCAACGGAGAGCCCCGGCGTCGGCGGACCACCCAGTACTCCTCCGCTTGTTCGGGCTGAAAGAGCATCGACGGTTGACCAAGCACCGAGGAATGATGAGCCCCCAAGCAGGCCAGTTTCGCTTCGGGATCCCGGTTTTGTCAGGCCTGTTGAGAGTTCTGTTTGGAGTGTGTTGGAGAAGCTAGCTCCCTGGTCTGAGGCGCCAGCCTGAAGCCGATTCTGGATCTGGCTGATCCGTTCGGTCACCCGTGAGATGGCGTACATGGGTCCAGTTTCGGCCACTCAGTTGCCGGTAGTAGGCCTCCAAAAGGACGACTGGCGTCCACCTGGAGGTAGAGCGGACGGGACCTCGGACATTAGGGCTCGAACCCTTGGCGTTGTTGTTCGGAGCGAATGTAGGCGATCACGGCCGCTACCTCTGTCTCGTCTAGGCCCGGAACTGCCGGCATATCCCCAAAGCTCCAGTGATGGCGAGGTGCCCCATTTGCAATTGCGGATTCGAAGGCCGCGTCAGGATGATGGCCCTCTCGATAGACCGAAGCTAGATGGGATGGCCCCTTGTCGGTACCCTGAAGGTTCGCGCCATGGCAGGAGGCACAGCTTTGCGAGTAGACTTTGGCGCCGAGTTCCAGGTCGGTGGGGCTGGCCGATTCAACCGAACCTGCGCTGCATGCACTAAGAAACAAGATCCAACCGGGGAGTACTGGGCCGTGGATGCGGCGGGAGGCGAGGGTGCGTAGCATCCGGCAAATCTAGTTGATCAAGCACTAAAAGAGGCCTACCAGATGGTTCAGCAGCCGGGCAAAGTGGTGCAGTTGGAGAATTCCAGAACCCAGCCCGGTGATGGTGGCTACGCCTGCAACGAGAACGGTTCGCCGGAGTGTTCCCGGACTAACGGGGGATCCGATGAGTGCCTCGACCCGCAATGGAATCGAGGTTCCACCAAAGGAGCCAACCAGACCATGGTAGGCCGATGTTGCGAACGCGGCCCGGGCCACGGCTTGAGCAACGAGTTCTCGGTCGCCTCCCATTACCTTGGCCGCTTCCTCATCAGCACACTGCTCCGTCGCCAGTTGGAGTTGGTCGATGAGGGGTTTGAGTAGGGGAACAACCGCGACCGAGAGCGAACCGATCATGAGAAACGAAGCGTGGCGTTGGCTGAGGTGGGCCCGCTCATGGGCAAAAACTACCTGACGTTCCCGAGGCTCCAGAGCCCGAAGCAAGCCATCTGAGACCACGACACATCCCGGAGAGCCAGGAGCCGCATAGGCAATGGGCTCGGCCGTGTAGAGGATAGACAGGTGCCGCCCTTGGGTTCCCTCGACGGCCCAGCGTCTTAGTCGCAAGACCGTTCGGATTCTATGGATGACGACCACGCTGAGGACCGCGGCAGGTATGCCAATGACCGCACTGACTTGGTGGTGGAGCGGGATAAAGGGCGTGCGATTGAGAAGGGCGAAGACGTAACGATCCGAACCCAACAGGCCAGTCGTGGTGACAAACAAGATGACCAGAGCGGTGACACCACTGGTAGCGGCCACGATTGTTGAGAGCCATAGCGTCACGAGCGGACGCATTCTCCAGCGGAAGTGGCCAGAGGCCACGCCAAGTGCGATGGCGGCCAATCCGGGCACGATGAGGGACAGAGACATTACTCGTTCACTTCTGGTGAAGAATCTTTCGCAGCTCGGCTGCGTCCTCACTGCTGAGGGTTTCTACGAACGAACTTAACACCGCTGCTCGATCACCCGCCTGGTCGAGGGATGTCTGCATGGTGTCGGCCCGGTGCTGGGCTTCTGAAAGCACCGGGGAGTACACATAGGCACGTCCCTGACGCTCTCGGGTGAGTCGCCCCTTCTCCCACAAGCGGGTGAGAACGGTCATTACCGTGGTGTAGGCCAACTCCGGAGCGACGGAGCTGTGAACTTCGGCTGGTGTGGCGGGACCGTCGCCAGTCCACAAGAACTCCATGATTGTTTCTTCCAGCGCTCCTAGCGCTCGCTTTCGTGTCACAAGGATTTCCCTTTTGGTGCCATGGGTCCGTTCACTGTCCGTACAGACTCTAGTTGAAACGAGCCCGTGGGGACAGCTCGACAGAAAAGGTGCGGGTGGAGGTCCTAGAGACGGGTCGAAAGAGGGTTACGTGGTGGCCTCCGGTTTGGCCAAGAAGGGCGGCAGATCTACTAGCTGTCAAACCCAACACCAAATCGGTCCAGCAGGCTCAGCCAAGGCCCGCGACGGCCGTGGTTGGCATCGGACCGGATGATCGCCCTACGTGTCGCCGCCACCACGGCGCAACGTAGGGGTTCAGGAGGAATTGGGACCGGTTTCTTTCGCACCATGGCCAGTTCAGTTCTCTCGGTGTCCTTGCCGTCAATCAGATCGAGGGCGACCCTGGCTCCGAAGCGGGACGCCCCAACCCCAAGGCCGGTATAGCCAGCCACCCAAGCCAATCGGTTTTGGTGTTGACGTCCGAAGGCAGCGGTGAACTTTGAGGTTGTGCCAATGGGTCCTGCCCAGCGGTGGCTGAACCTCAAGCCTTCTAGTTGGGGAAAGGTGTCAAAGAAGTGGCCAGCAATGAGCTTGTGAGATTCGCTGCGGCTTTCATACTTGGCGCCCATCCCGTTTCTGAAGTAGTAGTTAGCGTCGTAGCCACCCCAGAGAATCCGGCTGTCCGCGGTGAGACGGTAGTAGTGAAACTGGTTGCCAGCATCAGCCAGGCCTTCGCGTCCCGACCAACCAATGGAGGCCATTTGAGCATCGGACAGGGGCTCGGTTGTGAGGACGTGGTCATAGATGGGCAACACATAATTACGAATACGTTTGCCTGGTTCGGCCCAGGCGTTCGTCGCAACGATGACTCGCTCGCAACGGAGGATCCCGGCTTTGGTCCCGACGGTCGATTCGGAGAAGACGACTAGCTCGCTTCCATCGGGCTCGACCCCAGTCACTCGACTGTGGTCGTGGATGATGCCACCAAGGCCTTGGACGGCCTTCCGAAGATCCCAGACCAGTTGGCCTGGGTCAAGGAGTAGAATTGGACCGGAAGATAGGCCGCCAAGGTAGGTGGGTGAATTAGCGATCGACCGGGCCTGTGTTTGGTCCAGAAGCCTCGAGTGAACCCCGTAGTGGTCGTCGAGATCGAGTCCCTCTCGCAGCTCCTCAAGATGCCATTGGGCAGTGGCCATGGTGACCTCGTCTGTTTCCCAGCGAGAGGTCTTCATGTTGTAACTGTCCATTGACCGGACCAGCCCGGCCAGGTTGTCGTCCCCCATCCTTAGAAGGTCAGTCATGTCATCTGGCCAGTGGGAGTGGCCATTGCCGATCCCGTGGGTGAGAGAGGAGTCGCAAAAGCCACCATTTCGGGACGAGGCGCCAAAACCCGTGGTTTGGGCCTCCAGAACTACCACCCTTCGGCCAGGGTTTTCCTCTAACGCTTGCAGTGCACTCCACAGACCAGTGAAGCCGCCGCCGACGATAACCAGGTCGGCGTGGTGCTTACCGCTCAGGGGCTCTGATGCGGTTGGTCCTCCCGAGTGGTCGGTCCAAAAGACCGCTGGCTTTGCCTCCTCAACGAGATCGGAGATGTGCCGGGAACCCGGCGCAGACGATGATGAGGCCACGACCTATGCGTCGACGCTGTGGGGTCTGGCGTAGTCCGGGTTTGGCCACACAATCAGAACGGCGTTGTGGCCGACGGAGGCATCGTCGATATAGCCGGGAAGTGGCCCGCGAGCCTCGAAGCCGTTCTCTATTTGGAAGGTGAGGGTCGAGTCGTAGAGTTCGCCCGCCACAACCTTGTCAATGTATTCCTGAGCGGACATTTGGTTGATGTGGTCGGCGTATCCGGGTATGACGCCGCCAGCAACGATGCCTTTCTTTCCCAGTTTGCGAACCGCGTCCTTGCGGAGTTGATAAAGGGTCCGCCCGATTCCTTTTCCGCGGTATTGCGGGTAGACACTGATGTCGGTCCCGTAGTACCAGTCGTTGTCTGCGCTGTGGTTGGCAATCCCGTCATGACCTAACACATCGGCCAGGCTGTGATCGGCGTGGGCGAAGTCAAAGTTGACGAGAAGGCCGAGTCCCATTCCTACGGGACGCTCACCATCTAGAGCGACGAAGTTGCCCTCCGGGAACGCCCGGGCAAGGCGCCGCAGTTCTCCCTCGTCGTAGAGGTCGGACGGGTCGATGCTGGGGAAGGCCGCTAGTTCTAATGCGGCCAGGTCCTCGGCGTGTTCTTCTCGTAGATTGGTATAGGTGATCTCGGTCACCGGATCCTCAGTTTCCATAGGAAGATAGTGGGCTAGGAAGATGTTGGGCGTGGGTTGGGGGGTTGGGCAGGTCGATCTTGGTGAAGGTATTCATTGAGGGCTGCCCCCAACAGGCCCAGAAATCTCCCTGTCGTGGACGCATAATGGCCGCCCCGCTGGTTTCGACTCGGTAGGGGTCCTCGGGGACCTGGCAGATTGACCCTGCCTCGCGGGTGAGTTCCATGAGGTCTTCGGTGGTGATCCCCTCACGGTCTACCAGTGACCGACCAGTTTTCAGCCTCTTCTCCGAGCTTGCCATCATGGTCGCAGCCTTGACGCCTTGCAGGGCAGTGGACTCGGGAGACAGGGTGTGATTGGTGCGGACAATGGCATCTTGGCCAAGTGTCTCCACTGGCCGGGCCGAGGGCATGGCCTCGATGCTGAATCCGTTTCCTTGGGCATCGAAGAGGTGGAAGTTATGACCTCCGGCCAGGTCGGCACCCAGCACAACGTCTCGGGCATCAGCGGCCGTTGTCTGGTTGAGGGCTTCTCGAACCACCGATGGCCAGGTAACCCCTCGTCGGCCGTCGGTGGCAGTCAGATTGTTGATACCAACACACACGCCATGTTCGTTCATGCCAAGTTGGGCCAGAGCACCGTTGGTGGTGAAGACCAGTGATGCGGGTGCATCCCTGGGCCTGAGGCGGAGAAGGACAACGTGTTTGGTCGCGGTGTCGTGCATGTCCCAGGTCTGGGCTAAGAAGCCGGCGCCCCCGGCCCGGTGATCGGGAATGATCACTGCGGTGCAGTCGTCTTCTTGGACCTGTTCGGGTACTTGCCCCCCCACCTCTGCTCGGACCGTGTCAATGAAGTCGGTGAAGCCCCCAACAATGATGGCCTCCGCTGGTGTTATTCGGGCGGCCTCGGCCATGGCCATCATCTCAGTGTAAAGGGGCAATGAGAAGGCTTCGTGACTGGCCAGCATTGACTCGGCAATGTCGAGAACCTCTCTTCGGCCCAACGATCCTCCACTCCATAGTGCCGAGCTGGCCAGCCCGACTCGTTCCTTGGCGTAGTGCCGTATCTGTTCTCCGTAGGTGCTGCCATGCTTGTGGCCCATTTCCTCGGGAGAGCCACTGACATCGAGGATCCTGATTGGGGGGAGTTTCATGCCCACAACTCCTTGGCTACTTCATCGATAGAGAGGGCCAGTACCCCGAGTGCCTCATCTATTTGATCATTGGAGATACTCAACGGGGGTAGGAACCGGACACAGTTGCTGTAGAGGCCGGCCCGGATGATGATTAGGCCGTAACGAAGAGCTGTCTTGGTTATGGCCAGGGTGGCATCGGGGTCGGGTTCGAGGGTGTCAAGGTCCTTGACGAGTTCGATTGCCAGCATGGGGCCAACCCCGCGGACTTCGGCAATGCGTGTCGGGTGGTTGGCCACGATCGCTTCGAGCCCAGCGCGTAAGCGCATACCGATCGAGTTTGCCCGATCCAGGAACTCGGGGGTGTCGATGAGTCGAAGTGACTCGATCGCCGAAACACAAGCCAACGGGTTGCCGGTATAGGTACCGCCCATGCCGCCGGGATGAGGCGCATCAACGATTTCGGCCCGTCCCGTCACTGCTGCCAAGGGCAGACCAGAAGCCAACGATTTGGCCGTCGTGATGAGATCGGGAACAACCTCAGCGTGCTCGATGGCGAACATTTTTCCAGTGCGACCAAACCCAGACTGAATCTCATCGGAGATCATCACGATGCCATGTTCATCACAGATCGCACGGATTTCTCGCAAGAACGATGCCGGTGCTGGGACGAACCCACCCTCCCCTTGAACTGGCTCAATAACAATGGCGGCAATGGCACTCGGATCAACCTGAGCGACGAGAGCATCCCGCAATCTCGTGGTCGACCAGGCAATAAATGTTGTCGGGTCCATGCCCGGTGGTCGTCGTAGGACGTTAGGGAAGGGGATTCGGTAAATCTCGGGTGCAAAGGGGCCGAAACCCTTCTTGAAGAGGCCGTACTTTGAGGTCATGGCTAGAGTCAGGTTGCTTCGGCCGTGATAGCCGCCCTCGAAAACCAGGATGGCTTGGCGTCCGGTGTAGACCCGAGCCATCTTTATTGCTGACTCCACCGCTTCGGCCCCGGTGTTGGCCAACATGGTCTTGGCTACATAGTCGCCCGGGACCATTCGGTTGAGCCGTTCAGCCACCTCGACATAGGGCTCGTAGGTGGCGACAATGGCGCACATGTGCATCAGGTCTGAGGCTTGCTTTTGGACAGCGTTCACAACCGTTGGAGGACAATGTCCGAGAGCCAAAACACCGATTCCTCCGGCGAAGTCCAGCAGTTGGTTGCCATCAACATCGGTTACTACGCTCCCGCGAGCCGATTGAATTGCCACCTGGGTGAGGTAGGCAGCGCCACCCGAGGTCGCGGCCGCTCGGCGGGCAACGAGAGCCTCACTATTGGGTCCTGGAATCTCGGTTACGAGCTGAATGGATGCGGCCATGACAACGCATTCTGACCATAATTTCGAGGCAAATCAACTGATTCAGTTGATTAATTGGCGATTATGGTGTTGAATTCGTCGTGGCTGAGCACTGTGACCGGCGACACGAAGGTCCAAAGCGCAGGTCACGGGAGCGACGCCACCAAGTTGGGGAGGTGACATGAAGTCTGAACACAGCATTGACGAGGCCGACAAGGTGATCCTGAGCGAACTGCAATCGGATGGACGCTTGCCCTACTCAAAGCTTGCCGCTGTGGTTGGGCTATCTGAAGCTGCGACTCGCCAGCGGGTTCATCGGCTAGTGGAACGTGGCGTAATGCAGATCGTTGCGGTAACGGACCCGGCCAAGATGGGCTTTGGATATCAGGCAATGGTTGGGGTGAACGTACACGGCAACCCTCAGTTGGTGGCCGAAGAGATCAGTCGGATCGAAAACGCCGACTATGTCGTCATCACCGCCGGTCGTTATGACGTGATCGTGGAAATTTTCTGCCGGGACGCTGGCCAGATGTTGCAGATAGTTGGAGGACAACTTCGCTCCATCGAGGGTGTAGCCAAGACAGAGATTTTGTCCTATCTCCAACTGGTGAAGCAGACCTATGACTGGGGGACAGTTTGAGTTTGGGAACAGAGGGCGCTCCGGTAATGGCCGCGGTGGAGTTGGAGGCGGTGACCAAGCGGTTCGATAATTTCGTCGCCGTGGACAATATCGACCTGGAGATCTCCGATGGGGAGTTCTTCTCCTTGCTGGGCCCCTCGGGTTGCGGCAAGACCACGACGCTGAGGATGATCGCTGGCTTCGAGTTTCCTACCGCCGGACGTTTGTCCATTGGGGGTCGCGAGATTGGGTTGGATCCACCGAATAAGCGTCCGGTCAACACCGTCTTTCAGAACTATGCACTGTTTCCACACATGAATGTGTTGGAAAACGTGATGTTCGGGTTGCTAATGCAAAAAGTTCCCAAGGACCAGGCTCGCGATGCAGCCGCCAAGGCCATCAACTCCGTCAAGCTTGAGGCCCTCCTCAACAGGAAACCGAATCAGTTGTCGGGTGGACAACAACAACGAGTGGCTTTGGCTCGTGCTCTGGTGAACGAACCGAAAGTCTTGTTGCTTGATGAACCCCTGGGGGCACTAGACCTCAAGCTTCGCCAGGAGATGCAAAGCGAACTGAAGTCTCTTCATTCCGAAGTGGGGATCACCTTTGTCTACGTCACTCACGACCAGGAAGAGGCGCTGACCATGAGCGATCGCATTGGCGTCATGAGCGAAGGAAAACTTCTACAAGTCGATGACCCGACCCGAATTTATGAACATCCGGCAAAGCGGTTCGTCGCCGACTTCATTGGTGAGATTAACCTGATTGAGGGCTCGGTCGATTCCTCCGGAACAGTCAGACTTGGAGACGAGGTCATCGCATGCGCCAGCCCTGCCCCTTCCGGGTCACAGTCGGTGACCATTGCCCTGCGGCCCGAGAGCATCGATCTCACCGTCGAGAACGAACGGATCGGAGGAGCCATGAACCAGATACCTGGCATCGTGGCTCGGCGCACCTATTTCGGAGACTCACACTCCTATGACATCGAAACAAGCGGAGGCACTCTTTCCATTCGCAGAGACAACAGGCCGCTCAACACCATTTTCGATCCCGGCCAGCCCGTAACGGTCTCCTGGCACCCCGACGCCTCGAATCTACTTGAGGACTAAGCATGACAAGTCTTGACCATGCGGCCGCCCATTCACAAGCAAGGAAGGGTCGGTTGTTGGCCACACCGGCTGGCCTCTACATCGTCCTCTTTTTCATCGTTCCACTACTTATCATCCTGGCCTACTCATTCGCTACCCGTACGGCGACCGGCCGGACGGAGCTTTCTGGTTGGAACCTCGAATCCTACGACAAGCTCTTTACCGGGTTGGTCATGAGGACTGTGTGGCGGTCCTTTTGGATGGCGGCGGTGACCACGGTGATGTGTTTGATTGTGGCCTATCCCTTCGCCTACTACTTGGCCACACGAGCAGCCAAGGTGCGCAACGTCTTGTTGGTTCTGGTCATGATTCCCTTCTGGACCAACGGGCTGATTCGGATTTTTGCCATCCGTTTCATGCTTGGTTCGGATGGCCCAATTTCCCAGGCCAGTGAATCGCTCGGCTTTGGTGAGTTTCGAATTCTCTTCACCCCAACGGCGGTAGTTCTTGGGATGCTTTACAGCTTCCTCACATTCATGATCCTGCCCCTCTATGTTGCAATCGAGCGGATGGACTGGAAACTGGTAGAGGCTGCACGGGATCTGTATGCCGATGGGTTCACCGCGTTTCGCAAGGTGACATTGCCGCTCACAAAGTCAGGAATTATCGCGGGGTCCATCCTGGTGTTTGTGCCCAGTTTCGGCTCCTATGTTGTGCCGGAGATTTTGGGTGGAGCAAAGACATTGCTGCTCGGCTCCTACATTGCTCGCCAGTTCGGCCAGGCTAGGAATTTCCCCTTTGGTGCCGCGCTGTCGGTGGTCCTGATTGTGGCCATGTTGATTGCCGTGGTTATTAATCAGCGGACGGAGGCCAGCGAGCTATGAGCCAGACTCTTCGCACCGGAAAGTGGATCGATCGCTTCTTACGTCTCAACGCCTGGCTGATCTTCGCCTTCTTCTACATCCCGATCTTCGTGCTGGTCATCTTCTCGTTCAACGGATCGAGCCGAGTAACGGTCTGGGGAGGGTTCTCGACGCGCTGGTATCCCGCCGTTTTCGAGAACCAGCAGATTCTCTCCGCGCTAAAGAACTCACTTATCGTCGCCGGAATTTCGACAGTTGTCTCCACCATTCTTGGCACCAGTGTTGCCATCGCAATCGATCGATATCGGTTTAAGGGCCGCAAGGCACTCGACGGTGCCATCTACCTTCCGGTCATTATTCCCGATGTGACAATGGCGGTCATGATGCTGGCCTTCTTCGCCCAAGTCTTTCGCCTGATTGATAGTTTCGGGCCACGGTTCCAACTTGGGATTTACACCATTGCCATCAGCCATATTGCCTTTAACATTTCCTTCGTCGCTGTCGTGGTCAAAGCACGACTTGGTCAACTTGATCCCTCGCTAGAGGAGGCGGCTCGTGATCTTTACGCCAGCGGTTGGCTGGCCTTCAGGCGCGTAACCCTTCCGTTAATTCTGCCGGGAGTTTTGGCTGGCGCTCTGTTGGCATTGGCCTTGTCCCTCGATGACGTTGTGATCTCTGGTTTTGTCAATGGCTCGGGGGGAACCACGCTCCCGGTGTATGTATTTGGTGCAATTCGCCGAGGTGTGAGTCCGGAGTTGAACGCCATTTCAACCCTGATGCTTCTGGCTTCGACGGTTCTTGTGTTGACATCACTGTTCTTGCAACGCGACCCGAAATCTAAACAACCGTAAGTAAGGGAGAGAAATGTGAAGTATCGATTCGTAGCTGGCCTTTCGGCCATGGTGATAGTTGCTGCCGCCTGCGGCGGAGGTGATTCTGAATCATCCGGTGGGGCGGCAGAATGCGAGGTGGGTGAAACTGATGGTGATCTGGCCTTCTATAACTGGACTGACTACATGGCCCCCGAACTTCTTGAACAGTTTGAGGAGGAGTATGGCGTCAAGGTTGAGTACACCCAGTACGACTCCAATGAGCAGATGCTGGCTCAGGTCGATGCTGGGGGCGCCATCTATGACCTTGTGGTGCCCTCTGACTACATGCTGGACACCATGATTCAAGAAGAGCTGGTGATGCCGCTTAACTTTGATGCCATCCCCAACGCGAAAAACATTGCAAGCGAGTGGCAGTCGCCTCCGTTCGACCCGGAGAACAAGTACCACGTTGCCTACCAGTGGGGAACAACGGGTATTGGCATCAGTATTGACGCCTTGGAGGCCATGGGCAACCCAGAGCCAACGTGGGGCTTCATCTTTGACCCCGAACTCAGCAGCCAGATTCCTGGTGGGGTGTCAATGCTCGACGATTCCAACGAGGCGTTTGCGGCCGCGCTGAAGTACCTGGGCTACAGCATTGATGAGGTGATGACCTCTGGGAACGAAGAAGCAATTCGTGAGGCTGGAGAGCTTCTGAAGCAGACAACTCCCAACCTGGTCAAGTTCGACTCGGTGACCTTCGGTGACGATCTGGTTAACGGTGAGGTTGGCGCTGCACACGGCTGGAGTGGTGGGTTTGCCTTGTCTTTCCTGGAGGCCGATGCCTATGACCGAGATGTCTATGTCATTCCCAAGGAAGGTGGCGTCCGCTGGGTTGACACGATGGCTATTCCCGCCAATGCTGCTCATCCGTGTACGGCCCACACCATGATCAACTTCCTGACCGATGCCGAGAATGGTGGGGCACTTACCAACTACATTTACTACGCCAGCCCCAATGAGGCGGCAACACCATTTATCCTGCCCGAGATTCTGGAAGATCCGGGGATTTACCCGCCACCCGAGGTCATGGCTCAGTTGGAGTTTGTTCCTCAGGCCGGAGAGCTTCAGCTTCTGATGCAAGATCTATTCTCCGAAGCGAAGGGCTAGTCGGAGCCTTGGGTCAACGGATGCTGGTGGTTCAGACTTCCGGGTGACAATAGAATCTAGCGAACATGGTTCGGTCCGACGGTTCTTTGAGGAGATGGAGAGCCGTCGGACCGTACCAGTACAACGGTGAGCCGTGTAGG
This sequence comes from Actinomycetes bacterium, assembly GCA_024276425.1. Classification (GTDB taxonomy): domain Bacteria; phylum Actinomycetota; class Acidimicrobiia; order Acidimicrobiales; family SZUA-35; genus JAJRQY01. The sequence continues at coordinate 8,872 of JAJRXF010000055.1, read as the reverse complement.
GAGTCCGTTGCCCGGAGATTTGGGTCAAGCCCCGGTGATCTTGCGAGTTCCGGTTTTTAGAAGGGCGTAGATTGGGCACCAACCAACTGCGCCAGTCACCGTCATAATCAGTCCAGCAATGACGGCAATGACGGCCAGGACTCCACCAAATACGGTGAAGCCCAAGATGAGGAGCACAACTCCAGCACCGAGACGCCCGATTCTCTCCCAGTTTGCTTCGTTCACAATAACTCTCCTGCTCTCGTATTCAGGGGCCAGTGTCGGCCCCACCTTGTATGACGCGTCCTTTGAGCGCTTGGTCACATTTTCAACAAGGGGCTTCATTTGTCTGCTAAGCCTCATACACCACTTGGCCACCGACCAGGGTAAGTTCCACCGTGGTGGAGGCGAGATCAGGGGCGCTCAGTGGGTCTTGATTCACGATCACAAGGTCGGCAGCTTTTCCCGGTGTGATTGAGCCACTGTTTTTCTCTTCATGATTGATCCACGCCGATCCGGTGGTAAACCCGCGAAGCGCTTCTTCAACGGTGATGGCCTGTTCGAGTTGGAAGGGCGCATCCATGCCGGGCATCAATCGAGTCACCGCCACCTGGATCTGGGGGAACGGATTGGCGGTGGAAACCGACCAGTCTGAACCGCAGGCGAAATGGGCTCCGGCGTCAATCAGACGGCGGAACGGGAATTGCCAGCGATTGCGAGCCTCGCCTAGGCGGGGTGTGGTGAGGTCAAGCATGGTGTCGTCATTGCAAGCCCAAAGCATCTGTGCATTTGCTCCAACGTGTAGTTGGGCGAAGCGGTGGATGTCGTCGGGGTCCACGACTTGGACATGGGCAATTTGTGGTCGAACTCTTTTGGCGTCTGCTGGGTCTCCGGCGGCAACTGCGTCCAGCGAATCACGGATCGCCCGATCCCCAATAGCATGGAAATGGGGTTGGATTCCGGCGGCCATCGTTTGGGGCACTGCTTCCAGAAGCATGTCCCGCGAAATGAAGACGAGACCACAGTCGTCGTGAGTACCGACATAAGGATGAACCATAGAGGCGGTACCATTTTCGCAGACCCCGTCGACCATGAACTTGATGGATCCTGGGCGGTAGCGGCGTCCGGTTTCGCTAAATCGTTCGATCAGTTCGGGTAGTTGTTCGAGCCCTCGATCTCGCTCCCACCACAGCGATGCGGTTGCCTTTGCGATCAGTTGACCAGCAGAATCGAGAGACCGGTACGCCTCATGGGTTGCCCGTTCAACCCAGGCATCTTGAAAGGTGGTAATTCCGAGGGAGAGCAACAACGATTGGGCGGCCAAAATCCCTTCTGCTGCTTCGGCCAAGCTGGTCGGGGGGAGAACCTTTGCCACCAGGTATGCCGCTCCCTCTTGCAGGGTTCCGGTTGGAGTTCCATCGGGATCTCGCTCGATCCGACCATCGACGGGGTCGGGAGTGTCAGCATCGATACCCGCCAACTCCAGTGCTTTGGAGTTCACCCAGGCCGCGTGACCTTCGCTGCTTCCGAGGTATACGGGCCGGTTGGGTACAACCGCATCTAGCCACTCGGCCCTAGCAATTCCGTTTGGTACGTCTTCCATGGACCAGCCACCCCCCAGGATCCAGGGAGCGTGTGGGTTTTTGGTGCCGTAGTGAGCAACCTCGGCGACGAAATCCTCAACCGTTGCTAGGTCATGAAGGTCGCAGCGAACAAGGGAAAGGCCACCCAGTGATGGGTGGACATGAGCATCGTGGAATCCAGGAAGCAGCGTTCGCCCCGCCAGATCGAGACGCCGGCCAGCGGGGGCCAAGCCCACTCCCGTTCCCAGGATCTTGCCGTCTCGGATCTCGACCCAATCCGGGTTGGGTTGGTCGGGGTCCATGGAATGGATGGTCCCGTTGCCAATAATCGTAGTTTGGGTCATTCTTGGTTCCGATTTGCGTTCTGATTTGCTTGCTATAGACGAGAGCCAGCCTCGGTTAAAGCTTGGCGCAGGATCTGGTTCATTTCTTCGAACTGCTGGGGCCCGGCGATCAGGGGAGGGGCAAGCTGGATCACTGGCTCCCCTCTGCTGTCAGCCCGGCAAATCAGACCGAGTTCGGACAGACGCAGCGACAGAAATCCCCGAAGCAGTTCGTTGGCTTCAGTCGGACTGAACATGGCCCGAGTCTTTGCATCTTTCACCAGTTCGATTCCGTAGAAGTAGCCCATTCCCCGGACTTGTCCCACGATTGGTAGGTCGGTGAGGTCATCCAATGCCGCTCGGAAGCCGTCTTCGTTGTCGAGCACCCGTTGGTTCAGAGCTTCCTCTTCCAGTACATCGAGGTTAGCCAAGGCCACAGCACAGGAAACGGGATGACCCGCAAAGGTAAAGCCATGGAGGAATTGTTCGTCCTCGGAACGGAACGGTTCGGCCAGTCTATCGCTAACGATCATGGCTCCCAGAGGCGCATATCCCGAGGTAATGCCTTTGGCGCAGGTGATGATGTCTGGCTGATAGCCAAGGCGCTCCGAGCCGAACATTTTCCCGAGTCGACCAAAGGCACAGATGACCTCATCAGAGACCATCAAGACTTCGTAGCGGTCACAAATACTGCGGACCTCATCAAAGTAGCCAGACGGAGCCGTGAAGCAGCCTCCAGAATTCTGAACCGGTTCCAGGAAGACCGCAGCGACGGTTTCGGGGCCCTCTCGCAAGATCATGCGTTCGATGTCGGTGGCGCAACTCAGGGTGCAGGCATCGAACTCTTGGCAATAGCTGCATCGGTATTGGTAGGTATTGGCAATCTTGATCGCCCCGGGCATCAGCGGCTCGAACGGGGCTCGTAGGCTCGGAAGGCCGGTCAGGGAGAGGGCTCCGAGCGTGGTGCCGTGATAGGCCAGGTCTCGGCTCAGGATTTTGGTCTTCAGTGGTTGGCCGGTGACCTTGAAGTATTGGCGAACCAGCTTGATGGCCGACTCGACCGACTCGGAGCCGCCACTTGTGAAGCACACTCGGTTTAGATCACCGGGTGCCCCCTGGGCTATGCGGGCGGCCAACTCGATTCCCACAGGATGGGCGTGAGTCCACAGCGGATAGAAGGCTAGCTGTTGTGACTGACGGGCTGCTGCTTGGGCCAACTCTTGCCTGCCGTACCCAACCTGGGTGGTGTAGAGGCCAGCCATTCCGTCCAGATACTTCTTGCCCTCGGTATCCCAGATATAGCATCCCTCTCCCCGGTTGATGATTGGAAGGCCATCGACTCCGCGACTCAGGGAAGAGAAGTGACCCCACAAGTGGCGGTCGGCCAGTTCGGCTAGTTCGGCTAGTTCGACGGGTGATGAATGAAAGCGTGGTTCTTCGAGTATCACACAACGAATTCAACAATAAGTTTCGACATTATTCAACTAGATCAGTTGATTGATACACGAATGCGCGGGAGTATTCGTTGATAGAGAGACGTTGGACAGAAGTAGGGACTGACCGAAGATGACTGCCTCGAACCCGAAAAAAGACAACCCTGAGTTCAAAATCGCTGGAACCAAACCCCCTGGTCCCAAGGGCGACTTTGCCTTTCGAAGCGAGGTGGACCTTGGGAGTTGGGGAGAAATGTCCTATGGCGGAGCGTTGTCGTTCATGCGTCGCCGCTACACCCGTGATATTGAAGGGGCAGACGTCGTGGTGTCTGGCGTGCCCTTTGATTGCGCCACCACCTATCGGAGTGGAGCCCGGTTGGGTCCGCGAGCCATCCGTGCCGCATCCCCGGAAGTAGCCGCACTCGATGCCTTCCCCCTGGGATTCAATGTCTTTGACCACATCAAGGTTGTTGACTACGGCGACTGTTACCTGGACTCGGGCTATCCAATGGATGTGGTAACTCAGGTGGAGGCGCACGCGTCCAACATCCTGTCGAGCGGCGCCAAAATGCTGACTTTGGGTGGTGATCACTTTGTGACCTATCCACTTCTGCGGGCCTCTGCTGAGAAATATGGTCCTCTCGCTCTGGTTCATTTCGATGCTCATAGTGACACCTGGCCCGATGATGGTGAACGACTGGATCACGGCTCGATGTTCTTGCGTGCGGCCAGGGAAGGGCTTATCGACCCGGCCCGCTCGGTACAGATTGGGATCAGGACCGCTAACGACCAGACGCATGGTTTCACCGTTCTGACTGCTCCGTGGGTTCATCGTGAAGGCCCCCAGGCCACCACAGCCAAGATTCTCGAGATCGTCGGAAACTCAAAGGTTTACCTAACTTTCGACATTGATTGTCTTGATCCAGCTTTCGCCCCCGGAACCGGCACTCCGGTACCTGGTGGGTTGTCCACTGCGCAGGCGTTGGCGATCCTCGGTGGTCTTGGCTCCATTGACTATGTCTCAATGGATGTGGTCGAAGTGGCTCCGTCCTATGATCATGCGGAGATAACTGCCATCGCTGCGGTCACCATTGCCCACCAGTGGTTAGCCCTGCTGGCGGCCCAGGCAGGAGCCAGTGGCGTCGATATGGGCTCGGAGTTCTACCTCTAGGTCCAGAGTCTGCCGCCTTGCTGGGATATGAGTGTTCTGGCCGCTAGCGTCGCGGCATGGTTCGACGGCCAGACAAGATTGCCAAAAAGCTCAAGAAGGCCGGAGACCAAGCTCGGCGCGCCGCCGAGGCCAAGTTGGAGAACCGGCTTCCTCACCTGGCTAATCTTCCGCGTAGTCGCAAAACCGAGATCCGGCCAATGGTTGAGATTCAAGCAGAGTTGGATTCGCTGGTTGGTCTCGAATCAGTCAAGGAGCAAGTCCGTTCCCAGATCGCCTTCCTTCAGGTTCAAGCTCGACGCAAGGAGCACGGGCTGTCCGATGTAACCAGCAGTCAGCACCTGGTCTTTCTTGGAAATCCAGGAACGGGTAAGACAACGGTTGCTCGATTGTTGGCTGAGATGTATGGCTCACTTGGCCTTTTGGCCAAGGGGCACCTGGTTGAGGTGGACCGTGCCGGCCTGGTTGGACAATATGTTGGCCACACCGCAGCCAAGACCAATCGGGCCGTTAAGTCAGCACTTGATGGAGTTCTCTTCATCGATGAGGCTTATGCACTGGTGCCGACGGGGAATCTTCCCACGAATGACTTTGGATCAGAAGCGGTGGAAACACTCATCAAGCGGATGGAGGACCATCGGGATCGTCTCGTGGTAATCGTGGCTGGCTATCCCAAACTAATGGACGCCTTCTTGTTGTCCAATCCTGGTCTGCGGTCTCGCTTTGCTCGCGAGATCCCGTTCCCAGATTACACCGCAGACGAATTGGTAACGATTACAGAAAAGATGGTTTCCGATGCCGACTATAGGCTCGGCGAGGGTGGTGACTACACGCTTCGGCAGATCTTCAATCGGGTGAGCAGGCACGACTCGTTCGGCAATGCTCGTTACGCAAGGAACCTGTTCGAACAGGCACTTGCTCGTCAAGCCATGCGACTATCAGAGGACTCACAGGTGACGTCGCTCGATGCCCACGCCGTGGCCATGATTACCTCAAATGACCTGTTGGCCTCGGCCGATGTTTTAGATTCCAAGTCGGCGCCAGCGGTCACCCCACCTCGAGGGATGCGTCACCGTCCGCATCGCCCGGCGAGGTAGATCAGTCATGCCCAATGAACCTGTCTTTCCTCGGAGTATTGCGCCCCCAGCGGCAAACTATGCCCATGCCGTTGTCTCGACCTCAACAACGAGATGGCTTCACACCTCTGGGGTTGTGCCCGTTGGCCCCGACGGAGAGGTGCCGGTCGAACTAGGTGCGCAAGCAGAGACGATTTGGGCCAACATCGGTGCCATGCTTGACGCAGCCGACATGGATATGAGTGACGTCGTCTCGATTGCTACCTACGTCATACCCGGACTCGACCTCGCGCCTGTGATGGCGGTGAGGGACCAAGTACTCGATTCGACACTTGTTGCTTCGACCTTGTTGGTTGTTGCCGAGTTGGCTCAGCCCGCTTGGAAGATCGAGATTGCCGTTGTTGCTGCCCGCTAGGCGGACAGGGCCAACTCCTTCTTCCATGCCATCAGTGTCAGCGTCATCTCGGTGGAGAGTTGGGCATAGTCAGAACCTGGGGCGATCATCTTGCGGGCCTTGTCAGCTTGTCCATTGACAGCCTCGCGCAAGATAGCGGCCGCCAGCTTATGGAACTTTGCGTGAAGGGCCACAACGGTTCGGTAGTGCGAGTTGGACTTATCGACCGGACTGATCTCTTGGTGCAGCCAGATTCCAAATTCGCACTTGTTGTCGACCTGAACGTTGTTTGGATCAAACTCGCTCGTGCCCTTGCCAATGGCATCGACAAGTCGAAACTTCCACTGGCCGTGGGCTCCGATGGCTTTGGTAATCTGGTCTTCGACGGATGGCATTGGTTTCTCCTTGCGCGAAGGATGGCACTTGTTTTCTGGGCAGTTTCGACACCACTCGTCCCTCTATTAGGCCATGAAGTGGCGGACTTCTGTTCTCCCGTGATGAAGAAGGGGGGTTCAGTTTTGCAAATCTGATGTCGATAGCACAGGGGTGAGTGCCGAGGTCGATCTAGCTGAACTACCAACTCAACCGAGCCCGCTCGATCTGGCTGACGCGAGCAAGGAGAGGGAACGAAGGGGCCGCCGGTGGTTGATCTGGTCGTTCATCTTTTGCCCCTGTCACCTGCCGCTGACGATGTTCGTTCTCGCCCTGGTGTTTGGAGGAAGTACCTTTGGGGCCTTGCTGGCTCGGAACACGCTGGGTGTTGGCCTCGCCTTCGGGCTCGTCTATGCCATCGGGGTTGGTATTGGTCTGCGACATATCCGCGCCGCCACCAAGGATTATGACTGCAGCGGCGATACCTGCGAACTACCCGAGTAGGAGGCGAACTGGAATTAGGACACGAGGGGCAGTCCGGCGCCGAGCCATCCTCCGATTCCACCCTGGATATCAGCTACATCGGTGAATCCCAGCTCATTCATTAGAGCCCGGGTCTGGCCACTGCGATTCCCGGATCGACAATAGAGGACGTAGGGAACATCGGGATCGAGTTTGGCCAATTCATCGGCGAAGTCGTCCCGATAGAAGTCCAACATGACGGCGCCCTCGATGTGACCTTCGGCGAATTCCTCTGGTGTGCGCACATCGAGAATGACGAGGTTGGCTGGCGGATTGTCAATAATGTCCGCCGCGTCCTGAGCCTCGACCAGTCGGACACCGGCCAGTGGGCTTTCAACGCTGCTGTTGGTCGCGCTCGTGGATGCAACCGATCCGCCACAAGCACTTACTAGGAGGCCTAGGCCCAAGGCGAGGGCAGGGGCAATGGTCGACAGTGGACGGGAACGGTTCATTTTCCGGTACCTCCGGGTCGGGTGTGAGCACCATACCTTGGTTCTCAGCCTCATAGTTCTATTGTGCGTACAAAATGACTATACGTATAAGATGATGTAGTCCATCCATGTTCACGGCCCGTGTATCTCACGGCCCCTCTGCGTGGGATACAGTTCGATTGTCCGGATAGCTGCAGTGCCAGTTTTTGGCAGAACCAGCCAAACTAATTGGAATTACGCACGCCGGAAGAGAAAGAGGGACCGGGATGAGCAGTGAGATCAGACTGAATCGAACTTGGGGGTCAGCGCCGTGGGCCTGACCCAACTCGATCGAGCTAGCCCGATGCCGCTATGGGCCCAACTAGAAGCCGATTTGCGTTCCCGGATCGAAGCGGGCGAGTTCGATGAGAGTTTTCCAACTGACCTGGAACTGACCGAAGCCTATGAGGTATCGAGGCATACGGTCCGCGAGGCGGTTCGGAACCTCAACAAGACCGGCCTGCTGAAGCGGGAGCGAGGTCGTGGAACCGTGCTGAATCGAGCAGAGTTTGAGCAATCGCTTGGCACCTTGTACAGCCTTTTCCAATCCGTTGAATCAACGGGTGTTGAACAAACCAATCAGGTGAAACGCCTGGAGGTGGTTAGCGACATCGAGGCAGCATCCCACCTCGGTGTTGATGAGAAAACCGAGTTGGTCTTGCTTGAGCGACTGCGCTTGGCTGCGGGTCTCCCATTGGCAATCGACCGGGCCTGGCTGCCCTTGAAGATCGCCGAGCCTTTGTCGTCGGTTAACTGGGAACGGACCGCCCTGTATGACGAGCTTTCGAATTGTGGTGCACCGGTACCGAATCAGGGATGGGAGCGGCTAACGCCGGTCGTGCCCAGTGAGACTGATTGTGGGTTATTGGGACTGGGTGTTGGCGATGCTGCGTTCTTTTTGGAGCGGCTCGGGCAGCGCGATGGTCAGCCCCTGGAGTGGCGGACCACGATTATCCGTGGCGATCGGTACCGATTCGTAACTGATTGGTCGACCGGGGGTCGAAGCGAGCTTCGACCAAGGGCGATCTGACGAAGCGAGCTTCGACCAAGGGCGATCTGACGAAGCGAACGTTGGGTCTTCAATCACCAGACTCTATTTCCGGGCCATTTGCGATGGAGTAGGGCAGAAAGTCCCGGTCTTAGTTGACCGGCACTCCGAAAGGCCGTACGTTTGATGGGGCCGGCGTGTCGCCGGTCACAAATCGCTTCAGATGGACCGATCCGAGGGGGATCACCGTGGCTACAACCGCACATCACAAAGTCGTTATCGTCGGAGGCGGCTCGGCCGGAATTGCCATGGCCGCCAGACTCAAGAATAAGAAGATCGACGACATCGCCGTGATCGAGCCCTCAGACAAGCACTACTACCAGCCGCTGTGGACCTTGGTTGGGGGAGGCTGTGCCGACGTCAAGAAATCCGAACGTTCGGAGGCTTCGGTCATGCCAAAGGGCGTTACCTGGATCAAGGATGCTGCTAGCGCATTCGATCCAGAAAACAATTCGGTAGACACCGCCGGTGGCAAGACTATTGGCTATGACGTCATGATTGTGT